>CAZJCW010000001.1:0-11482 GCA_964544365.1 uncultured Alsobacter sp.
AGGAGATAGTTCTGAACCCGAACTAAATGAGGCTTGAATTGGCATTCTGTCAATCGACAGTCTGCCAGATAGAGGGATGACATGGTGGATATGGTTGCTTGAGGGCTCCTTTCGTCCAGCTTCTTTACAAAAGATGGCGCGTGTGCACGAATGAGGCGCCGATCGAGGACCGCCTGAGGCTGGCACTCTCCATGCGCGACGTCTCTTCCCAAGGCCCGGCCAGCGTCGCGGATGTCCGGTCGGGATCTCCGGCCATCGACATCAGGGGTGTCGGCAAATCGTTTCCGACGGATCCTGCCGGGGTTCCGCCGGTCCTGGGCACTATCGATCTGTGTATCCGCGACAATGAATTCGTGGTGCTGCTGGGGCGCAGCGGATGCGGCAAGACGACCTTGCTGAACATCGTTGCGGGGCTCGAGGCGCCGACCTCCGGCGAGGTTCGCGTCGACGGTCGAGCGGTGACCGGCCCCGGTGGCGGCAAGGGAATGGTCTTCCAGCAGAATGCTCTGTTTCCTTGGCTGTCCGCCCAGGCGAACATCATGTTCGCAGCCGAGAACCGCGGGCTGCGGCGCCAGGAGGCAAGGTTGCTCGCGTCCGACCTGCTGCGGCTCGTCGGGCTGGAGGGCGTCGAGGACAAGTACCCCGCAGAGCTTTCTGGCGGAATGCAGCAGCGCGTCGCCATCGCCCGCGCGCTCGCCCTCGATCCCGCGATCTTGTTGATGGATGAACCCTTCGGCGCGCTGGACGAGATCACGCGCAACGAGATGCAGGACGAGCTCTTGCGGGTCTGGCAGGCACGACAGAAAACCGTGCTCTTCGTCACGCACTCGATCTGGGAAGCGCTGATGCTGGCGGATCGCGTCGTGGTGATGGCGTCGCGGCCCGGCCGCATCGTTCTGGAGCAGGAGATTCACGCGGCGCGCCCGAGATCCCGCTCGTCCCTGTCGCTGGTGGAACTGCATGAAGCCATCTGGGAAGCGCTTCGGGAGCGATGATGCGCCGCGGTCTCCAATCCTGGTTCCCGGTCCTCGTTCCGACGCTCGTCTTCGCCGTCGTCCTGGGCGGCTGGGAACTGGCGGTGGCCCAGGGTTGGCTGCGGCGTCTGCTTTTCCCGCCGCCGACAAGGCTGTTCTCGAGTGCCGTGGAGCTTGCGCGTGACGGCGTGCCCGTGGGCAAGACGTTGCTGGACCACCTGCTGATCACGATCGTCCGCATTCTGGGCGGATTCATTGCAGCAGTCGCGCTCGCGATCCCGCTCGGCATGGTCATCGGTGCGTCCCCGCTCCTGGACCGGATGACGGCGCCCATCGTCGGCTTCTGCCGGTCCGTCGCAACGCTGAGCCTCCTCCCGCTCGCTCTCGTCTGGTTCGGCATTGGCGAAGCGTCAAAGATCTTCCTCATCGGCTATGGCTGCTTCTGGGTGATGCTCTCCAACGTCATCGCCGCGATGCGCCTCGTCGACCCCGTCCTGCTGCGCGCCGCCCGTACCATGGACACGACGCCCCTGCGGACCTTCACGCACGTCGTTCTGCCGGCCGCCCTGCCGCGCATCGCCGCCGGGGCACGGATCGCGCTCGGCGTCGGCTTCATGGTGATCGTCGGGGCTGAGATGATCGGCACCACGATGGGCCTCGGCGCATTGATCATGGAGGCGAGAACCTTCTACCGAACCGACGTGACGATGGTGGGCATGGTGACGATCGGCCTCCTCGGCCTCGGCATCTCGATGGCCTTGTCTCGGCTCGAGCGCCGATTGATGCCCTGGATGCCCGTCGAATCCGGAGCGCGGACATGACCGCAGTGCTCCATCGCCATGCGGGTACGGTCGGTGTGGCCTGCTTGCTCCTGCTATGGGAACTCTCCGCGCGCCTCGTCTGGCGGGATCCGGGCGTACTGCCGGCTCCCACCCAGGCGCTTGCCGAGGCATGGACAGTCCTGACATGGGACGTGCTGCTCGGCCATGTCGGCGTCAGCCTCTTTCGCATCGTCGCCGGGTTCACCATCGCAGCGGTCATCGGCATATCGCTCGGTCTCGCCTGTGGCTGGTTCCACGGGATCTCTCTGGCCCTCCGTCCGCTCGTCGAGCTGCTGCGGCCCATCCCGCCGCTGGCGTGGATTCCGATCGCCATCGTCTGGTTCGGTCTTGGCGAGCCGTCGAAGATCTTCGTGATCGCCCTCGGCGCGTTCTTCCCGATCTTCACCAACACCTATCGGGGGATCACCATGGTCCCGCCCGTGCTGTTCCGGGCCGCCCGGACCATGGATGTGGACGGATTGCGGTTGCTCTGGCGGGTCGCCGTTCCGGCTTCGATGCCCGACGTGGCAACCGGGCTCAGGGTCGGCTTCGGGCTCAGTTTCGGCATCCTCGTCGCCGCCGAGCTCATCGCTGCCGAGCGCGGCATGGGCCACATGATCATGGAGGCCCGGCAACTCGGTCATCTGGGCGTCTCCATCTTCGGCATCCTGCTCATAGGCGTCGTGAGCATGCTCGCCGATCAGCAACTCGGCGCTGCCATCCGACGCACCGTCGGACGTTGGGCCAGGGTATGAACCAGGGAGGAAATGACATGGACAGGCGGCGTTTCATTACGACGGCATGCGCGACCGCGGCGGCAGTCACGGTTCCATCGCTGGCGAGGGCGCAGGAGAAGCCAGAAATCACCAAGCTGGAACTGGGCTTCGGTCTCGATCCGGTCTTCGCGCCTCACATCCTCGCCATGCGAAAAGGCTGGCTGAAAGACGCCGGCTTCACCGAGGTGAACACGAAGTCCTTCACCAGCGGGGCGTTGGCCGGCGAGGCGCTCATCGCCGACCAGATTCACCTTTGGACCCCGGGCAACCTTCCGCCCATCTCGATGGTACAGAACGGGATTCCCGTCGCCGTGATCGGCACCAACGCCATCGCGGCTGCTGCCGATCATCTCGTCGCGCGCAAGGACGCAAACATCCGCAAGCCCGAGGATCTGTACGGCGTCAAGATCGGGCTTCTCGCCGGCTCGACGGCGAGCGCCATGCTCTTCAACATCGCCAAGCGATACAACCTCGATGAGAAGAGGCTGCAAGCAGTCAACCTGCCGCCCCCGGAGCAACTCGCGGGGCTCAATTCCGGCAACGTGCAGGCGATGATCTGCTGGCAGCCCTGGGGCTTCAACGCCGTGAAGGCCGGCGGTGAACTGGTCCACACCGGCACGACGAGCTACTTCGAGGCCAACAAGGGCCAGCCGGCGCAGGTCTCCGCCACTCGGTCGATCTTCGTCGCCAGCCAGGACTTCGTCCGCAAGAATCCGAGGGCGACGCGCGCATTGATGGCCGCGCTCGTCCGGGGGCAGCGCTATGCCGCCAATCCAGCCAATCGCGCCGAGGTCATCGCCCTCGTCGCGACGGAGACGAAGCAGGATCCGGCCCTCGTGGAAGCGATCTGGAGCCAGTATGACTTCAACCCGGCCATCGACGACGCCTATGTTGCCGACATGCGATCGATGTCGGAATTCCTGGTCGCGTCCGGGCGCATGAAGACCGCGCAGAACCCGATGGACTACACCTTTACTGGCGCAGTGGCCGCGGCGGATCCCGCGCTCGTCAAGGTTCAGGGCGGACTGAAACTGTAAGGCAACCACGTCCATGATCGGCATCGCCCTCGTCGGGGCAGGCTTCATCGCCGACTATCACCTCGGGGGGCTGAAGGGCATCCCCGAGGCGAAGGTTCGCGTGATCGCCAGTCGAACGCCACAGCGCGCGGCCGATCTGGCCCGGCGCTTCGGCGTGGCTGATGCGACCGGAGATGTTTCGGCCGCGATCAGGCGACGCGACGTCGATGCGGTGCTGATCACGACACCGGACGACAGCCACGAGGAGTTGGCCGTCGAAGCGCTTTCAGCGGGACGCGCAGTCCTCCTGCAGAAGCCGATGGCGACGGATTCGAAGGCCTGCCGCCGGATCCTGGACGCCGCCGAGCGAGCGGGATGCGATGTCCAGGTCAGCTACATGCACCGGCACTTCGAGGAGGTCGTCGCCGCCCGGGCGATGCTGCGCGAAGGTGCAGCGGGCGCGGTCACCACGGTACGCCAGCGCAACGCGACCCCCGGACCTGACTGGGGCGACTGGTTCTTCCGCAAGGATCGCGTCGGTGGGGGCGTGGTCCTCCAGCTCGGCATTCACGGCATAGACCTGATCGAGCATCTGTTTGGGCCCGTTGTCAGCGTCTCCGCACGCACGGCGACGCTGGTGCCGCAACGAACGTTGAGGGACGGGCGGGTCGTCGCCGTTGAGAACGCCGATACGGCGTTTGCCGTCTACGAGATCGAGGGTGGACCGCTTGTCCATCATGAAATGTCGATGATCGAGGCGGCAGGCACGGACCGTTTCCGTATGGAGATCTACGGTACGCAGGGCTCGCTCTGGCTTCGGACTGAGCGAGGGCTGCTCGCAAGTGCAAGGGTCGGCGTCACGGGCTGGGCGGTTCCGGACCTGCCGGCTGCGCCGCCGGGCCACCGGCAGCACCGGGACTGGATCGACGGGTTGCTTGGCCGAATCCCGCGGCCGGCGACGGGCGTCGCAGGCCTCCGAAGCCTGCTGGTGGCAGAAGCCATCGCTCGGTCTGCCGCTGCGGGCGGCGTCCGGACGATCGTCGAGAAGCCGTGAGGTCGCCATGCCATCGCATCCTCGGATCGCCCTGCTGAGTTTTGCCCACTACCACGCCAATTTCTGGGCCGAAGCCTTCCTGGCGGATGGCGCGTCAACCCTGGCGTGCGTGTGGGATGATGACCGGGCGCGCGGCGAAGAGGCGTCCGGCCGCTTCGGCGTCCCGTTCGAGCCGGACCTGATGAGCGCTCTTGCAGGTTGCGATGCGGTCGCGATCTGCTCGGAAACGATCCACCATCCCGCCCTCGTGCTAGCGGCTAGCGACGCCGGGCGTGCCATCCTGTGCGAGAAGCCAACGGCCCGCTCCGTCGCCGAGGCTGACAGGATCGCCGCGGCTGTCTCGGGAGCGGGCGTGCTCTTCATGCAAAGCTTTCCGAAGCGACTGGACCCGGCGTCGCTCGCGTTGAAAAGGCTCGTCGACGGCGACCGACTTGGCCGCATCCATCTCGCACGGGTCCGGCACGGACACTTCTATGGCCTGGAGCCCGGTTTTCGCGACCGATGGTACATGGACCCGGTGCGCGGCGGAGGCGGAGCCCTCCTCGACGAAGGTGTCCACGGCGCCGACCTGCTGCACTGGTTCTTCGGGCTGCCCGACACGGTCACAGCCGAACTGGCATCGCCCCTCGGAGGTCCGCCTGTCGATGAGACGGGAACAGCGCTTTTCCGGTATGCCGATGGGATGCTGGCCGAGCTCACGGCTTCGGTGCTGCTCCCTGCCGCCGATACCTCGATCGAATTCTACGGCACGCGCGCCACGGCGCTGCTCTCCGGCGTCGATCTCGCATCGAGGGACATCACCACCGGCGGCTTCCTGCGGATCTCGATAGACGAAGCGGGATCGAAGCGTTGGGAAACCGTGGACGTCATTCCGCAATTCAAGGTCGGCCAGTTCCACCACCAGAACGCAATCCGGTTTCTCCATTGCCTGCGCACGGGCGAACAGCCTCCCGCCGGCGTCGCGGACGGGCGGGCTGCGCTTCTGATGATCGAGGCGGCATACCGCGCCGCGCGGCTCGGCAGCCGGCAGAAGATCGAACCCGACCGATGAAGGCGTGGATGAGGATCGAACGGAAGAACGACAGATGATCCGCGCTCCGCTGCCGGCCAGGCTGACGCCGTTGGCCAATGACCTCGGGTTGCTTCCGCTCTATGGCGACATCCACAACCATTGCGACCTGAGCTACGGGCATGGCCGCTTCGAGGACGCGCTGAAGCGTGCCGCGTTGCAACTCGACTTCCTGTCGATCACGGGGCACGCGCACTGGCCGGACATGCCGGTCGACGATCCCACCGTGGCGCATATCGTCGCCTTTCACGTCGAGGGCTTCGCGAAGCTTCGCGCCAATTGGCCGGACCACTACGCGGCCCTCAGGCGTGCCGACCGGAACGGGTTCGTCGTCTTCCCGGGCTACGAGATCCATTCGGCCGCCTATGGCGACTACACGATCGTTTATCGGGACCTCGATCCTGCTCCGCTGCTTCTCGCCGACAGCCCGGCGGAGTTGCGAGCGATGATCGAAAGCCGGATGGCGGGGCGGGCCTTCGCCTTTCCTCACCACATCGGATACCGGCTAGGCGCCCGTGGCATCAATTGGGCCGCGTTCGATCCGGTTCTGTCTCCTTTCGTCGAGATGAACTCGATGCATGGCTGCGCCGAAGCCTCCGAGACGGATCGCGGCTACCTTCACTCCATGGGCCCGGTCGACGGCGACGGGACGATGCAGCATGGGCTTGCCGAAGGGCATGTCTTCGGCGTCGTGGGCAACACCGATCACCATTCCGGCTTCCCGGGCTCGTATGGCCACGGTCGGATGGGTCTCTATGCCAGGGGCCGCGATCGGGACGCCGTTTGGGAGGCGATGCTGGCGCGTCGCACCAATGCGCTCACGGGCGACACCATCCACCTGCTGGCCGCACTGGGCACCGACATCCAGGGAAGCGTCATCCCGCCGCGCGACGGAGCGCGCCTGCGCATCGAGGCGGTCGGCGGCGGTTTCATCGATTGCATCGACGTGATGCGCAACGGTCGCCTCGTCCACCGGATCTCGCCTGAGATCACGCCGTCTCCGCTCTCCACGGAACGCGAGACGATCCTCTATGTCGAACTCGGCTGGGGTGCCCGCGGGCGCAGCCATCGCTGGGAGGGCCACATCTCGATTGACGGCGGTGAGATCCTGGGAGTCGAGCCGCGCTTCCGCGGTGCCGAGATCGTGTCCCCGCTGGAAGGCGACGACGCCGGCCACGCCTTGCCGGTCCTGGACTGGCAAGCCGGGCAGGTTTCGTTTGCCGTCACTGCGGAAGCCAATCCGAACAACGCGACATCCGCGACACAGGGTCTTGCCCTGCGGTTGAAACTGGACCCGACCGCGTCGATCCGGGCCGTTCTGGGCGGCCAGATCCTCGAGATCCCGGCTCGGCGGCTCTTCGAGGGTGCCAAGAGTGGGAACCTGGGCGCTATCGACACGCCTGCCTGGCGGTTGCACCAGTTGCCGATGCCCGCCCAGTGGCAATGGAGCGGGGACGTCAGCCTCGGCGCGCTCAGCGCTGGTGAGAACGTCTATGTCCGACTGCGACAGGCGGGCGGGCAGATGGCCTGGACATCGCCGATCTTCTGCCGGTCGGAAAAAGGCTAGGCCGGGATCGCCGAAGCGACCGGTGGCTTAGGTCGCTCTTCGGGCCCAAGCCTCGTGCGCTGCAACTGGCGCTACGATCTCCAGGGCCCTGCGAGTCTTTCTGTCGTCGGGCGAAGCTGACGACAGTCTTCGCGAACGCAACGCCGGGGCAAGGTCGAAGCGTCTGTCGGCCCTGCATCATCCGCGGCCTGACGCCAATCCGTCGGGCTTCTCAACTCAAGATAAACATCCCGGGAACAACCCGCAGTCGCTCCAACCAAGGCGACGGCAGATCGCTCATCAGCCGTGTACGAGCGTCGGAAGCCAATCCACCAGTGCCGGGAAGGCCATGATCAGGGCGACGAGCAACAGGATGCAACCCAGGAACGGGAGCACGCCAACAATGACCGTCGCGATGGAGCCCCGGCCGCGAATGCTTTGAACGACGTAGAGGTTCATGCCGACGGGTGGCGTGATGAGCGCCAGTTCGCACATCAGCACCAGGAAGATTCCGAACCAGACGGCGTTGAAGCCAAGGTGCTGGACGACCGGCCAGACGATCGGGATTGTCGCGATCATCATCGCAAGGGAATCAAGGAAGCAGCCAAGGATCAGGTAGAGGATCACGAGCAGGAGCATCATGAGCCAGGGCGGCACGTCGAAGCTCGAGATGAAGGCAGAAACCTGGGCCGGGACGCCGAGAACACCGAGAACGAAGTTCAGGTAGAACGCGGCGATCAGGATCAGCAGCGTCATCGCCGTCGTGCTGACTGTCGTGAGCATCGACTCCCTGATCAGCGACACGGAGAGCTTGCCGTAGAAGGCAACGAGTGCCAACGCCGCGACGGCTCCGACGGCGGCAGCCTCGGTCGGGGTCGCCCAGCCGGTGTAGATGCTGCCCATGACGATGGTGAAGACGCCGAGTGGCGGCAGGAGGTCCTTCAATCGCTTCTTGCGTTCGCTCCAGGGCGCCAGCGGCTCGCGCCGGCCGGCGATGGAGACATCCAGCGTGCTCCACACGACGATCGTCGCCATGAAGAAGGCCGCCAGCATCAAGCCCGGTACGATGCCCGCGGTGAACAGCTTGCCGATCGACGTGTTGGTGATCGCGCCGTAGATGATCAGGTTGATGCTGGGCGGGATCAGGATCCCGAGTGTGGCTCCGCTGGCAACCGTGCCGAGCACCCAGCTTTCCTTGTAGTTGCGCTGCTTGAAGGCAGGGAAGGCCACGGTTCCGATGGTGGCGGCCGTCGCGACCGAAGACCCGGAGATCGCGGCAAAGATCGTCGACGCGGCGATGTTGGTGTGAAGGAGGCCACCGGGAAGGGGATTCAGCCAGTCGGCCAAGGCCACATACATTCGCTCGGTGACGCCACCGCGCACCAGCACCTCACCCATGAACACGTAGAGTGGAATCGCGACAAGAAGAAAGTTGTTGAGTGTTCCCCACATCATCGTTCCGAAGGGACGGAACATCGTATCGCCGAAGAACCACCACGCCCCGAGTGCCGCCACAGCCATCAGGGCGGTGGCGATATGCAGGCCGATGAACATCAGCAGCAAGAGGAGAACGAAACCGACGACTGCGCCTTCGATGCCGAGCATGGCGGTGTGACCTCAGCGCAGGGTGACCGGCGGATGATCGCCGCCGACATAGTCCTGGACTTCCTCGTCCACGGTGAGCGTCCCGTAGAACCCCTCGATGCGTGCGGGCTCCCGCCACAACAACCACGCGCCGTGAACGGTGCAGGCTGCTGTCGCAAGGGCGAACAGCGCGAGCCCGACGATCCAGCCCAGTTGCGGGACCCATAGCGGCGTTTGAAGCGGCGTGTTGGTGACGGTCCCGTACGAGATCGTCTCCGAGAATTCGTTGAGCGCGTGGCGGAGCATGAAGAGGGCAAAGGCCGCCAGAAAGGCGTAGGCGACGATGTGCAGCACGCGCCGGACCGGAGCCGGCAGAAGCCTCAGCACGACGTCGATGCGGGGGTGACCGCGCTTCAGCAGCGTGTAGGTGAGGCCGAGCGAGCCCACCAGCGCGAGCGCATAGCCGCCAAGCTCGTCGGTCCCCTGCAGCGAGAAGCGAAAGGCGCTGCGTGCCACGATATCGAAGACGATCAGCAGTGACAGCAGGACGACACAAAGGCCCGCGACGATGGCGAAAGCCGTCGCCGCGAGCCTGACAGGAACCAGGAAGCCGGGCTCTTTCACGTCTCTCGCCTTGGTTCGCAGCCCGCTACTTGATGGCTACGCCACGGGCCTTGCCGACCGTGTCGTTCCAGACCTTGATGCACTCGGGGTAGGTCGTGGCGCAGCGCGCACCCCATTCACCGAGCACCTTCTCCTCGGAGATCTTCTTCACGAGCGCCTTGTCGGCATCCGAGACGGGCGCGAGCTTCATGTCGTACTTCGTGTAGATCCCGCCGGGGCATGACGCCTCACCGGTGCTGCACGACAGCGCGTCGGAGTTCGTCTTGTTGGCCAGCGTCCAGAGGTCGTTCTCGAGCGTCTTCATGCTGGCCTCGAGGGCAGCCCTCTTGTCCGCGGGCAGTCCGTTGAACCAGGCCAGGTTCACGATGTGAGCCTGGACGGAACCGGAGACCGACAACGGCAGGAGATACTTCGTCACCTCGGGCCATTTTCCTGTGTTGGCCGATGTCGGCGATGTCACGCCGCAGGCGGCAACGCCGCGTTGCAGGGCGGGATAGACCTCGGGGAAACTCAGCGTCACGGGCGTTGCGCCGAGTTGCGTGAGCAGCGAGGACATCGATGCCGTGAACGAGCGGACCTTGAGACCCTTCAGGTCTGCGAGCGTCTTGATCTCCTGGTTGCAGAAGAAGACCTGCGGGCCGAACGGCCAGATAGCCAGCGCCTTGACGCCGAACCGCTTGCCGAGTCGGTCGTTGAAGGCGTCGCGGTAGGCGTCCACGGCCGTCCGCAACTCGGCCATGTCGGTGGAGACGCCGATCAGGTCGATACCCTCCAGAAAGGCATCGTCGCGCGCCACGCTTCCGATCTGTGTCGTGACAACCTGGAACGTGCCGGCACCGGCAAGCCGAAGGGCGTCCGCCAGGTTCAGGCCCAGCACCTGGAACTCCACGCGATCGACCGTGAGGCCGGCCGCCTTCGCTCGTTCGATGGCCGCTGCCTCCATCGGAAACTGGGCATTCTGCTGTTGCGTCTGGGTGAGCCAGCGAACGCTCTGGGCCGCGGCGGGCTGCGCAAACGCGAAGATGGCCGCCGCTGCAAGGATTGATCGGATGGGCATGGACGTGTTTCTCCTCGGGCCTGCGGAGATCTCGGCTCCGTCGTCGTCGGGAGAACTGCACGGCGTGTGCCACATGCCCTGGCTGTGATTTTCGCTGATCAGGTGAGAATGACGCGCTTGTCTGCCCATGGGCAGGGCAGAAAGCCTGGATGTGCCCAAAGAACGGGCTTCAACATTCGCTGTCTTCGACGTCACCGTGCAGGACGACGGGATTGGGGCACGACCAGATGCGTCTCTTGCTGATCAACGCGAATACGACCGAAGCTGTGACCCTCCTGTGCGCGGACGTTGCACGGCGTGTTGCGGCACCGGGTACGGAGATCGTGCCGCTCACGGGCCGCTTCGGCGCCGCGATCATCGAGAGCCGGGCGGAGAATGCGATCGCGGCGCACGCGTTGCTCGAACTCGTCGCCGAGCACAGGAACGATGCCGACGCCGTGCTCATCGCCGTCTCGTATGACACGGGGCTGCTCGCGGCCCGCGACATCGCCGGGATCCCCGTTCTCGGCATCACGCAGGCCAGCCTCTCGGTGGCGTGCCTGCTCGGTTCGCGAATTGGCCTGGTGACGTTCGGGACTCCCGGGCTCTACCGGGAGTTGGCGGACGGCTATGGATGCGGAGCGCGCATCGTCGGCATCGAGGTCATCGCGAGCGACGCCCGTGCAGCCTACGCAGATCCGCGCAAGGTCGAAGACGATGTCGCTTTTGCGGCGCTGAAGCTTGTGGACGCCGGGGCCGATGTCGTCGTGCTGTGCGGCGCCGCCCTTTCCGGCATGGCCGAGGCGATCGAACGGAGAGTTCCCGCGCCGGTACTCGACGGCGTGACATGCGGCGTTCCGCTTTGCGAGATGCTCGCCCGTCAAAAGAAGTCGGCCCCGGCGCTGTCGCTGCGTGCGGCCGAATCCAAGGGCCTTTCGCCCGCACTCCGCGCGGCGCTGTATCGGTAGGCCACGAGCGAAGC
>CAZJCW010000001.1:11582-80345 GCA_964544365.1 uncultured Alsobacter sp.
AGGGCCTTTCGCCCGCACTCCGCGCGGCGCTGTATCGGTAGGCCACGAGCGAAGCCCGCTCGCTTTCGGGCGGCATACTGTCGGACGTCCGTCTTCTGTCGTACGCGACCTCTCCGGCGTTGAGATCCCTGGGCGCCGTGTTGGCTCGTGCTGACGTCGGCCGCGATAACCTCTCCCGGACGACACGTCCTGCCGGGACGGCGCGCCAGCGCTGCCTGCCCATCCGACCTTCAGGAAGCCAAATCAGCCGGCCAGGATCCTGACGCGCCGCCGCGCAATATCGAAGATCACGGTCGAGCGGCTGCGCTGGTCTCGCGCGAGATGCACGGTCACGGTCCCCGCGTCGAGGTCGAAATCGGTCGACATCCCGGAGCCCTGATGGACGCTGAACAGCGCCGCGGTCCCGACTGGCCCTGACCCGAACTGGGACGTCAAGGCGACGGGGGCCTGCACCTTCGTTCCGTAGGTCTTTGACACCCAGCCCTGTTCAAGACTTGAAGTCGCGGCGCCCGACGTCTGGATGGAAGCCTGCCATCCGGGCGCCGATATGGAGCAACCGCGATCTCCCGCCCGCAACACGATGTCCCCGGCCCAGTGCGCAGCAAAATGGAGCCGGCTCTCATAGCGATGACGATCGTCGTCGCGTGGCTCCATCACGTCCACGACGAGGAGGTCCGTACGATCGACAAAGGCAAATGCCCGATAATGGACCGGGCTGTATTCGTGGCTCTGCGCCGCACCCAGGATCCACGGGGAGGATGAATCCAGATCTCTGGCCTGCCAGAGGATCTCGACATCGGGCCCGTGCTTGGCGGCATGACGTGTCTTGTCGTAGCGCTCCACGCCCGGAGGCGGCGCTTTGGCCTTGGACAGGTAGCGCGTCTGGTCGCGCCCATCGATCGAGACCGTGTTGTGCGAGCGCGTGCTCTTGAATTCCCGTCGCCAGTCGATCCCGTCCACGGGGTCGGCATCGTAGGTATAGCGGCCGGGATCGACGAGGATCTGGTTTCCGCCGGCGAACCACGTGAAGCTGAAGAGGTCGTAGTGGCTGTGGCTTCCGATCCCGAGGGGCGCATAGTCCAAGAAGACGTGCTGGCGCGATGCGTAACCATCCCGGTCCGCGCCCCAGTCGTCGGTCAGAACGACATAGCCGTCGAAGTCAGCCGCAATCCGCTCCGGCGGGGCGCCCGCCTCGCCGCGGGTCGCCGCAAAGAGAAGCTCGGGGTCTCCATAGAGACGATATCCGGCCTCGAACAGGGCCCGGTGGTCCAGCAGATCGGAGTCGTTGATCAGCGGGATCTCGCCGTCGGGAAACTGGAACCAGGCCGAGAAGGCCAGGGCCCGCCGCAGCCGTTCGTCCAGCGCCGTGCCGACGCGCGCCCCGTTCAGCCGGGCCAGCTCCACGATGGCAAGTGCGGTCTCGAGCGTGATGTTGTGGTAGTGCGTCGACCTCTCCACGTGAACTCCCGACGGCAGGAAGTCCTCCAGCAGGTTGGCTTCCAGGAGCCGGAGAGCCGTTGCGGCCCATTCGGGGGCTTGCTCGAGTTCGTTGAACAGGAGCCCGACCATCGCCATGGCGCCGAGCTGGAATGTTCGGTGGTTGCGGGTGGGCCGCAGGTTCCGGGCGATGAACGCGACCTCGTCGGCAAGACGGACCACGATGCGCCGCAGCAGCGCGCCGGAGAGAGGCGCGTGGACGCCACGGGCAAGCAGCAGGCACGTCACGACGCTCTCGACGCGCTTCGCCTCGACTTGCGCATCGCTGGCTGCGATGAAGCCGCTGCCCATCTGGTCGAGCCACCGCTCGGCGAGGGTGGACCAGCGACCGAGGTACTCCATGCGCCCGGTCGCGCGGTACGCCTGCATCAGGTCGACAAGCGCATAGAGCTTGTGGTGGGCAATCAGCCATTCCTTGTCGCGGCTGGGATTGACGGCCCAGTCGACGGGATCCGCCAGACGATGGTCCTCGCCGACATAGGAGAAGGAACCGGCCAGGATCTTGTCTGCGCGCAGCAAGGCATCGGCATCGGGGATCGGCAGGGGAGGGTGGCGCCACTCCTTGTCCTGCATCAGCCAGCGCGCCACCTCCTCGTCGGTCATGGTCGCAAACCACGGCACTTCGCGACGATGGACGACCTCAGGCGTCATCGCCGGCACCCTGCAAGGGCCCGAGCAAGGCCTTCTGCCTGACCGCAATGCGTCCGTCATCGTCGATCCCGCAGTCCACGGCGAGGATCGAGCCGGTCGGCGGCTTGTAGTCCAGAGCGGAAAGCATGGTCTCGATCGGCAAGCCCAGAAGCGAGCCCATCAGAACGCGCGACGTCCAGAAGTGGCTGACGATGGCGACAATCTCGCCGCCCGCCAGGCGTGGCGTGATCTCGCTCATGAAGGCCATGCCGCGCCTTGCCACGTCGGCCAGGCTCTCGCCCCCCGGTATCGGGGTGGTTGCATAGTCGAAGCGGACCTTGAGCGGATGGTCGATCTTCGAAAGGCCCTGATAATTGCCGAAGTTGATCTCCCGCAGCGCATCCCTGGGTTCGATCCCGAGCCCCAGCGCCGAAGCCAGCGGCCGCGCGGTGTCCATGGTCCGGGCGAAAGGGCTCGAGTAGATGCCGCTGATCGGCTCCAGCCCGAGCCGCGTCGCGACCGCAGCGGCTTCGCGATGTCCGGCTTCGTCCAGCGGCTCATCACTCCAGCCGAGATAGCGCTGGGCATTGCCAGCGGTTCGACCGTGCCGCACAAGAAAAAATCGGGCTGCACGGGTGGGGCCGGCGGTCACTGGCGTGTCCCCGACACGGCTTCCGTCAGCGGCCTGGCAAGCCGGAGAGCTTCGTCCTCCAGACGGATGAAGGCCGGTTCGTCGACCCTGTCCTTCTTCAGCATCAGCGCAAGGTAGTAGATGGACGCGCATGTCCGGTGCCAGGCGAGCCGAAGCGGGTCGAGTGGCGCGAGATGCCTTGCGTAGCTGTCGATATAGACCCCGATCGACGCGCGCCCCTGGGGATCGTCCAGCGCGGCAGAGCCGTCCCCGGAGAATGCCGGAACATCGTAGCTGAGCGAGGCGAGAAAGATCGCGATGTCACGGTACGGGTCCCCGGCGTGACACAGATCGAAGTCGGTGATCGACCACAGGTCATCGCTCGCGAGCGTCTGCGAGCACACGAGGTCGCCGTGGCAGAACGACGGTTGCGGATCGGAGGGGCGTGTACGATCGAGCAGATCGCCGAGCCCAGCGAGGCGGGCGAAGCTGGCCGGGCGATAGAGTCCAAGCAGGCCGAGGTCGAAGCGGGCCTGTTCCATCCACGTCCGGTTGCCGATCCCGGAGAGACCCTCGACCGGCAATCGGTGCAGATGCGCATGCAATTCGCCCAGCCTTGCAAACGCATCCGTCGACCCGGCTGTGATCGTGTCCGCGACGTCATCGCCCGGCAGGACACTCTGGAAGTAGAGCGACTCGTCCTGATCGAAGGCGAGCGGACGGGAGACCGACAAGGGCAGGCCGGACTTCGCGACGGCATCCGCAACGCGACCGATGAGCGCGTGGGCCGTTGCGGCACGCGAGCGGCGCTTCAGCTTCGCGATGCAAGGGCCGTGGCGGGGATGGTCGATGGACAGCGTCAGTCGCCGCAGCGGGACATAGCGCAGGACGCGACCGCGAACCCCGTCCGACGACCAACGGTTCAGAACCGTCTCAACCGAGGTCAGATAGGGATCCGCCGGGAAGCTCAGCCAGTCGATTTGCCCCGACTTCGCAGACCAGGACAGCGTTTCCGCGGAAAAGCCAAAAGGTCGATCCGGGCGACGGGTCCGCTGGGCGCTCCAGTACGCACGGTCCAGCGTCCAGCCGCCGGGACCCGCAACGGCCTTCAACTCCGCATGGACAAGAGCGATGGTCGCGCCCGGCTCGAGTCGCGCGGCAATCGCTTCCCGCAAGTCCTGGACGACGTCGAAAAAGGGATGGTTCGGTCCGACGAACTCGAAAGGCCGGGCTGCCATGGCGAAAGCGGTACGATCCTGACCCGGTCTGCGGGATCCAAAACAATGCAACCATAACAGGCGCATCCCTCTTGCCAAGGTCGTGCCCGGCGAGATTGGATGCGCGACGCTCGCGGCGTCACGTCTGCGGGGTTTTCGAAGAGTGCATGATGCCCGCCCCCCGCGTCGCCCATGTCATCAACAGCATCGGCCTAGGCGGCGTTCCGGAGAGCGTATTTCATCTGCTCCGCACGATGCCTACGGGCGGCTGCGAGCCCTTGCTGTATGTTCTCCGCGGCCCCGATCCCGCCGACGAGCATCGCGCAGCCCGGCTTGCAAGGTTCACGCAGATCGGCTTGCCGGTGACGCTGGGTGCACCGGACGACGGGCGGCTGTCCATGATCGCACAGTTGCACGCGTGGTTGACGCGCGAAGCGCCGGATATCCTGCACAGCCACTCCTACAAGCCCAACCTTCATGCCGGGCTCGCAGCAGGCACCCTGCGGCCCAAGGGACTCAAGGTCATCGCCCACTATCACAACCAATACGACGCCCAGTGGGATCGCGATGGCACCCTCGGCTTGAACGCGGCGCTGGCCGTGCAGTGCGATCGCGTCCTTGCATGTTCGAGGACGGTAGGAGACCACGTTCGTGAGCGCCTCGGTGTTCCGTCCGAGCGCCTGGCCATCATACCCAACGGTGTCGACGACGTGCGTTTCTCGCAGGGTCCTTCGCGGAGCGTGGCGCGGGCAACGATGGGCCTGCCGCAAGACCGCCCGATCATCGGTCTGGTGGGCCGCATCAGCGAGCAGAAGGGTCACGAGGATCTCTTGCGGGCCGCCGTCGCGATTCGGGCCGCGATCCCAGACGTCCTGATCGTCTTCGCCGGAGCTCCCGACGCTCCGGAACGGCTTGCCTCCGTCCAAGCAATGGTCGCCTCGCTCGGCCTCGACGGCGCCGTTCAATTCGCGGGGTTCGTGGACGAGATTCCGACGTTCTACGCGGCTCTGGACGTGCTCGCGGCGCCCTCGCGATGGGAAGGGTTCGGCCTCATGCTCGTCGAGGCCATGACGGCAGGCGTCCCCATCGTCGCGACGGCGGTGGGCGCCATCCCCGAAGTCGTGGGCGATGACGGCGCTGCGCGCCTCGTGGCGCCGGGCGCGATCGACGCGCTTTCCGGAGCGCTCATCGACGTCCTGACAGACACGACTTTGGCGCATCGGCTTGCATCGGCAGGCCGGCGGCGTGCCGCCCTCTTCACCTGGGACCGGTCTGCCGCGCGCCTCGCGGAGATCTACGCCGCCGTGTGCGACGAAGGGGCGGCGTCTTGAACGTCGACTGGACCTACGACGCGGTTCCGCCACTGGGGGCGTCGGCGGAGTTTCCGCAAAGAGTCTTCCTCGGTCGGACGGCCTTCGTCGAGGCGGCCCTTGTGGAGGCAGGCCTCATTCCACAGGCGGGCGCATCGCTGGCATTGGCGAACGTCTGGTACGTTCCTGGGCGCTCTCTCAGCGCGATCTATGAAGGGCAAAGCGAATCCCGGCCACTGCTCGCGACCTTGCACTTCGCGAGATTTCCGTCCGAGGGCGCCGGGCCGGACGTGACCGGCGGGACCTGGGTTCCGGCTCTCGGCGCCAGTGTCCTGCGGTTCCCGCATGACCCGGGGCTTCCCGATCTTCCCGTTCTCATCGGGCTTGACGCTTTGCCTCCGCTCGGTGCGACGCCGGCGGCCTCCTGGAGGATGTTGAGCTACCTGCCCGGCGCACGCTGCACGATTGCCTACGCCGATTCATCGACCCGCATGATCGCGGTCGGGAAGCTGCAGAACGGAGCACCCGCGACCCACCGCCGGATGCAGCAGCTCTGGCAGTCTTCGGCCCGGGACTTTGCAATGGCCGAGCCGCTGGCGGTGGATGAAGCGCACGCCATCCGGTGGGAGCGCTTCGTACCGGGAGAAAGAGTGGACCGCATCATGGACGACTCGCTGCGCGCTGCCGCGACCGCGTCCGCGATGTCGGCGCTGGCGTGTCTCCACGGTCTCCCGCTCGATGGTCTTCCCCTCCGCAACGGTCGCGTCGTGTTCGAGCGCGCGGCCCGCAAGGTGGCCAAGCGCGTCCGGGTCGCGCTTCCGGAACTGGACCGGTCCGCCACCCTCCTGTGCGAGGACCTGGCAAGGCGGCTGCCGTCGATGGAAGGGCGCCCGACCGTCACGCTGCACGGCGACTTCCACACGGCGAACATCCTCTTCGACGGCCGGACGCCCGGCTTCATCGACCTCGACGAACTCGCGCTCGGGGATCCGGCCTACGATCTGGCCCTGTTTGCCAGCCGTCTCCTTCTCGTCGGCCTGGTGAATCCGGACAGGGCAGGGCAGGCTGCCGAACTGGCGCAGGCTCTTCCGGCTCTCTATGCGCAGGCCGGCGGCCAGCCCATTCGAGACGACGTGTTCGCGTGGTACGTGGCCACGCTTCTGCTCGGTCGGCAGGTGAAGACCTGCATCCGCCATTGTGCGCCGGAGTTGGGCAAACTTGGCGCGACCCTGCTGGCGTGGGCGCATGACACCCTGCGCGCGGGCCGGGTCGACGCCGCGCTGTATTCGACCGGTTCTCCCGCCTAGCCCGCTTCCACGGCGTCGATCTGGAAGAGGTTGCAGTAGTAGCCGTTCCGGGCGACCAGTTCGGCGTGCGTGCCCTGCTCGACGATCTTTCCGTTTCGCAGGACGACGATGAGGTCCGCGTGGCGAACGGACTGGAGGTGATGCGCGATGAGCACCGTCGTCTTGCCCTCCATCGTCGTCCGCAACGCCGTACGGATCTGAGCTTCGGATTCGGCGTCGATGGCCGACGTCGGTTCGTCCATCAGCAGGATGTCGGGGTTCTTGATGAGCGCTCGCGCCAGCGACAGGCGCTGCCGCTGGCCGCCCGAGAGGCTCGCCCCGCTCTCGCCGACGATCTCGTCGTAGCCGTCGGGCAGGCGGGAGATGAAGTCATGCGCTGCGACGGCGCGTGCGGCGGCCTCGATGTCCGCGTCCGTGGCATCCGGCTTTCCGTAGGCGATGTTCTCTCGAATGCTCGCACCGAAGAGCAGGGCATCCTGCAGCACGACGCCGATGCGCTGGCGATACGATTCCCTGTTGAGCGTTCGGATGTCGATCCCGTCGACGGTGACCTGCCCCTCCGTCGGGTCGTAAAGCCGGACGATCAGGTTCGCGAGCGTGGACTTGCCCGCTCCGGACGCTCCGACAAGGGCGATGAAGCGGCCCTGGGGAAGGGTCAGCGAGAGATCGTCGATCACCGGCTTTCCGGGCTCATACCAGAACGAGACGTTCCTGAATGCGATCTCGCCGCGCAGGGACGCGACGGGCCTGGCATCGGGCAGGTCCACCATGTCGGGCTTCGTCTCGAGCAGTTCACGGATCCGGTCGGCGCTGGCGCTGGCCTTCGAGAACCGGGCCGAGAGGCGCGCCATGATGCGGACCGGCTTGTACATGTCGACGATGTAGGACGAGAAGACCAGGAGGTCTCCCGGCGACATCCGCCCCCGCATGACCTGGATGCCGCCGAACAGCATGACGGTGGCGAGGCCGATGGCGCGCGCAACCTCGACGATCCGCGCCACGGACGCCTCCATCCGCGCCATCCGGATGCTTTCCTCCTTCGACAACGAGCTCTGAGTCTCGAACCGCGAACTCTCGTACCGCTCGCGCCCGAAGGCCTGCACCAGCGAGACCGCCTTCAGGACCTCCATGAGGCGGGACGTCAGCGCGCTCTCCCGGTAGCGCTGCTGCCGCGCGGAGACCCGCATGCGCGCCAGCACCAGATAGAGCCCGCCGAACAGGACGGGGAAGGACACGATGACGATGAGCGCCAGCGTGGAATCGATGATCCACATCACGACGCACATGCCGAGGACCGTCAGCGCATGGGTGGCGAATGCCAGCACGTACTCCGAGTAGACGTCCTTCAGCGTGTTGGTATCGGCGACGATCTTGTTCATCAGTTCGCCGCTGCGGGAGCGGACATGGAACGAGAGCGAGAGCTGCTGGAGGTGGTTGAAGAGGGCGTTCCTCAGGCGGAACGTGATCTCGAACCCGATGCGCGATGTCACGTAGATCTGCGCATAGGCGAACGTCGCCGAGAGAAGCGCGAGGACGACGATCGCGCACGCGAGAAGCGACAGGGCCAGGATGCTTGAGGGCTGCACCCAGGCGAGGTACGTGGCCCAGGCGGCCGGGACTGCCTTGCCGTAGAGCACGTGGTCGAAGATGAGCTTCAGGGGCCACGGAAGCGCCAGCGCCACCAGCGTCGAGCCGGCCACGCAGAACAGCGCAAGGGCGATCGCGCTGCGCGCTTGCCAGAGGCATCCGAGGACGATCTGGCGGAATGTCTGTGCCTGCGTCCGCATTACCGGTGCCTCCACCCGTCCTTGCCCGTGCTCGTGGCAGCCCGGACCTGACCGCGTGGCGCCCCGCGCCCGGAAGCGGCGCCGGGCGTGCATTCTTGCGTAGCCGCAAAGAGTGAATTGCAAAAACTCAAAGTTGGCTCCAGCAGGCCTTTTGGCCCAGTTCGTCAGCGTCCTGTCAGCTTTGCGTCAGCGTCGCGTCAGCTTGGCGTCAGCGTGGCGTCACTTTCGTTGTGACAGTTTCGTGTCACAGCCGGCCCGGACGATGTTTGAACGGGCGACTGAGGGGCGAATACCATGAATACGGGCTCTGTAACAGAATCGATATTGATTAAATTCTGTGTAACCGGTCGATCTGGACTGGGCCATATTCGTCGTACCTGTAACATTGCATCGGCACTGATGCGTGAGAACTGCCACATCCGGTGCGTTCTCCTGACGAATGCACCGATTGCCGGCCTCTCTGCGCAGGAACGCGATCTGTTCGAGAGCATCGACGTCGTGGCCAAGTCCCAGATGGCGCAGCGACTTGCCGCGATGGAACCCGGGCCGGTCGTCGTGGATACTGCGGTCGTTCCCCGGCTTGCACTGCTTGCCGATCCGCTGTGCCTCGTCCTGCGCGAGACCATCGAGGATCGGCTGTCCTCGTTTCGCCTGGAGGCCGGGCGGCCCTGGGATCTGGTCGTTGTGCCGTCGTCGCGCTCGCACTGGCACCCCGATCCCGGGACGATCGGCGCGCGCGAGGTTTCACACGTCAACTGGATCTACCGCACGGCCGAGACGGATCGCGGCGGTTCGGTCCTGCCGCCCCGCTCTCGCCCCCGCGTGCTCGTCGCTACCGGCGGCGGCGGGTCGCCGCAGACGGCCGCGGCCCTTCGCGTCGCGATCGACGATGTCCTTTCGCGCCTTCCCGGTGACGGCAGCCACGAGGTGGTCCAGGTCGCCGGCCCGCGACTGGCGCCCGAAGGCTTCCTGCAGCGCGCCGATGCGCGGATCGATGTCGGCGCCCGGCTCAACGAGGCTTTCGCCGAGGCCGACGTCGTCATCTCCACCGTCGGGTACAACTCCATTCTCGAGCTTGCCGACCACGACACGCCGGCTCTCCTGGTGCCGATCGAGCGCACCTTCGACGACCAGACGGGGCGGGCCGAGGCGTGGGGGCCCCTTCTCGGCCTGGCGCATCGGGCCGACGATGCGGCACGCAGCAGCGAGTGGATCGCCGGCGTGCTGTCCGGGAGAAGCCGGCGCGCACGGGTGGAACTGGGACCCAGCGGCGCAAGCGAGGCGGCGGCGTTGATCCTCGGGCTCGTGCGCGAGCGGGCGGGCTGGTCCTTCGACAAGGTGATGAAGGACAGCGATCGGCCGACACCTTCATCCGCGGCACGTCGTGCGACGTTTCTCTTCATGCAAGGCGTTGCGACGCCCTGCGCCCGCGATGGTCTCGTCCCCGACGCGATCACGATGCCACGCCTTGGGACGTCGTCGCTTCGGGATCGTCTTCGGGCCCTCGGGGGACCGTTCCTGAGCGGCCCGGCGCTTGGAAGGGCGGTCTGCGACGTCCTTCTCGTCTCGGAGGACAGGCCGAACCTGCTGGCCACGTTTCATGCCGTGGCGTCGGTCCCGGAAGACGTGGCCGATTTCGATGCCCTCGCGAAGGTGCGGTCCCGCCTGGCTCCTGGCCATGCCGCACACCGGCTCGGATCGGCCAGTGTGCGCCGGGCAGCGATCCTGGCGGACGCGATCGAACAGGCCCTTGGCGGAGTCGCCGCGGACCGGAGCCGCCGCGTCCTGCTGCATGGCGACCTGCATGCCGGCCAGATCCTGGCGGACGGAGCGGGCGCACCCGTCGTCATCGATCTCGACGATCTTGCGATGGGCGCCGCTGAAGCCGACATCGCCAATCTCGGCGCCCATCTCGTGACAAGCGTCGATCTGTACGACGGCCCTGTCGCACCCGGGTTTCTCGCCGTCGTGGACGCGCTCTCGGGTGTCGCGGTCGGCGAGCCACTCTCGCCGGCGCGCCTCGCCGCCTATGGCGCAGCCGCCCTGCTTCGCCGGGCGCTGAAGATCGTGGAGCGGGACGGCGACGTCGACCGCTGCATCGCGATCATCGATGCCTCCGAGACCCTTCTGCGCCGGGCCCTCGCGATGCCGAGGACCGCACCTTCGCCGTACGACGCTTCCGAGCGTGCGGCATCCCCCGTCTCCATCAACCCGTGACGAGACCCATGTCCAACCGATCCATCGTGATGTACTCGCCGGACACCGTCGGTCTCGGCCACGTCCGCCGGAATTCAACGATCGCGACCCATGTCGTCGAGATGAACCCGGACTGCAGCGTCGTGCTGCTGGTGGGTAGCGCCGCCGGTCCCGTCTTCGCGTTGCCGCCCGGCGTGGACACCATCAAGCTGCCTTCCGTCCAGAAGCTCAGCAGCGGCGACTGGTGCGCGCGCAGCCTGTCGATCTCCAACCAGGTTGCCCAGCGTGTCCGGTCCGGCCTGATCCGCGAAACCATCGCGACCCTTCGCCCCGACATTCTTCTGGTCGATCATCTGCCCTGCGGCATATGGAGCGAACTGCTGCCCGTCTTCGAGTTCATCCGGAGCCGGCGCCTGCCGACGCGGATCGTGCTCGGCCTGCGGGACATCCTGGACGATCCGCAGCGCGTGTCTTCCCGCTGGAGCCGGGAAGGGACGTACGACGTCGTCCGGCGGTACTACGACAGCGTGTTCGTCTATGGCGATCGCGCCGTGTTCGACTCCGCGGCGGCCTATGGTCTGAGCGAGGAAATCTGCAGCGACGTTCGCTTCATGGGCTACGTCACCGGTGAGACGAATTCTTCGCCGGCAGCCAGCGGCCGGCAATCCGGCGGCCGTGACGAGAAGTTCGTCGTGGTCACCGCCGGCGGGGGTTACGACGCCTACCCGATGATGGCTGCGTCACTCGAGGCGCTGTCCGTCGTGCCAAGGTCGCAGCGCATCAGGGCTGTCGCCGTCGCGGGCCCGCTGATGCCGGACGAATACTTCGCTCGCCTCAGGGCAATGGCCGACGCTTCCGGCATCGAGCTCGTCCGGTTCACGTCGGAGCTCAAGACGATGCTGCGGCGCGCCGACCTCGTCGTGACGATGGGCGGATACAACTCGATGCTCGAGATCACCGCACTCGGCAAGGCGACGATCGTCATACCGCGCTCCGGACCGAGCATGGAGCAGACCGTTCGCTCGCAGATGTTCGAGCAGATGGGCTTCTCCCGGCACGTCCCGCTCGAGGCGGCCACGCCCGAGTTCCTGTCGCAGGCAATCGTCGCCGGACTCGCATCGCCGCCGCGCCCCTATGCGACCTTGGGCCTCGACGGTGCCCGCAACGCAGCCGCGGCACTGGTCGGAAAGCTCGCGCAGGCCTCTGGCCGGCGCTCGCAACTCCGCGCCTCGCGTTCGCGGCTGGTGCGGTCCGGCAGGGTGGAGAGCGTCCATGCTCATCCCTGACAGGGCCGGAAAAGTCGGCGCAGGACTTCGGGTCGGCTATGTCCTGAAGCGGTTTCCGCGCCTGAGCCAGACCTTCGTGCTTGCGGAGATTCTCGAACTCGAGCGCCGCGGTGTCGAGGTGCGCGTGGCGTCGCTCCTGCCGCCCCTCGATGACGCGGACAAGGTCGACACCCGTGCCCTGCGCGCGAAAGTGGACGTCCTGCCAGACGGCTACGCCGTGTGGCCGAACGAAGACGGGCTTGAAGGCCTCGTTGCCGGAAAGACGGAGCGCGCGCGGGAACGGATCGCCCATTGGTCGGCCGCACTGGCAGAGCTCTGGGGCTCCGAGGGAATCGACTGCCTGCACGCCCATTTCGGATCCGACGCGACCACCGTCGCGCTTCTGGCCGGACGCAGGATCGCGCGGCCCGTGTCGTTCACGGCGCATGCCCGCGACATCTTCAAGCACTACGCAACCGAGGACGAGGACCGGCTCGCACGCCGCTCGAAGATGGCGCTGGCCGATGCCGTCGTCACCGTGTCCGACTTCAACAAGTCCTATCTCGCCGCGATGGCCGGGCCGTCCTCGGCCGGGAAGATCGAACGCATCTACAACGGGATCGATCTTGCCGCGATCAGACCGGGCCCCGCCGCAAAGCGGGAACAGGGCCTGATCTTGGCCGTCGGCCGCCTCATCGAGAAGAAGGGCTTCGGCGATCTCATCGCTGCTTGCGCCGTCCTCCGCTCGGGCGGTGTCGATTTCCGCTGCGAGATCGTCGGCGAGGGCCCGCTGCGCGAAAGCCTGGAGGCGCAGGTGCGTGCCTGCGGGCTCGAGGACGACGTTTCGTTCGTCGGCGCTGTTCCGCCCGCCGAAGTCTTGCGCCACATGCGGCGAGCGAGCGTCTTTGCCCTGCCCTGCGTCGTGGCCGCCGACGGCGATCGGGACGGCTTGCCGACCGTGCTTCTCGAGGCGCTGGCGAGTGGGCTTCCCGCGGTCACGACCCGGGTGGCTGGAACGCCCGAAATCATCACCGACGGGATCACCGGCCGGATCGTCGATCCAGCCGATCCCGCTCGGCTAGCCGAGGCTCTCGCGAGCCTTCTGATGCAACCGGATCTTGCCGGACGCTGCGGTCACCAGGGCCGCGCCAAGGCCGAGCGTGATTTCGACATCACCACCAATGTGGGTGCTCTTCATGACCTCTTCACCCGATACACCAGCCAGTTCGATCGCCGAGCTTCGGCAGCGCTTGCGGCAGAGTGAGGCGCAACCCGTGAGCACGCGACGCAAGGGTCCACTGACTGTCGTCATGGTCGTTTCGCTCGGCCTTGCCGGCGGGTGGGGTGTCTTCGCGATGTCAGGCCATCGCCTCTCGGCCAGCCCCGCCTTGGCGTCGGGCCCGGAGGGAGGCGGCATGTCCGCCTTCGAGACGGCCTCGGTGACACGTGGCATCGTTCGTCGTCGCATCCAGACGGCAGGGCCCATCAAGCCGGTCGTGACCGCGCAGGTCGGATCCCAGCTCTCAGGGCAGGTCCGCGAGATCCGGGCAGACTTCAACACGGTCGTACAGGCCGGCGACGTTCTCGCGGTGCTCGACGCGAAGACCTTCGCCGCCCGCATCGACCAGGCCATGGCCGAACTCGACATGGCGAAGGCCGCGCTGACGAACCAGACCGCCAACCACGACAAGTCGGTCGCAAACCTCCGCGTCGCCGAGCGCAACAGCCAGCGCCTCAAGGATCTCAACTCGCGAGGCGTCGGCTCGGAGGCGCAACTCGACTCCGCGCAGCGGGATGTCGAGGTCGCGCGCGCCGAGATGATCGTGTCGAAGGCGCAGGTCGACAGCGCCCGCGCCAATGTCGTGCAGCGCCAGGCCGCCTTGTCGCAGATGACGATCGATCTGGAACGGACAGAGATCCGCGCGCCGATCGCAGGCATCGTGATTTCACGTTCCGTCGAGATCGGGCAGACCGTGGCGGCCAGCCTGTCGGCTCCCGAACTCTTCCGCATCGCCCAGGATCTGCGTCAGGTTCGCATCGATGCGCAGGTGAACGAAGCCGACATCGGCGGCGTCTCCGTCGGCAACCCGGCGACGTTTCGCGTCGATGCCCACCCCGGGCGCACCTTCTCCGGAACAGTGTCCCAGGTGAGGCTTGCCGCGACGGAAGAAAACAACGTCGTCACCTATACCGTCGTGATCGAAGCCGAGAACCCGGACCTCAAGTTGTATCCCGGCATGACGGCGACGGTGGAGATCGAGACCGCCCGGCGTCAGGACGTGCTCCGGCTCCCGGCCGAGGCACTGCGCTTCCGCCCGAGGCAGGTGACACCGGCCATGACGGCCGGCGACAAGTCGGAGCGTCGCGAAGTGCAGCTCGAGCGTCTCGCGAAGAAGCTCTCCCTGACGCCGCAGCAGCTGGCTGCCGCGAAGGAGCGTCTCACTGCGATGGAACAGGCCAAGACCAAGTCGGCGGGCGCCGAAGGGGAAGCCAAGGCCAAGCGCGTCGGTTCGACCGATAGGCTGGCGATGGTGGTCGAGCCGCTGCTGAACGAACAGCAGCGCACCCTCTTGTCCGCGTGGCGCGAAGAACGCGAGGACACGAACGCGACCGCGGTTTGGGTCGTCGGAAACGACGGTGTTCCGATCCGGCGCCCGATCAGGATCGGCCTGGTCGACGGCACCCACGCCGAACTGATCGGCACGCCGATCACCGAGGACGAGAAGGTGATCGTCAGGGCGAGGACGCGGACCCCGAAGGATCGGCCATGAACGCCCATGTCCGAACGCAGACGGCACTCGTCGAAGCGCGCGACCTGGTGAAGTCCTACACCGTAGGCACTCACACGATCGAGGCCCTGAGAGGCGTCACCCTGTCCATCGGCGCCGGTGATTTCGTCGCGATCATGGGGACATCGGGGTCGGGCAAGTCGACCCTGATGAATCTCGTCGGGACGCTGGACCGCCCCTCCGGTGGCGTCCTGATGATCGGGGGGCACGAGGTGTCCCGTCTTGACGACGACGGCCTCGCGGGCGTTCGAAACCGCCTCATCGGGTTCGTGTTCCAGCACTTCAATCTGTTGCCCCGCACGTCGGCCCTCGAGCAGGTCATGCTGCCGCTGCGCTATCGCCGCGTCCCGGCCAGGCAGGCGGAGGCAGAAGCGCGCGCGAGACTGGCTCAGGTCGGTCTGGGAGACCGCACGGACCACCGACCGCAGCAATTGTCGGGTGGCCAGCAGCAGCGCGTCGCCATCGCCCGCGCACTGGTCGGCGACCCACTCCTCCTGCTGGCCGACGAGCCCACGGGCGCGCTCGATTCGCGGACATCCGCCGAGATCATGAAACTTCTCGTCGATCTCAACGACCAGGGCGTCACGATCGTCCTCGTGACCCACGATCCCACGGTGGCGACCTACGCGAAGCGCTGCATCACCATGCGTGACGGAGCCATCGTCGAGGATCGCGCCGTATCGCGCCGAGAACTGGAGACGAGTCATGCGGTTGGCTGACCTCTTTCTCGTGGCCTTGGCAGCCCTGCGGGCAAATCTTCTGCGCAGTCTCCTCACCACGCTCGGCATCATCATCGGCGTTGCCTCGGTCATCGTGATGGTGGCCGTGGGCGAGGGCGCACGCAGCGAGGTCGAGCGGCAGATCGCCAGCCTCGGCACCAACATCCTTCAGGTTCAGCCGGGATCGAGCCGGGTGCGTGGCCGTTGGGCGGGAAGCGGGACGCGGCTGCCTTTCTCCGAGCAGGATCTCCAGGCGATCCGCTCAGGCGTCCCCGCGGTCGCCGCCATCTCCGGTGTCCTGACCAACGTGGCGCCGATCGTGAACGGGCCGACGAACTGGCTGAGCAGCATCGAAGGCGTGAGCGACGACTACCTGAATGTCAGGACGTGGGATCTCGCCGGCGGTCGCTTCTTCGGCGCTGACGAGGAGGCGGCCGGCGCGCGGATCGCCGTCATCGGCCAGACCGTCGCGACCCAGCTCTTCGGCGACACGGATCCGATCGGAGCCGAAGTCCGCATCATGAATGTGCCGTTCGAGATCGTCGGCGTGCTCGAGCGGAAGGGCCAGTCGACGTCCGGAAAGGACCTCGACGATGTGGTTCTCGTCCCCGCTTCGACGGCCCGCTCGAAGATGTCGAAGCCCAACAAGAACGTCCCGCGTCAGGTGGGCAACCTGGTCATCAAGGTCACCGAAGGCGAGGCGCTCGACGAAGCGAAGGCCGAGATCGAGGATGTCCTGCGCAAGCGCCGGAGAAGTCAGGCCAACGGCGAGGACGACTTCTTCGTTCGGGACCTCGCGGACTACAACCGGACGCGTACGGCAACGCAGCAGACTTTGGGTCTTCTGCTCGGTGCAACGGCCCTGATCTCGCTTCTCGTCGGCGGCATCGGCATCATGAACATCATGCTTGTGTCCGTGTCGGAGAGGACGAAGGAGATCGGACTGCGGATGGCCGTCGGCGCGCGGCGGGGAGACATCCTGCGGCAATTCCTCACGGAATCCGTGGTGTTATGCCTCATGGGGGGATTTGCCGGCGTGATTGCCGGGGTGGGTGCCACCATCCTGTCGGCCACGGTCGCCGGCTGGCCCGTGCTGATCAGCCCGGCCATCGTCGCAACGGCCCTCGCAGCCGCCGCTGCAACAGGATTGCTGTTCGGCTTCCTGCCCGCCCGGCGTGCAGCAGGCATGAGTCCCATCGACGCCCTGCGGGCCGACTGAGCAAAGTTGCCGCGCCTCGAAGAGGCGCGCCAATATCAAGATCCGAGCCTGGCCTCAGTTGAGACCTGGCTCGTTTGCAGCAGCGGTGAGGATCCGCACGATCGAGGCGAGGGCATGGGTATGAACGTAGTTCGGCCCATTGTCCGGAGCTGCCTTGGCGATCGCGAGCCAGGCTTCAGTGGTGGTGAGATCGACGTCGCTACCCATGATCGCGTTGCCCGCGCTCTGCGCGACGGGAAACAGGGCTGCAACCAGCCGCAGAGGTGCTCTGCCGAGAATCTGGGGCCAGGCAGGATCGGAAACGACCGCGCGGAACGCCGCCAGTTCCTCCGGCGTGCAAGAACCGGTCAGATGGCCGTAGCGGAGCCATAGGGCCGCTGTGTCGCCCCGTGCCTCCACCTCGTAGCGCGTCGAAAGATCGAAGAGCAACCTTGCCGTCGCGCTCTTGTCCGGTTGGGCCGTCATGGTGCGCGAGTGAAACAGCATGTGATGGATGGCCTGGGTGGCCGACCGCAGCTCTGGCGTCAGTTTTGAACTCCGATGCGACGTCTCGCTTGCGAAGCGGCTGAACAGAGCCGCAGGAACAATGAGCGCAGGATCCGCATCGGAGAGGACGGCAGACGGAGAGGCTGCAGCCATCATCAAGGGTGCTGGCGCTTCGGCGGGCGGCATCACCGCAATCGCCACGAGGCAGGTGGCGATCATGCCGGACGATGCAATCTGCCAGCGTACCGGGCGGATTCCCTGAAGAGCCGGAACGTCGCCCCTGAGGGCCAGGATCAAGGCGATGCAGATGATCGGGATGTGCCCCATGAGTTCGGCAACGCCGAACAGCAATCCTGTCAGAATGAACAGGACTGTCAGGGCAGAGCCGACGATCCGCGTGCCCATGCCGAGGATCAGAAGGGTTCCGAAGGCAATCTCGGCGAGCCCTGCGCCGAACACGAAGTGAAGATGCGAGAACTCCGACAGTCCGAGAAGTCTCGGAAAGTTGACGATGGGGTAGGTCTGAACGAACGCAAGAGAGACCTCGGGCTCGAGGATCTTGTCGTGAAGAGCCAGAACCACGAGTTGAATGCCGAGGCCGCTTCTCAGGATGAACACGGCCAGCGCATCATCCGCTTGCCATGATGGCTCGCTGGAGCGGGACCATCCCGTCCACCAGCGGCCCTTCGCGTTGGTGGCGGAAGCCGTGAGATGCGGGCCGATCACGATGAGAGCACCGGCAATCGCCAGGATCTCGAATGCGTAGTCGATCATCTCGACGATGGAGAACAGGGCGAAACTCGCGACCGACATCACGATCAGCAGGATACTGGCTGATCGTATCCTTGACTGGACGACGAGCATCGCTCCGAGGATCGCTTGGGCAAGCAGCGCTCCCTGTGCGGCGATCGATGTTCCGGCGGTCAGATTGGGTGCAATCATGACATGCTCGAGACTGCTGATCACGAGCGTCAATCCGAACAGGATTGCAAGGATGCGCCATTCGAAGAGGCTTGGATTCAATGCGGGACGCGTCAGGAATTGCTGCAGCTTCGGGACCCGGCTGCTCAGCAGCGACATGAGCGCGACGCCGGCGACGAACATCACGGCAGCCACGAGCATCAGCGTATGCATGACATCCCACTGCAAGACAGGCTTTTGCAGCGGGATCTTGGGATCGAGGAACCAGCGGGCATGAGCCGACGCGGAGGCGGGCGCCATGGCGAAGGCCACGGTCGCAAAGAACCGGGTAAAGCGAGACGACGCCATTCTGGCCAAGACGTTCGATGCGACGGGTACTGCGATGCGGTCTCGCATGGCCGACTCCAAAGGTGATCACCGACCAGGGCCGGCGTCGTGTTGCCCACTGTGAGGGCCAACCCAGAGCGTTTCTTCAGAGGTGGAGGTCCGCTCAGGCAGATCTCCTAAGTTTCTTTACGCAGATTGCGTCTGTTAAATAGACGTTACCAACTTCGCTCGAATTGAGAACGGGAGTTCGTCCTGCACCCGCTGGTGACTTGGTCGTACATCGCGCCGGGGGACCAAACGTAACGCCATCGCGACATCCGGCGGTGGACTGTGTCCGACCAATGTATGGGACCAAGGGCTCGCGTTTCTCTGTCTCGGAGCACGCCGGAAACGGTCAAGGACGCTGTAGAGCCAAGCGGTCTCGGCCGCCGTGCACGCATCGCTTCCGCTCGCGGAAGAGGATCGTCACACGCGGGAGTCGTGGATCGTCGACGGCGCCGGGGCGCGCAACACGGCTCGGACTGCCCGACCCTCGCAAGGTTCACGCCGTCATCGCGTGACGCATCACGACAATCTCTGGATGAGAAAAAGCTCAACAGATGCGAGGGCGTGGGCCACGGCAGCGCGCACGCGGAAAGTCATGCCGAGAGGCCGAAACCTCGATAGTCGTGACGGTATCGGGTAAGCCGGTTCGAGGCAGGTGGAAATGGACCTGCCCCTGCAACGCTCCGCTACCGAGGAGGATGAAGGATCAGGTTTGGTTCGGCGTCGGCTGTCATTCCGACGGTTTCAATTTGTCCTGCGTCTTGGTGTCGAAGTCCGAAGCATCGTGGCGTTCGTGGAGCTGCATCGCGAGGTCGCCGTTCACCCGGTTGACCATGCGCCCCCTCTTCGCCGCCGGTCGCTCCCCGATCGCATCAGCCCATCGCTGGACGTGCTTGTAGTCCTGCACCTGGAGAAACTCCGCGGCATCATACAGCCAGCCTTTCACCAGCCCGCCATACCAGGGCCAGATCGCGATATCGGCGATCGTATAGTCCGGCCCCGCAATGAACTCCGTTTCCGCAAGACGTCGGTCGAGCACATCCAGTTGCCGCTTCGCCTCCATCGAGAAGCGGTCGATTGCATATGCGATCTTGGTCGGCGCGTAGGCGTAGAAGTGGCCGAAGCCACCGCCCAGATACGGCGCGCTGCCCATCTGCCAGAAGAGCCAGGACAGGCATTCGGCTCGCGGACCCGCCTCGGTCGGCAGGAAGGCTCCGAATTTCTCGGCCAGGTAAACCAGAATGGAGCCGGACTCGAACACCCGTATCGGCGTCGGCCCGCTCCGATCGAGCAAGGCAGGAATCTTGGAGTTCGGGTTCACGGCCACGAACCCGCTTCCGAACTGCTGCCCTTCGCCGATCCGGATGAGCCAGGCGTCGTACTCGGCGCCGGCATGGCCAAGCGCGAGCAATTCCTCCAGCATCACCGTAACCTTGACGCCGTTGGGCGTGCCGAGCGAGTAGAGTTGAAGAGGGTGGCGTCCGACCGGCAGGTCCTTCTCGTGCGTCGGGCCGGCCACCGGCCTGTTGATGTTCGCGAAGCGACCGCCGTTGTCCTTGTTCCAGGTCCAAATCTTGGGAGGCTTGTATCCAGGGGCATCGGTCATTGCGGTCGTTCCAGCACTTGGTGAGATGAAAGTCCCAGTCACAATCTCAGATTGCAGGCGAATATTTTCCAACCAGGCCGCAGCCGTGTCACGGACAGATGAAGTTCGGCCCGCTGGCGCGACAGACGTTCCCGTTCGGCAGCAGAAGATCGCCAGAAGGCGTGCGCTGCACATAGGCGCCGTTGGGGAGCGTGAAGCCGCCAGCACCATCGCGCAAAACGCGGGTACCGTCCGGCAGTACATAGGTTCCGCCGGCGTCCGCCCTGATCATCTTGGTCGCATCGGCCGCAACGGGTGCCGGTTGCATCCGTCGCGGCGAATCCGACGGAGACATGCACCCGGCAAGCACGGGCACGAGAGTCAGGGGCAGCGCTCGGATCAATTTTCTGCTCATGGGTGCTCCTATGGACCTGTGGGTCGGTTCATCCCGGACCCACCCTATGCTCTCCTTCCATGGCGGACGAGGCCATGGCGATAAGCACGGCGAACTCCTCACAATGAAGTGCTTGTGCGTCGAAAACGCGACCGCTGGAACCACAGGCGCTACCAGTCCCCCGAAACCTCCGTCAGCCTTTCGACCATGCGTCAGTCTGGACGAAAACCTGCGCGCTTCAACCGCGTAATCGCAAGATCGAGGGCAGAGAGAAAGGCCGACCGGTCCTGGCCCGAGAAGGCACGGGGGCCGCCGGTGATCTCGCCCGAAGACCGCAGTTGCTCCATCAGATTGCGTGTTGCGAGTGCCATTCCAATCGACTGTTCCGTAAAGGCCTTGCCTGTCGGCGCGATCACATCTGCGCCCGCCTTCACGCAGCGGGCCGCCAGGGGCACGTCGGTCGTGACAACGATGATGCCCCGGCGAGCACGCTCGGCGATCCAGTCGTCCGCGACGTCGAGACCCGCCGGAACGACGACGCGTTCGACGAGCACATCGCTGGGAACCTGCATCCAGCTGTTGGCTACGATCCAGCACCGCACCTTGTGCCGTCCGGCGACCTTGTAGACCTCGTTCTTCACGGGGCATGCGTCAGCGTCCACCAGGATGCGGATGGAGCCTGCCTCTGCGTCGTCGCTCATGCTGGACACTATCCGTTCCGGATCAGGAGATCACCCTGCACGGGCTCTGGATCCGTTGTGCAGTCTGGGCCATGCTCTGGTCGCAGACCCATGCAAAGGAACCCCGCTATGGCCGAACTCGAGAAGGGTATCACGCGTGTCGGAGAAGGCTTCAAGGGTCAATCCTGGAACATTCTAGGGCAGACCTACTATCCCAAGGCGAGTTGCGACGCGACCTTTGCGTTCGAGACGAACAGCGACCCGGGCCAGTTCGTCCCGGTCCACATTCACCCGACGCAGGACGAGTTCATCCTCGTGCTCGATGGCGTGCTTTCGCTCAAGCTCGACGGGGTCTGGACAGAGGCCAAGGCCGGCGACCTCGTGAGGATGCCCCGCGGTATTCCGCATGGATATTTCAACAAGTCGGACAAGCCGGCGCGAGCCCTGTTCTGGGTATCCCCGGCGCGAAAGCTCGAAGCGCTCTTCAACAGCCTCGACAACCTGACGGACGTCCCCAAGGTGATCGCGCTGTCGGCGGAGCATGAGGTCGAGTTCCTGCCACCCGAAGCGAACGCCTGACAGGCCAATCACCCGCGCTTGGGAGCGGGAGTATCGTCGGGAGCGATCTGCTCGCGCATCTGCAGGCGGAAGCGGTAGCGTGCGCCGCCGAGATGCTTCTCCATGGCACGGCGCGCCGCCCTGGCGTCCCCCCGGACAATGGCCGCCTCGATGGCCCGGTGCTCGACCTGAACCCGCTCCAGGTACGTTCGGCGAAGCAGCGGTGTCTCGAACGCGATCCGACGGCGTGGAATGAGAACCGCGCCGAGCGACTGCAGCACCCGTCCGAAGTAGGGATTCTGGCTCGCGTCCGCCACCGCGAGATGAAAGCCGAAGTCCGCGTCGATCGAGTCGCCGCCTTCCTCGATCCGCGCCTCAAGGTCGGCGAGGGCCCCGGAAATCCTGTCGAGATCGCTGTCCAAGCGTCGGGTTGCGGCGATGGCGGCGGCATCCACCTCCAGCGTGGCCCGAAGCTCGAGGATCAAGAGGATGTCCTCGAGCGACGACGCCTCTTCCGGGGTGACCTGAAACGGACGCCGATGCCCGGTCGCGGCGACAAACGCACCACGGCCCTGCCGCGTCGTCACGAGACCTTCAGCCCTGAGAGCGGCAACAGCTTCACGAACGACCGTGCGGCTGACACCGAAGACTTTCATCAGGCGGGCCTCGGTGGGCAATTGTGCTCCCACCGACAGATGACCGCGCAGGATCTCGTCGCGAATCTCTCCCACGAGTCGCGACGCGAGGCTGGGCGAGGGGGCCAGCGGACCTTTGTTCGTCGTCAGCATGCGATCCTCCGCCTGCCGGAGCTATCGATCCTCCCTCAACCCTTCACCAGGTTGTTCTCGATGTAGGCAAAGTCGATGTCCTGTCCGAGACCGGGCTCGTTGCGAAGATGGACGTAGCCGTCGCGGTCCATCTCGTCGTCGATCCGCTTCAAGTAGGCCGGCGGGACATCGTAATCGATGAAGGGGTGCAGTAGGCCGCGCTCGTAGTAGGTCGTGTTCTGGATGGCCGCACAGACCGCCAGGTTTCCCGCACCGGTCCCATGGACCTCGCAACTCATTCCGAAGCTTTCGGCGAGGCGAGCGACCTTCATCGAAGGCCCGATGCCCCCGACGTCCCACACGCCTGTCCTCACCATGTCGCAGGCGTTCTTGGCGACCCATTCCGCGCGGATCCAGTGTTTTCCCAGCAAGGTCTCCGGCCCGAGAATGTTGAGCTTCTGCAGGTTGCCGGAGAGCCACTGGTAGGAGGAAATGGACGCCTCCTCCATGGGCTCCTCCATCCAGAGAAAGCCGAGTTCCTCCAGCTTCTGCCCGAGCCAGAGCGTGTCGGCCCGGCTGTACCAGTGGTTCGGGTCGAGCATGAGGGGAATATCCGGACCGACCGCCTCGCGGACGGCCGCGCAGGCGAGATAGTCGGCCTTGACGCTCGGTGCGCCGGGAATGGGCGGCATCCACGTGTGCAGCTTGACGGCCTTGTACCCACGCTCCCTGACCAGCCATTCCGCATATCGCCCGTAGTCCTCCGGCGTGGCCAGTCCATTCTCGAGGTCGTCGCCACACATGGTCGAGCCGTAGGCAAGGATCTTGTCGCGATACCCGCCGAGGATCTTCCACACCGGCTGGCCCGTGATCTTCCCCACCAGATCCCACAGGGCGAGATCGACCGACGTCAACGTCCGGTCGTCCAGGCGAAATCCGCTGCCTCTCTGCCACTTGTAGAGCGCGTACCAGATCTTCTCGGTGCGCATCGGGTCTGCTCCGAGCAGGACAGGCCTGACGTAAGCGTCGAGCAGATCCTCTCGGGCATCGGAGGGGCTGACGATTGTATGGCCCTGTTGTCCCTCGTCGGTGGTGATGGTGAACAGGGACATCTTGGCCTGTCGCGGCGGACCCGGATGAGAGTGGCCGTCGGAGTCCTTCACCTGGTTGGTTTGGTAGGTGAAGGTCTTGGAACTCACGTCGATGATCTTCACGGAAGGAACCTTCTCAGGATGAGCGGGTGGTCGTGCCAACCGCAAAAGGATAGTTTGATCGCGACTGGCCGAGTACGCAGAACGGCCTCGTTACTCGCCATAGGCTTCGCTCGCCCTTAGCAGCCTGGCGGTATAGGGCTTCAGGGCCCGGCCGGCGGCGAGGTCGGTCGTGCTGAGCTCCTCCACGAGAAGACCTGCTTCCATGACTGCGGACCGGTCGCACATGTGGGAGATGACTGCGAGATCATGGCTGACGAGGACGAATGTCAGCCCCTGCCTGTCCCTGAGGTCGCACAGCAGGTTGAGGATCTCGGCCTGTACGGACACGTCGAGAGCCGACGTCGGCTCATCAAGCAGCAGCACTTCCGGATCGAGCATGAGTGCCCGGGCGATGGCGACGCGCTGGCGCTGGCCGCCCGACAATTGGTGCGGGTAGCGCCAGCGAAAGCCGTGGCTCAGGCCGACGGCCTCGAGCACTGCGGCCGCCTTTGCGTCACCATCCGGGAGGCGATGGATCCGCGCCGGCTCCATGAGCTGCGACCAGATGGTCTGGCGCGGGTGCAGGCAGCCATAGGGATCCTGAAAGACCATCTGGCAGCGTCGGCAAAAGGCCGCGTCCCGCGTCGGTCCGAGATCGTGTCCTGCGAACCTGATTGTCCCGCCGGCGATCGGCGCGAGGCCGGCGATGGCGCGAAGGATGGTCGATTTTCCAGACCCCGACTCGCCCACCAATCCAAACGTCTCTCCACGCTGGACCGCGAAGCTCACTCCATCGACGGCCCGGCGGCTCGTCATGTCTCCGCCATAGCGAACGACGAGGTTCTCGATTTCGATCATCGCCCGACCCCCGTCACCATTGGGGATCTCGCTGCAGGGTCGGCAGGCGCGAGCGCCTGGCGTGAATGCGCGGCAGGGCCTCCAGCAAGCCCCGCGTGTAGGGATGCGTGGCCTCGCCGAGTTTGCCGGCTGCCAGCGTCTCCACGATGCGACCGCGATACATGATCAGGACACGGTCGCAGAACCGGCGCACGAGGTTGAGATCGTGGCTGATGAAGATCAGCCCGAGTCCGCGGGAAGCCACGAGGTCGTCGAGCAATGCGAGGATTTCCATGCGGACGGTTACGTCCAGGGCTGAGGTCGGCTCGTCGGCGATCAGCGCCTTCGGCTCCGCGACCAGCATCATGGCGATCATGATGCGCTGCCCCATTCCCCCGGACATTTCGTGCGGATACATCTTCGCGACGCGGTCCGGCTCCCTGATCCGCACCGTGTGAAGGATGTCGAGCGTTCGTTGGCGGGCATCTGCCGCGCTTCCCCTGACATGCAGCCGGTAGGCTTCGGCGATCTGCTCTCCCACGGTGATCACCGGGTTCAGCGAATACTTCGGATCCTGCATGATGAAGCCGACGCCGCGACCGCGCAGATCCCCCATCCGGCGTTCGCTTGCCGTCAGGAGATCCACATCCTGGAAGGCGAGCCGATCCGCGGAGACACGAGCACCGGGCGGTGTCAGACGCATGATGGCCCGTCCGGTCAGGCTCTTGCCGGATCCGGATTCTCCGACGATACCCAGCTTCTCGCGCCCGAGGTCGAAGGAAAGACCCCGGACAACCTCGATCGGGTTCGTCGATCCGCCGAAGGAGATCCGCAAGTTCCGCACGCTGATCAGAGGCTGGTCCATTCTCATCCCTGCCGCGGATCGAGAACGTCGCGCAGCGCATCGCCCACGAGGTTGAAGGCAAGGCTGACGATCAGGATGGCGAGGCCGGGAAACGTCACGACCCACCAGCTGTCCAGCATGAAGCGCCGCCCGGTCGAGACCATGGCGCCCCACTCGGGCGTCGGTGGCTGCGCGCCGAGTCCCAGAAAGCCCAGCCCGGCCGCTGTCAGGATGATGCTCGCCATGTTCAGGGTCACGCGGACGACGACCGATGGAAGGCACAGCGGCGCGATGTGGCGCAGCACGATCCGGCCGGGTGAGGCGCCGAGAAGCCGGACTGCGGAGATGTAGTCGCTGTTGCGGAGCGTCAGCGTCTCGGCTCGCGCGAGGCGGGCGATGGGAGGCCACGAGGTCAATGCGATGGCGAGGATCGCGTTTTCCAGGCTCGGGCCAAGGGCCGCCACGAATGCCAGGGCCAGGATGAGGCTCGGAAACGCGAGGAATAGATCGGTGATCCGCATCAGGATGCTGTCGATCCAGCCGCCCGCATAGCCTGCGATGCAGCCGACCGCGAGGCCGATGGGTGCCACCACGATGCTGACGATGGTGATGATCGCGAGCGTGATCCGGCTTCCCCAGACGATCCGGCTCCAGATGTCGCGGCCGAGTTCGTCGGTTCCGAACCAATGGGCGGCCGATGGGGTCATCAATCGCGAAGCGAGGTTCTGTTCGTTGGGCGACTGCGTCGCAAGCCACGGCGCGAAAGCTGCCACCATGAGGAGAAGCAGGACGACAGCCAGTCCAGCAAGGCCAAGCGGGTTCGCGGCGAAGCGCAGCCAGCCCCGCCAGAGCCCTTGCGCCACCGCCTGGGTGCGTGTCGAGGCGATCTCAGCACCGAGCCAGCCGGAGGTGCGCGTCGTCGGACTCATCGCGTCCTCGGGTCGAGCAGGCGGTAAAGCATGTCGGAGACGACATTGATGCCGATGAACAGCACCCCCACGATCAGCGTGCACGCGACGACAACGTTCATGTCGCCGATGATCAGCGCACTTGTGAGGTACTGTCCGAAACCCGGCCAGCCGAAAACCGTCTCGGTGAGGACTGCACCTTCCAGCAGCCCACCATACGACAGTGCCACGATGGTGAGCACCTGGACGCGGATGTTGGCGAAGGCATGCTTCCAGACGACACGGCGTTGCGGCGCCCCTTTCGCACGCGCCGCGATCACATATTCCTGGCCGAGCTGTTCCAGCATGAAGCTGCGGGTCATCCGGCTGATATAGGCGACGGACGAATAGGCCAGCACCGACGCCGGCAGGATGATGTGGCGGAAGGCGCTCCAGAACACGTCCATGTCGCCGGCCAGCAGGGCATCGACCAGAAGCAGCCCGGTCACGTTCGGCACCATGTCGACGTAGAAGAGCTCGACTCGACCGGACCCGCCGACCCAGTCGAGCTTGGCGTAGAAGATGATGAGGCCGACCATGCCGAGCCAGAAGATCGGCGTTGAGTGCCCCATCAGTGACAGGATCCGGACGATGTGGTCTGCCGGCCTTCCGCGGTAGACGGCCGCATAGACGCCGAGCGGTATTCCCAGCCCCGCTCCGAGGACGATCGTCACGGTGGCCAACTCGACCGTTGCGGGTAGTACGCGTGCGATGTCCTCGCTGACCGGCCGGCCCGTCAGGAGGGTCTTCCCGAAATTTCCCGACGCGAGCTGCTTCAGGAAGATCCAGAACTGCTCCAGGATCGGCCGGTCGAGGCCGAGCTCGGTCTTGACCTTCATGTAGGTCGCGTTGTCGGCGTCCGCGCCGACGACGGCGAGAACCGGATCGATCGGCAGCAGCCGGCCGATCACGAATGTCAGCAGCACCAGCATGAACAACGTCACGACGGCGCTGCCGACGGTGATCGACGCGCTGCGCAAGCGGCGATAGCTTGCCGTGCTACGCCTGTCGTCGATCATCGTCATCGCGCCGTCCGCGATGCTGACGTTCGCTCAGTCCGTCTTTTCGACGATGTCCCAGCGCACCATCCATGTCGCGTCGCCGACATAATTCTGCACCCGCTTCAGCTTGGCGAACGGGTCCACACGCTGCGACACGGGGATGACCGAAGGCACCGCCGCCTCGCTCAGCTTCACGACTTCGGCGTAGAGCTGCGCACGACGGCCCTCGTCGGAAATCGATGCCGCCTCGTCCATCAGGCGGTTGACCTCGGGCACATACCAGGAACTGCGCCAACCGAGCAGGTTCGAAAGCTTGGCCGCATCCGTGTTGTCGGGATTGTACACGTGCGTCCGGAGCCACCCGTCCGGATCCGCCTGGACGGCGGAAGACGAGCGGCCGAGCCCCGACTCGAACTGACGGTTGCGCATGGGACCGTATGTCTGATCGCCATTCCCCGCGCGGATGTCCAGAGTGATGCCGGCCTTGGCCAGGTTCGCCTGGATAGCCGTCGAAATCTCGGCGTAGGGCGGCGAGGACAGGGTCAGGAAGGTCTTCTTGAAGCCGTTCGGATAGCCCGCGGCGGCAAGTCCAGCCTTGCACTTCTCGAGGTCATACTCGTTCCCGATGCCCTCGACGTAACCCGGAATACCCTTCGCAATATAGCTCTTGGCGGGCAGGCCGTAGTTTTGCATCAGGTTCTTGTTGATGCCGTCATAGTCGATGCAATAGCGAATGGCCTTTCTCACCTCCGGCTTTGCGAAGTCGGGGTCCTTCAGGCTCATGATCATGAAGTAATAGCCGGCGCCCGGGACGCGATCGATCGCGATGGCCGGATTGGCCGCCAGACCGTCGATGTCCGCCGATGACAACTGGATGCCGACGTCGAGATCCCCCTTCTCCAGCTGCAACCGCTGTGTCTGGGACTCAGGCAGATGGCGGACGACGACACGCCGGGTCTTTGCCGCTCCTGCGTAGTATCCGTCGAACCGGTCGAGCAGAACGATGTCGTTGGGGTTCCAACGCACCAGAGAGTAGGGTCCCGAACCGGCCGAGTTCGAGGCCAGCCAGCCTCGCCCCATGTCGCCGTCCTTCTCGTTCTTGAGAACGGCCTCGCGGTCGAGCACCGCGCCCACGGCCCGCGCGATCGTGTAGAGCTTCAGCTTCGGCGCAATGGCCATCACCGGTTCCATCACGAAGACGTCGGAACCCTCGGCCCGGAACTTCTCGTCGATGTTCTTGGCGGTGTAGCCCCACTCGGTGAAATAAGCGGAGCCCAGCAGGCCGAGCTTGACGGCACGGCGCATCGACCAGACGACATCGTCGATCGTCACGGTGCGGCCGGAGTGGAACTTCACGTCCTTGCGGAGCTTGAACTTGATCGTGCCGTCAGGAAGCTCCTGCCATGACTCGGCAAGCCGCGGCATCAGCTTCCCGGGGTCCTTCGGGTCGGTCCGGACGAGGGTGTCGTAAACGTTCGCCAGGATGTGATGGGATTCGTACGAGTTCATGTTGTGAGGGTCGAGGCTCGTCAGGTTGGCCATGTTCATGCCAACGATGAGCTGATCCTTCGGTGTCTTCGCGGCCGCTGGCAGCGCCCAGGCCAGGGTCGCGGCAGCTGCCGAGATGACAATCAATCTTCCAGCGCGAGTGCTCATCCCAGGCTCTCCTCCAGCAGGTGTTCTTGTCGGTTGGTTGTACGATAACCGGACGATATGGAGGCGGCAACAGGTCGACCGGGGCGGGGAGCGAGCCCGGCCACGACAGTGGCGCACTTGCCGGAAGGGCCATCTCTGCTCTCGGGGGCCCCAGCCGAAACCGCCCGGCTCTTCACATGAGCGTGTTGGAAGGTCTACTGCGCCTTGTTCGCGTGGCCAGCGCCCGGGCCCTCGTCTACCCTTCGGGAAAGGGCCTCCCCGCCGAGGGGCTTGATGGCCCGGCAGGGGGAACGCCATGACACGACACCTAATCCTGGCTGCGGCTCTGCTGCTGGTCGTCCCGGCCAGCGGAGCCCTGGCGCAGCAGAACACCAACATCCGCGGCACGATCACGGCCTTCGACGGCAAGATGCTGTCGGTCGATGGACGAGGCGTGGGTCCCGTGACGGTGGAGGTACCCGAGGCTGTCAACGTGGCGATCACCAAGCCCTTCACGCTGGCTGACGTGAAGCCCGGCATGGTGCTGGGCGTGACCACGATCAACCGCGCGGACGGGAAGGTCGTCGCCATCGACGTCCGCCCGATACCGGCGACGGCGAACCAGGGCCTCTCGCCTCACGATCTTGCCCCCCAGTCGACGATGACCAACGCCGCCGTGGAAGCGACCGCCGCGAGTACGGAAGGCAATGAGCTGACGCTGAATTACAAGAGCGGCACGGTCACGGTGCTCGTTCTTCCCGGAACGGCGATGTCGCAGGCGGCGCCCGGGAGCCGGGCCGACCTCAAGGTCGGCGAAACGGTGTTCGTGGCGGCCCGCAAGGCCGAGGGCGGCGGGCTGACGGCGGCACGGGTTCAGGTCAGCAAGGACGGGGTGAAGCCGACGCAGTGACGGCGTCGAAACGCGCTGCCCGTCGCGGCGCGGTCACCTTGACGCATCTTGGACGCTGCTCGCGTGGGCGGCTAAGTCGTCGATTACTGACACGCAACATGGAAGGACCTCTCCCGGGCAGCGGTTGAAAAGCCCCGCACGGACGTCGATCGCCAATTGACGCTATAACGTTAAAGTGCAGTGATTGACGCCTGATCTGGGGATGACGTCGTGACGGTAGGGTCGCAGACAGTCCGCGAGGCCGATGACGCCGGAGAACGGTCAGCCCGGTTGTGCGGCCTCGGCACCGGCATCGTCACTCTTCCACTTCGGCCTGCGGGGGCCCCAGGGTTCGATTTGCGGGTCCTGCCATGCGGGTGACAGCGATCGAGACCATCCGCACGGACGCGCACGACAATCTGATCTGGGTCCGGATCGAGACGGACGAAGGTCACGTGGGCCTCGGCGAGACGTTCTTCGCTCCAGGCACCGTGGAGGCCCATATCCATGAGACCGTGGCGCCCCGTCTCCTCGGCGGCGACGCCACGCGCATCGAGCATTGGCATCGCCTCCTGATGCGCCATCCGGTCGGCTACGGATCGTCCGGTGCAGAAGTCCGTGCCGCTTCGGCCATCGACATCGCGCTGTGGGACCTGATGGGCCGCGCCACGGGCCTTCCTCTGTGGCGGCTGCTTGGCGGCCTCGTTCGCGACGATGTCCGCGTCTACAACACGTGCGGCGGCCCGCTCTACGCGACAAGGTCCTCGGGCGAGGTCGAGCGCCGCTTCGGCATCGACCACGAAGCCGTCGAGCAACTCGACGATCTCAAGGCCTTCATGACCGCCCCCGTCCGGTTGGCCCGCGAACTGCTCGACGAGGGCATCACCGGCATGAAGATCTGGCCGTTCGATTTCGCCGCGTTCGCGAATGGCGGTACTGGCATTACGGCTGCACAGGTGGAGGAGGGGGTACGCCCGTTCCGCCTGATCCGCGAGGCATGTGGCGACGCCATGGATCTCATGGTCGAGTTGCACGGCTTGTGGGATATCGAGAGCGCGAAGCGGATCATCGCCGCCGTCGAGCCATACCGTCCCATGTGGATCGAGGATCCGATCCACATGCACGACGCGGAAGGACTCGCGGAGTTGTCGCGCTTCACCCGGATCCCGATCTACGGCTCCGAAACCACCGCGACAAAGGAATCCTTCCGACGCCTTCTCGAGCAGCGGGCGATCTCGATCGTCTCCTTCGATGTGGGCTGGTCGGGCGGCATCACCGAGGCACGCAAGATCGCCGCGCTGGCCGACGCGTGGCAGGTACCGGTCGCGCCGCACGACTGCACGGGTCCTGTCGGCTACGTGGCTGGGGCTTGCATCGCGTTGACGAGCCCAAACACGCTCATTCAGGAGACCGTCCGCGCCTACACCCGCGGTTGGTATGCCGCGATCGCGACGTCTCTTCCGACCATCGAGAAGGGAAGGCTCAAGCCGCTGCCGGGGCCTGGCCTCGGCTTCGAGCTTTCACCACATTTCCTGGCCGACGCCGGCACGCGTCGCCGCCGCTCAACCCTCGCCTGACCTGGAGATCGACATGGCACAGCGAAGTCTCGCCGACATCCGCTCCACCCTGTTCACGGCAGTCCTGTCGGACTGCCTCGACCAGGTTGGCGTCATGGACCAGGCGTTGCCCTCGGCCATCCGGCCGCTCGACGACAGGCTGGTCATGGTCGGGCGCGCGCGGACGGCAGCCTTCATGGAAGTCTATCACGTGCCGGAGGGCTCCAACCCATACGAGTTGGAGATCGCTCTCATCGACAGCCTTGCACCGGACGAGATCCCCGTCTTTGCATGCTCCAACCCGGCCCGCATTGCGCCGTGGGGCGAACTGCTCAGCACCGCATCCAAGGTGAGGGGTTCGGCCGGCGCGCTGATGGACGGCTGCGTGCGTGACGTCAAGGCGATCCGCGCGATGGATTTCCCGGTGTTTCACCAAGGCATCGCGCCGCTCGACTCGAAGGGCCGCGGCAAGATCATGGCTATCGACGTGCCGATCCGCTGCGGGGGCGTGCAAGTGTTTCCGGGCGATCTCGTGTTCGGCGACGCCGACGGCGTCGTCGTGATCCCGAAGGCGGTCGAGGCAAAGGTGCTCGACCTCGCATTCGAGAAGGTCACCGGCGAGCGAAACACGCTGCGCGATCTCCAGCGCGGCGACAAGCTCGCCGACGTCTTTGCCCGCTACGGCATCCTCTGACGCGTTCCCGGAGATCCCCGATGATCGTCGACTGCCACGTCAACGTCTACGACGACGACCAGATGCTCCCGCTCTATGCGGAGCTTGCCCGCCGCGCACGCCCCGGCGGGTTCCCGCTGAAGAGCAACTGCGAGGACGTCTTCGCGGCCATGCAGGATGTCGACAAGGCGATCATCTTCTCGCTTCGCTACAAGGACGCGATCGGAATTGATGGCGACGACGAGGTCACCGCGCGGGCCGTGGCCAAGCATCCCGACAAGTTCATCGGTTTCGCCTGCATCGACCCGCGCATGCCCGACTGTATGGACCTGCTTGTCCATGCCATCGAGGATCTCAAGCTCAAGGGCGTGAAGTTCGGGCCGATCTACAACGGCGTCTCTTTGCTCGATCCGCGACTCGAGCCGGTCTACGCCTACCTGCAGAAGAACAATCTGCCACTGACCATGCACATGGGGACCACGTACGGCACCAACGCGCCGATCCATTGCGGGCGGCCGCTGGACGTCGACACCATCGCGCATCGCTATCCGGACCTGAAGATGATCATGGCCCACATGGGCCACCCCTGGTACGAGGAATGCATCGTCGTTGCGCGCAAGAATCCGAATGTCTACTGCGAGGTTTCGGCTCTCTATTATCGGCCCTGGCAGTATTACAATATCCTGATCTGCGCGCAGGAGTACCTGATAACCGAATGGAACAAGATTTTCTTCGGGACGGATTTCCCGTTCACCTCGGTTAAGGACTCCATCGAGGGCCTGCGCACGATCAATCAGCAGGTCGAGGGGACCAACCTTCCGCGCGTCGCCGAGACGACGATCGAGCGTATCATTCACTCGAACCCCCTCGAACACTGGTGGCACGGCGGGTACCCGGGCTGAGGCGACGAACCGGGCGCGCCGGGTCCTTCCCGCGCGCCGAGCGAACGAGGCGACCATGGCCGACGACGACGAGACGAAGAAGGACCTGCGCTCCAGCGAATGGTTCGCGCGCCAGGATTCCTACGGCTTCATCTACCGCTCGTGGATGAAGAACCAGGGCCACGCGCAGCGCATGTTTGATGGCCGGCCCGTCATCGGCATCTGCAACACCTGGTCGGACCTGACCCCCTGCAACGGGCACCTGCGCGGGCTCGCCGAACACGTGAAGCGCGGCGTCTACGAGGCCGGCGGCTTCCCGCTCGAATTCCCGGTGACGTCGCTCGGCGAGCCCGTCATGCGGCCCACCACCATGCTGTTCCGCAACCTGGCGAGCATGGACGTCGAGGCATCGATCCGGGCCAATCCGATGGACGGAGTGGTGCTTCTGGTTGGGTGCGACAAGACCACGCCGGCGTGCCTGATGGGCGCGGCGAGTGTTGGCCTTCCCACCATCGTAGTCTCGGGCGGGCCCATGCTGTCGGGCCGCTGGGAGGGCCGGCAGATCGGCTCCGGCACCGACGTCATCCGCTTCAAGGAGGCGGTTCGCGCCGGCACGATGAGCGTGGAGCAGTTCATGGCGGCGGAAGCCGCCATGTCGCGCAGCGCAGGCTCCTGCATGACCATGGGCACCGCCTCGACCATGGCAAGCCTGTGCGAGGGCCTTGGCGTCTCGCTGCCGGATAACGGCGCGATCCCGGCAGTCGACAGTCGCAGGCAGGTGCTGGCCTTTGAATCCGGTCGGCGCGCCGTCGAGATGGTGCGCGAGAACCTGACACTCCCGAAGGTGCTGACGCGCGACGCTTTCCATAACGCCATCGTGCTCAATGCGGCGCTCGGCGGTTCGACCAACGCCGTCGTTCACCTGCTTGCACTGGCCGGCCGCCTCGGCGTCGACCTGTCGCTCGACGATTGGGACCGCTGGGGCCGGGACGTGCCCTGCCTCGTCAACCTCATGCCGTCGGGCCAGTACCTGATGGAGGACTTCTACTACGCAGGCGGCGTGCCCGCGGTCCTCAACGAGTTGCGCCCGCGCCTCGTTGCGACGCAGGTCACGGTGACCGGGCGCTCCATGGGCGAGGCCAATGAGAGCGCCGCCATCCATGACGCCAAGGTCATCCGCACGCTGGCCGAACCATTCAAGCCGCTTGGAGGGATAGCCGTGCTGCGAGGAAACCTCGCACCGGACGGAGCGGTGTTGAAACCGTCCGCGGCGTCGCCCGGCCTGCTTCGCCATCGTGGCCGGGCCGTGGTCTTCAAGGGGCCGGATGATCTGAAGAAGAGGATCGACGATCCCGACCTTCCGGTCGACGCTGACAGCGTGCTCGTGCTTCAGTATTGCGGTCCCAGGGGCTACCCGGGCATGGCCGAGATCGGCAATCTGCCGATCCCTCCCAAGCTCCTGCGACAGGGCGTCACTGACATGGTGCGCATCTCCGACGCCCGGATGAGCGGAACCGCTTACGGTACGGTGGTGCTGCACGTGGCGCCGGAGGCTGCGGCCGGCGGCCCGCTGGCGCTCGTCCGCGACGGCGACTGGGTGGAGCTGGACGTGCCAGGGCGTCGCCTGCATCTCGATGTACCGGACGCCGAACTGGAGCGCCGGCGCGGCGAACTGGCTCCTTTCGTGTCGCCGTACCAGCGCGGCTGGGAAAAGCTCTACGTCGAGCATGTGATGCAGGCGGACAAGGGTGTCGACCTCGACTTCCTTGTCGGGTCAAGCGGCCCCTACGTCGACAGGACGTCGCACTGATGACCGCGCTGCGCGACCGCGACAACGAGGAGAAGCGCGGACGCGCCACCCTTCGCGATGTCGCGGCGCTGGCCGGAACGACGCCGATGACGGTATCCAACGTCGTCAACGGTCGGGCCGGACAAGTGGGCCCGGAAGTGGCTAAGCGCGTGCGTGCAGCGTGCGAACGGCTGGGTTACCGGCCGCACGCCAATGCGCGGCGTCTGCGGACGAACCGCCGCCAGGCGATCGGAGTGGTGATTGTCGACCCGTCACCCTCCTACGTGTCGGACCCGCTGACGGCGGCCATGCTCGCCGGCCTCACCGCCAGCCTCGGCCGGGAGGGTTACAGCACGGTCCTGCATGGCGTCGCCCCTGCCGAACTCGACGATGCGCCGCTGCTGCGCCACATCGAGAGCGATGGCATCTGCCTCATGCTGTCGGGCACTCCAGCCAAGCGCCGCGCCATCGTGGAGCGTGTGCGCGCGCTGGGCCAGCCACTGCTGCTGCTGCAGGACGATGTCGGCGATGCGATCAGCGACGCGGCCAGCATCGTGCAGGACGACCGCGGCGGCGCGGCGGCGCTGGCGACCCATCTGTTCGATCGCCCCGTGGCCCACGCGGTGATGCTTGTTCCCGAACAGCCCTGGCCCGCCATGGAGCGCCGCGAGGCGGGTATCCGGGGCGTCCTGCGCCGCCTCGACCATCCGACGGCGTTTTTCGTCCTGCGCTGCGGCGACGAGGGCTTCGAGCCGACGCAGGCTGCGCTCGCGGCCCACATCGTGCGCCATGGGGTTCCCGACGTGGTGATCGGCGGAAACGACCAGATGGCCATCGCCGGCATGAAGCTGCTGGCGGATCGCGGCCTGCGCGTCCCGCAGGATGTCCGCGTGTCGGGTTTCAATGGGCTCGACTTCTGGCGCTATGCCACGCCCGAACTCACCACCGTCTTCTCACCGGCCTACGCGCTGGGCGAGGCGGCGGCGGCGGCGATGCTTCAGCGCCTCAGCTTCGGCTCCTTCAGTTTTCGCCAGCAGGTCCTGCCTGTGCGCTTCGCCGCTCACGGCTCGACCCTGGTGTCCACCGACGCCGTTCCCGCAGGGCGGGACGGCAACGACCGAGTCGAAAGACCGGCAGCGACCTCGCGCAAAAGGGGACAATCACGATGATCACGATCAGGACCTTCGCCTCGCGGGCCGTCCTCGGCGGCCTCGCTGCGACACTCATGGCAGGAACAGCACTTGCTCAGGCGTCCCAGTGCGGACGCAAGGGCGGCGACCTCACCTTCGCCCTCGAGGCGCGGGTACCGGGGTTGGACCAGCACGCCTCGAACTCGTCGGCGACACGCAATGTCGCGATGAACATGTTCGAGACGCTCGTCACGCGCGACGAGAAGATGAACCCCGTGCTCGAGCTCGCCGAGAGCATGGACCAGAGCGCCGACGGACTCACTTACACGTTCAAGCTCCGCCAGGGCATCACCTTCCACAACGGGAAGACGATGACCTCCGCGGATGTCGCCGCATCGTTCCAGCGCTACTCCAAGATCGGCGTCGATCGCTCGATCCTGGAGCCGGTCGAAAAGTGGGAGACGCCGGATCCGAGCACCTTCGTGCTCAAGTTGAAGGAGGCGCGTCCCACCTTCATCGAGCAGCTCTCCGCGTTCACTGTCCCGGTGGTGATCATCCCCGCCGAGAATGCAGAGGCCGCGGCCCAGCAACTTCCGATCGTCGGCACTGGGCCATTCCAGCTCGAGGAGTTCAAGCCTGACAGCCACGTCAAGCTGAAGCGCTTCGCAGGCTACAAGCCCGACACCCGCCATGCGGCTCCGTCCGGCTTCGGCGGGAACAAGGAAGCCTGCGTCGACACGGTCACCTTCCGCATGATGACCGAACCGGCCGCCCGAACGGCGGCGCTGGAAGTGGGAGAGATCCACGGCGTGGAGGACGTGCCCGTCGCGTCACAGAAGCGGCTCGCCGGCAACAAGGACATCAAGCTGTCGCGGCTCGAACTGTTCACGATGAACGTGGCCTATCCCAACGCGTCGTTCCCGCCGACCGACAATCCCAAGGTGCGCCAGGCCATCCTTGCCGCCATGGACTTCGAGGAGATCATGGAGGCGGCCAGCGACGGCCAGTACAAGCTGAACAAGGGCTTCCAGTTCCCTGGCATGAACTACTACAGCGAGGCCGGTGCGGAAAACCTCAACCAGAAGAACAAGGAAAAGGCGAAGAAGCTCCTCGCCGAGGCCGGCTACAAGGGCGAGAAGGTGACGCTGCTCACCAACCGCGAATTTCCCTACATGTACAACACGTCGCTGGTGATGGCCGAGCAGCTCAAGGCGGCAGGCATCAACGCTGAACTTCTTGTGCTGGACTGGCCGGCGGCGCTGCAGAAGAGCATCAAGGAGACCGAGGGCTGGAACTTCTTCTACACCGGCTGGATCACCGTGATCGCACTCGGCGGTCCGCAGACGATGCGCCAGATGGCGGCGCCGTCCTTCGTGTGGAAGCCGAAGGAGCCGGATGCCGAGTTCCAGGCGGCCTTCCAGGTGCTGTCCTCGGGCAAGACGCTCGACGAGCGCAAGGCGGCCTTCGCCAAGGCGCAGGCCCGAGCCCTGGACCAGGTTATGGCCATCCCCTTCGGCGCGATGCCGAAGACCCAGGCCGTGCGCGCAAACGTGGAAGGCTTCAAGGCCTACTACATCCCACGCATGTCGGGCGTGTGGATCAAGGGCTGACGCGAACGAGGCGCGCCGGTTCCCCGGCGCGCCAATTGCTCCCGGACGAGGGCCGATGGCTCGCTACGCGCTGAAGCGCCTTCTGCAGATGATCCCGCTGCTGCTCCTCGTGAGCCTCATCAGCTTCGGGCTCATCAAGCTCGTGCCCGGCGATCCGGCCGTGGTCATGGGCGGATCGAACGCGACGCCTGCCGAGATCGACGCCATCCGTCGCAACCTCGGCCTCGACCAGCCGATGTGGCAGCAGCTGCTGTCCTTCTACGCCAATCTCGCTCGCGGCGATCTCGGCCGCTCTCTTCTTCTGGGACAGCCGGTGGCGGAAGCGCTGATCGAGCGGGCGCCGGTCACCCTGTGGATCTCGCTGTATTCGCTCATCCTGACGGTCGTTGTGGGAATGGCGACCGGGATCGTCGCCGCGCTGCGCCACAACACCTGGGTCGACCAGGTCGTCTCGGTCGTTGCCCTCGTCGGCGTTTCGTTGCCGAACTTCTGGCTCGGGCTGATGATGATCGTGCTTTTCTCCGTCTGGCTCGGTTGGCTGCCCACGGGCGGCTACGTCGCGCCGTCCGCGGACGTCGTCGGCTTCCTCAGGACGGCGACGATGCCGGCGCTCGCGCTGGCCTTCCTGCAGATCGGCCTCCTGACGCGCATCACGCGCTCGACGATGCTCGACGTGCTCGGCCAGGATTATATCCGCACGGCCCGCGCCAAGGGATTGCCCGAGACCACGGTGGTGCTGAAGCACGCGCTGGCCAACGTCATGATCCCCGTGATCACGGTCATCGGCCTCATCCTGTCCGTGCTGCTGTCCGGCTCGATCATCGTCGAGACGATCTTCAGCGTGCCGGGCATTGGCTCGCTGCTCGGAAATGCGATTCTTCGGCGCGACTACCCGATGATCCAGGGAGGGCTGCTGTTCGTTGCTGCGGGGCTCATGCTCCTCAATCTCGTCGTCGACGTTCTCTATGGCGTGTTCGATCCCCGGGTCCGTGTCGATGGCCGCGGCTGATCTCGCTCCGCCGCACAGACCTGGTCTCCTGTCGAGGCTTCCGCCGGGGCGCACAATGCGCCGACTGCTGCGCAACCGCGCTTTCGTCACAGGGGCGGTCCTGTTCGGGTTCGTCGTCGTCGTGACGCTTCTGGCGCCATGGATCTCGCCGTCGGATCCCAACCGCATGGCAATCCGGTTCCGTTTCCGCGAACCGTCGTGGGACTTCCCGTTCGGAACCGACAACCTGGGCCGCAACATGGTGAGCCGGGTGCTGTGGGGCGGTCGCCTGAGCCTTGAGATCGGTGCGTGGGTCGTTGCCCTGAATGCGGTGTTCGGCGTGATGCTGGGCGCGGCCTCGGGCTACTTCCGACGGCTCGATGGGCCGCTGATGCGCTTCTCCGATGCCCTGATGGCCTTTCCCTCCGTCCTGCTGGCGATCGGAATCGCTGCGGCGCTCGGTCCCTCGGTCACCACCGTCGTGGTCGCGCTTGCGGTCGTCTACATCCCGCGCACCGCGCGCGTGCTGCGTGCCTCTGTCCTGGTGGTGCGCGAGCAGGACTATGTGCAGGCCTCACGCGCCTGCGGGGCGGGGGACTTGCGGATCCTACTGCGTCACGTGCTGCCGAATTGCATGGCGCCATTGATCGTCCAGCTCAGCTTCGTCTTCGCCTACGCCGTTCTCTCCGAAGCGGTGCTCAGTTTCCTCGGGCTCGGCGCGCCGCCGACGACGCCGAGCTGGGGCATCCTGATTGCCGAAGGGAGGGGTTACATCCGCGAGGCGGCGTGGCTCACGGCGATCCCGGGCGGTGCGATCGCAGTCACGGTCCTCGGCCTGAACCTCTTGGGTGACGGGCTGCGCGACGTGCTGGACCCCCGACTGAAGGTGGACGCACGATGACTGCGCCCCTTCTCTCGGTCACTGATCTGTCCGTCGCCTTCCGAACCGACGAAGGCGAGGTCACGGCGGTCGACCGCGTGTCGTTCACGGTGTCGCCAGGTGAGGTCCTGGGCATCGTCGGCGAGTCGGGCTCTGGCAAGAGCGTGTCGGCGCTTGCGATCATGGGCCTGCTGCCGAAGCCCGGCGGTCGCGTTACGTCGGGCGAAATCCTGTTCGAAGGCGAGGATCTCCTGAGGCTCCCCGAGCGGCGGATGCGGTCCATCCGCGGGCGGCGGATCGGGATGATCTTCCAAGAGCCGATGACCTCGCTGAACCCCGTGTTCACGATCGGGGACCAAATCGTCGAGACCATCATCCACCACGAGCGCGTTGGCCTTGCGGCTGCCCGGGAGCGCGCGGTGGACATGCTGGCGCGGGTCGGAATTCCCTCCGCGCGCCAGCGGCTCGATGACGACCCCCACCAACGTTCCGGAGGCATGCGTCAGCGCGTCATGATCGCGATGGCTCTCGCCTGGTCCCCCCGGTTGCTGCTCGCCGACGAGCCCACGACCGCGCTCGACGTCACCATCCAGGCCCAACTCCTCGACCTGCTGCGCGACCTGCAGGCTGAATTCGGCATGGCGGTTCTTGTCATCACCCACAACATGGGCGTGATCGCCGAGTTCGCCGACCGTGTCTGCGTGTTCTACGCCGGCCGCGTCGCCGAGGCGGCGGCGGTAGAGGCGCTCTTCGATCGACCCTCCCACCCCTACACCCGCGGGCTCCTGGCCTCGACACCCGAGATGGCGGGTGAGACCGCTCGGCTGCGCACCATCCCGGGCATGCTGCCCTCGATCGCATCGCCTCCGCCCGGCTGTCGCTTCGCGCCGAGGTGCGACTGGTTGGTTCCCGCCTGCGAGGCGGGACGTCCCCCGCTGGTGCCCGTCGCGGCAGGCCACGTCGCCGCCTGCATTCGGGCCGAAGAGGTTGCGGCGGCCCCGGGAACCGTCGGGGCGGACGTCGCATGAGCGCGCTTGAACCCCTGCTGCAGGTGAGCGGCCTCACCAAGCACTTCCCTGTGCGGGAAGGACTGCTTGTCGAGCGCGAGGTGGGCCGTGTGCGCGCCGTCGATGACGTCTCCTTCACGATCGGGCACGGCGAGACGCTCGGCCTCGTCGGCGAATCCGGCTGCGGCAAGTCCACGACCGGTCGTCTCGTATTGCGGTTGATCGAGGCCACCGCCGGCCGCGTTGTGTTCGATGGCCGCGACGTCCTCGACATGCCCCCAGCCGAACTGAGAGCGCTGCGGCAATCCATGCAGATTGTCTTCCAGGATCCGTATGGTGCCCTGGATCCTCGCATGACGGTGGAGGACATCATCCTCGAACCGCTCGTCGTGCAGGGTGGGCGAAGCCGACCAGAACTGGCGCGCGAAGCGCGCCGATTGCTCGACGTCGTCGGCCTTGCGGCGGCCCATGCCGGCCGGTATCCGCACGAATTCTCCGGTGGCCAGCGCCAGCGGATCGGTATCGCCCGCGCCATCGCGCCGAAGCCGCGGTTCGTCGTTTGCGACGAGGCAGTCTCCGCGCTCGACGTGTCCATCCAGGCACAGATCGTCAACCTGCTGCAGGATCTCCAGCAGGAAATGGGTCTTTCCTACCTTTTCATCGCGCACGACCTCGCGGTGGTGAAGCACATCAGCGACCGTGTCGCCGTGATGTATCTCGGCCATCTCGTGGAGGTCGCGCCGAAGCGCGATCTCTACGGCGACCCACGGCATCCCTACACGCAGGCCCTGCTGGAGGCGGTGCCGGTACGTCATCCGCGCCTTCGCCGAAAGCGGACCCGCCTGACAGGAGAGATCCCGAGTCCCTTTGCACCGCCGCCCGGATGTCGCTTCCATCGCCGCTGTCCGCACGCGCAGCCCGTATGCTCGAACGAACGACCCCTGTTGCGCGAGATCATGCCGGGCCACAGCGTCGCCTGCCACTTCGCCGAAACCACCGGACAACACCCTGTCGCCTGAGGAGGGCGCGTCATGCGGATCACGGCCGTCGAACCGATCCTTCTCAAAGGCGAAGAACGCTACGGCTCGACGGCCGGCGGCCAGGAAGCGACGGACAACGGGGACTGGCAACTTCTCGTCCGCGTGACCACCGATGAGGGCCTCGAGGGATGGGCGGATGTCGAGACGCTGGCTCCGCCGGCTGTCGCCATCATCGCGGGGCCGGGCATGGCCGTGATGGGCTTCAAGTCGCTCTCCGAACTGCTCGTCGGCGAGAACCCGCTCGAAGTCGAGCGGCTGTGGGACCGCCTTTATGTTGGCAGTGCCTACTACGGACGTCGCGGCATCGCGATGCAGTGCATCTCCGCTATCGACAACTGCCTCTGGTCGATCCGCGCGCAGGCGGCTGGCGTCGCTCTGTCGACCCTGCTCGGCGGGCGGCGGCGTGACCGGATCATGGCCTACGCCTCAACCCTTTTTCGAGACACGCCCGAGGGCATGGCCGCCGCCGCGAAGGGCTATGTCGACCTCGGCTTCCGGGCGGTGAAATTCGGCTGGGGCGTGTTCGGGGAGGACCCTGGCCGGGACCGGGAACTCGTGGCCGCGGCCCGATCGGTGCTGGGGCCGGACCGGGCCCTCCTTGTCGACCCAGGCTGGTATCCGGTCGGCTGGTCGAAGCCCGGCCAGATGCGCTCGCGCCGGGACGCCATCGCGCTGTGCGAATGGCTGGCCGAATACGATGTCGGCTGGGTCGAGGATTTCATTCATCCAGAGCGTTTCGACGAGTATGCCGCCATTCGCACCGCAAGCCCCGTGCCCGTGGCCGCGGGCGAGCAGGTAGCCACGGTCTGGGATTTCGAGCGATTCATCCGCGAGGGCTGTGTCGACGTCGTCCAGCCAGACCTTTCGCGCTGTGGCGGCCTCACCGTGGCGAAGCGGGTCGCCGAACTCGCGGAGGAAGCAGGCATCGACCTCGTGCCGCACTCCTGGCTCACCCATCTTCTGACCGGCTACAGCCTGCAACTGATCGCCACTCTCCCTCGCGCGCGCTTCGTGGAGTTCAATGTCAGCCAGAGCGGCCTCACCCGCGGCGTCACCCGCGGCACGCCGTTTCGGCTCGAGGCAGACGGCACGGTGCTGATTCCGGACGGACCGGGCATCGGCGTCGAGGTCGACGTCGATTTCGTCAACGCACATCGCGCCAACTGAGGGCTGCCATGACCGAGCGTTTGATCGTCCGCCCATCCGGGCTCGACCTCGAGAGTCCGGGCCGCCGCGACTATTTCGTCGCCCTGGAGCACGATTCCATCTGGGGAGATCATCTGATCCCCCTCACCGTCTTCGTCGGAGCGGAAGCAAGGGCGGGGCAGGGGCTCGTCGCGTTCGGCTCCAACCACGGCAACGAATACGAAGGCCCGATGGCCCTGCGCCATCTCATGGACGAGATCGCGCTGCCGGACGTGCGCGGCCGCATCATTCTGGTCCCGGTGTTGAACGTGGCAGCTTTCCGCGCGGGAACGCGGGACTCCACGCTCGATGACCGCGTCAACCTCAACCGCGCCTTCGTCGATGGCGCCGGCCGGATCCCCGGCATCGCGGGCATTACACACCGCATCGCCGACTTCGTCCGGACGTCGATCTGGCAGCATGTCCACGTGGTGCTGGATCTTCATGCCGGCGGGCAAGTTGCGCGCTTCGCTCCGGGCGCGAGCTTCCATCCGATCGCCGATGCGGCCCAGAGCCGCCTCATCGAGGAAACCGCGCGGTGGTTCGGCACACCACTGGTCATCACCTATCAGAATGAGACGCCCGGTCTGCTCACCAGCGAGGCCGAACGGCTCGGCAAGATTACGGTCGGCACCGAGCTTGGCTGGGGCGGTGCCGTCAGCCATGACGGCGTGCGCTATGGCCGGCAAGGCGTGCGGGCGGCGGCGATCCACCACGGTCAGCTCGCCGGCACGATCGGGAAGATCGCGCACCACGCCGACGGAACGCAGCGCATGGTGGCGATGGTCGACCGTGCATGCTTCACGGTCGCGCCCTTCGCCGGCCACTACGAGTCGCTGATGGCGTGCGGCACGGTAGTGCGGGCCGGCGATCCGGTGGGCCTGCTGCACGATTTCGAGCGCATCGACCTCCCGCCCTGGCCCGCCCGCGCGGGCGTGGACGGCATCGTCATCGCACAGGCCTGGGCCGCTCCCGTCCTGCAGGGTCAGCACATCGTGGTGACCGGCGTCGTTTCCGATTGATCCCGCCGTAGCGACTCGGTCAATCGGCCGCCACAGCAGCGGCCGTGGGCAGGGTGACGTTCGTCAAGCCTTCGTTTGTCTCGCCCGTGCGCATGACCGCCACTGGATTGGCGAAGTTTGATGGAAACACCGTCGGCTCGACTTGGGTCGTCGCCATCGTGCGAGCGACCGCCGCTTGCACGTCTGCTCCGAGACGGTGGTCGAGTGTCGCCGCGCCGACCGACGAGACGTCGATCCGGGGGTGATGGAACGCGTCCTGCAGCGACAGTTCGCCATCCAGGACGAGCGACGCGATCTGAACCACGGCGGGCAGGATCTTTCGTCCTCCGGATGCGCCGACTGCGAGCCATGGTTTCCCGTCACGGCTTACGACGACGGGACACATGTTCGTCAGCGGACGCCGGCCCGCGGCAATGCTGTTGGGATGCCCAGGTCGGGGATCGAACCACATCATTCCGTTGTTCATGAGTATCCCCGTTTCCGGCAGCACCACACGCGATCCGAAACGGGACAGAAGGGTGTTGGTGAGCGAAACCATCCCCCCCTGCTCATCAACCACCGAGACATGTGTCGTGCAGCCTTGACCGGGAAGATCCTCCTCGCCGACACCGGCCAGGCGCTCGGCATAGGCATCCGACAAGGCTTTGGCCAGGGCCGCCACTGCCGTTGCATCCGGCGGACCGGGAGAACGCCGGGGAAGCGACTGGAAAATCCGCGAGAGCGTGATGCCTGCAAACAGACCGGGCATCGCATGAATTGTTGCTTCGCCCCGAGGTACCGCAAGAGGTGTTGCGATGCGGGCGCGGTATTGTGCGAAATCGTCGAGCGAGAGAGCGCTTCCGCCCTTTCTGAGGTCACCCACGATCGCGGCGGCCAGGTCGCCCCGATAGTAGTCCTCCCAGCCCCGCTCCGCGAGGTGTTGGAACGTGGCCGCCAGCGGTGCGAGGTCGAGCCGTATCGGTGTCTGCATCGACATCGAGATCGGAGGCAGGCCGTTCGGGAGGTAGCGGCGCGCTGCGGCTTCGTCCTCGCGGAGGTCGTGGGCCTCGGCAGCAATGTTGAGGGTGCTCCACCAGTCGATCCGGTGCCCGGCACGGGCCAGCCTCACGGCCGGCGCCACCACGTCGCTCCAGGGCAACCGGCCGAACGTGTCATGAGCCAGGCCGAGACCGGCGATCGTGCCGGGAACGACGATCGACTCGTATCCCCTGATATTGCGGTCCTCGACCACGCCGGGCCAGCCGAACAGATCCTGCCGCCCCGTCAGACCAGTCAGGGCATAGCGGGCCGGGTCGAGCTCCCGTGCCGCGATCGGGCCGAAGTCGATCGCCACGGGCGCGCCGCCGGCAGGATGAACGATCATCGCGCCGATCCCGCCAATGCCGCTCATCCAGGGCTCGGCAATCGTCAGTGCCAGCGCCGTGGCGACTGCGGCATCAACAGCGTTCCCGCCGGCGCGCAGGATTTCTGCCCCGGCGTCGGCGGCCGTGCGGTTCTGAGCCGCTACAATGCCGGACTTGCTGCGAGTCACGGGCTTGGCGATCGCCCAGTGTTCGACGGTCTGAATCATGATCGAGGTTCCTGCTTCGCAAACAGCGTAGCCGGTAAGCCTGCGTCGATCACCTGTCGTCAGCGAGAGGGTGGGGGGACCCGGCCTTCAATGGGGGCTCCGAAGCTCCGACGCCACGGCACCCCGTGACGTCGTCTTCGATGGACGCTACGCGCGCCGCGGGTCTCGGACGGAGCCGGCTCCGAGCAGGCCCGAAAGCTTTTCGGTCAATCCCGCTTTCCGTCCCGTCGCGGCAGACTGGATATTGAGCGAGCACACGTCGTTGACGGCGGTCCGCAGCGCCTCGACGGAGAAGGGCTTCGGCAGGAAGGATTTCGCGCCCAGCAGCCTGGCTTTTTCCATGATCGGCTGAGAACCGTGCGCCGAGATGATGACGACCGGCGTGGAGGGGTGGCTGGAGCGAGCTGCGCGCAAGAATTCCTCGCCGCTCATGGTTTCCATGCACCAGTCGCAGAGGATCACGTCATAGGATGTGCGGCTCATCCTCTCCAGGGCTTCTGCGCCGTTCTGGGCATGATCGACGTTCACGACGCCGAACTGCCGCAGCATTGTCGTGATGATCCTGCGCATCGTCGCGTAGTCGTCGACGACCAGGACCTGGGTCTCTTCAACGATCTTCATGGCAACTCCAGAAATGGAAACCCGGCTGCAATCAGCCGTTTCATCAAGAGGAGTGTACAGGAGACGGATCAGGAAGTGTCGGAAGTCGATAATCGGAGATAACTGACTGTAAATGCGACAAATTAGGGCGTGAGTTGATTTTTGTCGCTGACAAAACGACCAGATGCCGGGTGGTTTCGCAGACTAAAGTCATGATCTTGAAGTCGGCAGGAAAGGTTTTCCTATTCAGCTGCTTGGGGCTTGAGATCGTCTTGCACGAAGCGTCCGTTCTCGATGATGGGGACGCCATCCACGGACAGGCTTGCCTGCCGCAGGCATAGCCCGAGATGTGCGTTCGACCTGTTTCGTCCCCGGAAGACAACATCGTCGTTGCTGCCTATTTCCACCTGGATCGAACCCAGGAACCCTTCGTTGTCCGCGCCTCCCCCACCGGCGTCGGGCGTCTGGTGGATGGCCTGAAGCCACTTTGCGCGATGGTCGGTACCCCAGGCCATATGGCCCGCCATGAAGGCGTTGTCGCACTGCGCGGCCTCGAGTTCGGTTCGGATCAGGACGGCGTCCAGGCCGCCTTCGAAGGCGACAGCCCGACCGGCGCGGAAAGTAATCGCCGTGGGACGCTCGATCATCCGTCCCAGCTGGAAGCAGCAGTCGCCGGTATCGAGCACCAGCGTTCCCTCCGTCGTTCCCTCCAGTTGCGCGGACTGGACCATCCCGCCGCCCCAGAAGTCGAGATGTCCCGGCTCGTCTGCCGCGCCGTAGTGTGCCAGTCCGGCGCGGCCGGTCTTGTCCATCACGATGTCCGTCCCGGCCTGCGATGTGATGCGGATGATGCGTGCGGTGTCGAGGAGAGAGGCACCGGCGCGGGTCCGGCGGCGGACTTCGGGGTCGGCCTTCAGGCGTTCCATCACGTGGATCGGTTGCATGACGCACAGAACACGCGCTCCCGCATCGAGCGCGGCCCGGATCTCCGGCTGGTAGTGCAGCTTGAAGGTGGTCATGTAGACGATCAGGTTCGCGTGGCGGCACACGTCGGCCAGCGATCTGGCGGGCAGCGGACGATGGGTTGGAAACACCACCTGGTAGGCCTCCGCCCCCAGCGCATGGGCCGCGCCCATGCACGCGGCGGCGTAGGCGGGGTTCCAGGCGGTGTCGGTGATGCACAGGCAGAGCTCGCCCGGCTGGAGCCGGCACATGGCGAGCTGGTGCCTGAACAGATCGACGAGTTCGACCGCGAAGGAGTGGCTGGTGAAGCTTCGCCCGTAGGCCATGTCCGTCCCCTCGGCGTCGGTCGTGCCGTGGCGGCACCGGGGAAAGGTGCGCGTCGCCCGCGTCGCGGGTCAAGCACCCGATCGGAGAACCACGCCTGTCTCCGGCTAGCCCCGGCGTCCGGCGCGCGTCGATCCGAGGACAAGACACGCGCCGCCGGCCTTGCGCAGGCGCTGGCACAGCCCCTCGGCCTCGCCTCGGGTGTCCGCGCCCGCACGCACCTGGTAGAAGGCACGCGGACCACGGCTGCGCAGGACGCTGCGCAGGATCATCGGGTCACGCCCGGCGAGGAGCGCCGAAAAGCGTCGCTCCGCGGTCGCGTAGGCCGCGAGTGCGCGGGAGCGGCTGAAGCCGGCGCTGAGCTGAACGCCCCACGGCTTCGCGACCCCGTCCTCGACGCGTTTCTCGAGCGCAGCCAGGAACATGGAGCGGACGGGAGCGGCCAGGCCGGCGCGGACGTCGCTGCAGGACCCCCCTTGCGCGAGGGCGAGGTCCTTCCCGTCCCGACGGGCCGCGATCCAATCCTCGACCGGGTGGCCGGTGATGACGGCGACGTAGTTGCGGGTCTCGGCCGGTACCGTGGCGGCGCCGCGCAGGACATTGTCCATCCGGCCCGGCCCTGCATTGTAGGCCGCCGCGGCGAGACCGAGATTGCCGAAGCGATCCTTGAGCGACTTGAGGAACGCGGCGGAGCGTGGAAGCGCCTGGACGGGATCGAACGGATCCAGCAGGCCCTGTTCCGCCGCCGTCGCGGGCATGAACTGGGCAATGCCTTGCGCCCGAACGCCGAACCGCGTCACCGGACCTTCGACATGCGGGCGGAAACTGCTTTCCTGGTTGATCAGACGGGCAAAGAAGCCGATGGGAAGGTCGTTCGCCACGGCTGCCGACTCGACCAGAAGACAGATCGCGTCGGCGACCGGCGTCTCGATCGTCTTCCCGCCGCCCCGGCCGGGCAGGGGGTCGCCCTCCATCGCCGCCATGGCCTGCGGCCCGACGAGGGTCGCGGCGAGCATGACGACCAGACTCAACCTCACGGCGTATCGTCGCCGGGAGCTTCGGGCTGGAGGCTCAACTCCAGCGCGAAGGGTTGGTCCTGCCTGCGCTTGCGCATCTTCGGGTGCGGCGTACGAAAGTCGGCCGGCCGCCACGTCCGGGACCGCCGAAAGACGAGCCCGGCGTCAGCCGCGGCGAGCCGGAAGTCGTCCAGTCGGTGGGGGTAGGTCGGCATGTGGACGAAGTCGTCCCCGTCCCGGAAATGCGCCGCGACGCCTTGCGCCGCGAGTTCGGGGTGGATCTCCACCACCGCGATCCGTCCGCCCGGCTTCAGGAGGCGCCGGGCCTCCCGGAGAGGAGGGCCGAGGGCGGCGACATGCTCCAGCACGAGGCAGAACAGCACCAGGTCCGCCGCGCCGTCGCGGAAGGGCAGGGGCTTTGTCAGGTCGGTGCAGGACAGCGCGAGGACGGGAGCCTTGGCCCGGGCCGCCGCGAGCATCCCGGCCGAGAAGTCGCAACCGATCACGGACGCCGCGCCGGCGTCGGAGAAGGCGAGGAGGTTGCGCCCGGTGCCGCAGCCGAGTTCGATCACGTCCCGGCCGCGCACGTCCCCGGCGAGGCCGGCGACGATCTCCGTCGCGGCTCCCACCATCGGGTTGTCATAGGCGTCGTACAGCCGCGACCAGCGGTCGTAGGCCTGCCGGACGGGCACGAGGGGACCATCGATGACCATGCCGCCGATGATGGGGCAGCAGGCCGGGTCCGGGCAACCCTTCCGCCCGTGCCGACGGCTCAGGCGTAGGCGGGCCCGGTGCCCCGCGGAGTCGCGTAGGGCGACAGCGCACGCTTGAGGAAGCGACCCTGTCCCGGCACGGCGAGCACGGTGCCGTCGTCATAGGCGAGGGCGCCACGCAGGATCGTCTTCACGGGCCAGCCGGTCACCTCGTAGCCCTCCCACGGGGTGTAGTCGGCGCCGTGGTGCATGAGGGACTGGCTGATCGTGACCTTCCGCTTCGCATCCCACAGCACGATGTCGGCGTCGGCCCCCACGGCGAGCGATCCCTTGCGCGGGTAGAGGCCGTACATCTTGGCGTGGTTCGTGGAGGTGAGGGCGACGAATTGCTCCAGCGTGATCCGCCCCTTCACGACACCCTCGGAGAACAGCACGGGCATGCGGACCTCCACGCCGGGAATGCCGTTGGGCACCCACTTGAAGGACGTGCGCGCCTTGGCATTGAGCTTTCCGGCATCGCCCTCGTAGAAATAGGGGCAGTGATCGGACGAGAATGTCTGGAACACGCCGGTCGCGATGCCCTCCCAGATCGCGTCCCAGTCCTGCCGCGTGCGCGGGGGAGGGGAGCAGACATACTTGCCCCCGCTCTCGTCCATGTTCAGACCCTTCAGGTCGTCCGCCGTGAGCGAGATGTATTGCGTGCAGGTCTCTCCGTAGACCTTGAGGCCGCGCTGCTGCGCCCAGCGGATCTGCTCCATCGCCTCGCGACCCGAGACGTGGACGATCATGATCGGCACGTCGATCAGCTCGGAATGGGAGATGGCGCGGTGGGCCGCCTCGCGCTCGACGACCTGCGGCCGGGACACGGCGTGGAAATAGGGCGCCGTCCGGCCCGCCGCCTCGAGGCGCTCGGTCATGAACTTGATCGCGTCGTAGCCCTCGCAGTGCACCATCACGAGCGCCTTCTCGCGCCGGGCGCAGTCGAACACCTCGAGGAGCTGGCGGTCGTTCAGGACCATGTCGTCGTAGGTCATGAACACCTTGAAGGAGGTGTAGCCGTCGGCGACCAGCGCCGGCAGCTCCTGGCCCAGCACCGTGGCGGACGGATCGGTGACGATGAGGTGGAAGCCGTAGTCGACGAGGCACTGGCCGTCGGCCAGCTTGTGGTACGCCTTGACGCTCTCGCGCAGCGAGGCGCCGCGGGGCTGCAGGGCGAAGGGAATGATGGTGGTGTTGCCGCCGGCGATGGCCGAGCGGGAGCCCGTCTCGAACCCGTCCGCCATCTGTGCCCCGTAGGCAAGCTGGGCGAGGTGGACATGGCTGTCGATGCCGCCGGGCATGACCAGCAGGTCGGTCGCGTCGATGGTCTGCGCCGCGTCGGACACCTCGGCGGCGAGCACCGCAATCCGGCCGTCCTTCACGCCGATGTCGCATCGCGTGACGTCGGCCGCCGTCACCACCGTGCCGCCGCGGATGGCAAGGTCGAACTGCGCCATGGTCTCGAACTCCTGATAGCGGGGCCGTCGCGCGCGGACGTGCGCCGGCGGCGGTGGATGCGGACTGGTCTAGACGAGGCCCTGCCCCGCGTCGGATCCCTTCCGCGCCTGACGGGAGCGCAGAATGAGGATCGCCGCAAGCGCGACGCCGATGACCATGAAGGACACGGCCGTGGTGACCGTCCCCAGGGCGTAGATCTCGGGGGTCGTGACGGTGGTCGTCAGGGCCTGCAACTCCAGCGGCAGGGTGTTCTTCTCGCCGATGGATTGCGACGACCGGGCGATCTCGTCCCAGGACAGCGTGAAGCCGAACAGTCCCACGCCGACCAGCGAGGGCATGATGATGGGAAGCAGGACGTAGCGGAAGGTCTGCCACGGCGTCGCCCCGAGGTCGCGGGCGGCCTCCTCCAGCCGGTGGTCGAAGCGGTTGAAGATCGCGAACATGATGAGCAGGCCGAAGGGCAGCGTCCATGTGAGGTGCGCGCCCATGCCGGACGTGTAGAGGCCCATCGCCGTCGTGTACCCGTCGGCGAGCCACTCGGGACCATGGTTGCGGATCGTGTCGTCCATGAGCCGGAACTGCAGGGCGATGCCCAGCGAGGTGACGATGGAGGGAACGATCAGGCTGGCGATGGTGACGTAGAAGACGATGTTCTGGCCGAAGAACCGCTTGCGATAGGCGAGGCCGGCCAAGACCGACACGACGACCGTGACCGCCATCACGGTCAGGCTCATGAACACCGAGCGCACGAACGCGCCCTTGATGTCGACGATGCCGCCGCCCGTCCACAGCTTGCGGAACCAGTGAAGCGAGAGGCCGCGCAGCGGGAAGGTGAGTCCGCCTTCCGGCCCCTGGAACGACAGCACGAAGATCGCGATCATCGGGCCGTAGAGGAACAGCACGAAGGCGCCGAAGAACAGGGCCAGCCAGTAGAACGAGGCGGGTCTGCCCTCTCTCATGGCCGTTCGGGCCCCGTCACGTGAAGTCCGGCGTCACGGCTCCCCATCGCTCACAGCTCCTTGCGGATGTCGACGAAGCGGTTCATCGCCGTGATGATGAGCATGACGGCCGCCAGCAGGATGACGGCATTGGCCGCGGCCGGCGGGAACTGCAGCGCGTTGAGCCGTGTCTCGATGATCTTGCCCGCCGAGGCGATCTGCTGGCCGCCCATCACGCCGACGGTGACGAAGTCGCCCATGACGATGGTGATGACGAAGATCGAGCCGATGACGATGCCGGGCTTGGACAGCGGGATCACCACGTTCCACAACGTCTGCCACCCGGACGCTCCCGCATCGTAGGCGGCCTCGATCAGGCGCTTGTCGATGCGCGCCATGGAATTGAAGATCGGGATGACCATGAAGAACGTGAACAGGTGGACGAAGGCGAGGACCACCGCGAAGTCGGAATAGAGCAGCCACTCCACCGGCTCCTTCACGATCCCCATCTTGATCAGACCCTGGTTGACCAGCCCGTTTCGGCCGAGCAGCGGGATCCACGAGATCATGCGGATCACGTTCGAGGTCCAGAACGGGATCGTGCAGATCACCGCGAGCGTCATCTGCACCGTGAGCGAGCGGACGTGGAACGCGAGGAAGTAGGCGATGGTGAAGCCGATGACGAGCGTCAGGATCCAGACGAGGAAGCAGAACTTCACCGTCGACCAGTAGGTCTTCAGGATCGTGCACAGCTCCGGCAGCGCCTCGTAGCACCCCTCGAAGGTCTCGACGTAGCTGCGCGTCGTGAAGCCGGGAAGGATGGCGTACTCGTTGTAGTCCCAGAAGCTCACCATCACGACGAAGCCGAGCGGGATGATGAAGAACAGCGCGAAGACGAGCGCGAGAGGGCTTGCCTGGACCCAGGCGGGAAGCGTGAACGGCTGGCCGGTCTTCACGGGCGCTGGGCTCTCGGCTGGGTGGAAAGCGGGAGGCGCCGTCATGCCCCCGCGCGAGGGACATGACGGCAATCCGGTCCTCTCCCCGCAGGCGGGGAGAGGAGGCTCAGGGCATCAGGCCGCGATGAACTCGTTCCACTTGCGGACCATGTAGTCGTTCTCGTCCATGACGGCGTTCCAGCAGGCCACGGAACCCATGCGGTCGTCGTAGGAGCCGCCGTCGCGCTTGGAGCCGGCCTTCTCGAGGAGCGAGCCGTCGGGCGCCTTGACGTCGTTCTTGGCGGCCTTGCCTTCCATCCAGAAGCCCCACTCGTCCTCGGTCATGTTCTTCTTGGCCGTGGACAGGACCGCCGAGTAGTAGCCCTGGCGGTTGAGGTAGGCGCCGGCCCAGCCGGACAGGAACCAGTTGACGAACTCGTAGGCCCATTCCTGCTTCTTGCCGGACACGCCCTTCGACACGCAGAAGCCCGACGCCCAGGAGCGATAGCCCTCCTTGAGCGGCTGGAACACGCAGGGGATGCCCTTCGAGCGCACGGCCGTCACGGCCGGCGACCACATCGACTGGATGACCGTCTCGCCGGACGCCATCAGGTTCACGGACTCGTTGAAGTCCTTCCAGAAGGCGCGGAACTGGCCGGACTTCTTGGCCTCGGTGAGGACCTTCATGGTGAGGTCGATCTCGGCCTTCGTCATGTTGCCCTTGTCGGGATACTTGTAGAGGCCGGCCGCCTCGACGACCATCGCGGCGTCCATGATGCCGATCGACGGGATGTTGAGGATGGAGGCCTTGCCCTTGAACTCGGGGTTCAGCAGCTCCTTCCAGCTCTCGATCGGACGCTTGATCAGGTCCGGACGGATGCCGAGCGTGTCGGCGTTGTAGACGGTCGGGATCAGCGTCACCCACTCCGTCACGCCCTTGGCGAAGGTCGTGGAGTCACGGCCTTCGAGGAACATCACCTTCTTGGGCGCCGTGCCCTGGTCGCCGATCTTCTTGCCGCTGGGCAGCTCGCCCTTCGTGAAGACCGGAGTGATGTTGTTGAATTCCTTGATCTTCTTCGCGTCGAGCGCGAGGATGTTCTTGGACGGGATCAGCTTCTTCAGGCTGAAGTACTCGGTGTCGAGCACGTCGAAGGAGTTCGGCTGGGTGATGACGCGCTTGGTGACGTCGTCCGTCGTCGCCGAGATGTATTCCAGCGTGATGCCGGTGTCCTTGAAGAGCTGCTTGTTGATGTCGTCGGACTGGTTCACCGCCGTGCCGAGATAGCGCAGCACCTTCTTCTCCTGCGAGAAGACGGCGGGGAAGCCGGTGATCGCGCCCGAGCCGGCAGCGACGCCCGCAGCCGCGCCGGCCGTCTTCAGGATCGTGCGGCGGGAAACGCCCGCCTTCGTCTTGCCCTCAGTATGGTCGGTCATGCGCCTGCTCCTGTGTGGTCCGTCGCGTCACGCGGCGGGGGTTAACGGGTGGATGTCGCGGTCGAGCCAGTCCACGGCCACGGCGTCGCCTGGAGCCATGGGCGTTGCGTCGAAATCGGCTTCGCTGATCTGCGCGGTCAGGTCGGGCGCGCCCGGCGCCTCGAGGGCGACCTGGATGTACGTCCCCTGGTATTCGACATCCCTGACGCGCGCGCCGATGCGCCCGCCCGCGCCGGGCGTCAGGCGGAGCCGGTCGGCCCTCACCGCGACGGCCCCCGCGGGCGTGTCGATGACGTTGTGCCCGCCGATGAACCGGGCGACGAACGCGGTGCGCGGGCGGTTGAACACCTCGCGCGGCGAACCAGCCTGCTCGATCAGGCCGCGGTTCATCACGACCACGATGTCGGCAAGCGCCATGGCCTCGTCCTGCCCGTGCGTCACGTGGACGAAGGTGATGCCGAGCTGCTTCTGCATGCCCTTCAACTCGGCGCGCATCTTGACGCGGAGGAAGGGGTCGAGTGCCGAAAGCGGCTCGTCGAGCAGCAGGATCTGCGGTTCTGTGATGAGGGCGCGCGCCAGCGCGACGCGCTGCTGCTGGCCGCCCGAGAGCTGGGACGGCAGTCGCTCCGCGTAGGGATCCATCGCCACGAGGGTGAGGAGTTCCATCGCCCGGGCGCGCCGCGTCGCCTTGTCGACGCCGCGCATCTTCAGCGAGAAGGCGACGTTGTCGATGCAGGTGAGATGCGGAAAGAGCGCGTAGCTCTGGAACATCATCGCCGTGCCGCGCGCTGCCGGCGGCAGGTCCGTCACGTTGGTCGCGCCGAGGATGATGTCGCCGCCGGTGACGGCCTCGTGCCCGGCGATCATCCGCAGGGTGGAGGTCTTGCCGCAGCCGGACGGGCCCAGCAGGCAGCAATAGGTGCCGGCAGGGACGCGCAGGTCGATGCCATCGACAGCCGTCGTCGCGCCGAAGCGCTTCGTCACCTTGACCAGTTCGAGAGCCGAACCCTTCACGCCGTCACTCCTTGCGGTGACGACTGGTTTACAAGGGCTGTGCCAACGCCCCCGGCTCCGTCATTTCCACAGAATCCAACTGATGAATCGACGGAAATTGCAGATCCCACCTGCTGAACCGCGAGGTCGGGTGCCCAATAATCCGGCAGTTGGATACGAGACGATCATCGATCGTATACAAATCGCCCATCGGTTTCGGCGATCGCCATGGCACACTGGCCCGGCAACAGGAATGGCCGGATCCGTGACAGACGAGACGAGGACGGACAGGGCTTCCGACATCGCCGACGCCATCATCCGCGCCGTCGTCGAGCATCGGCTGCCGCCGGGCACGCGGCTCGGGGAAGACGATCTGGGCGCCACCTTCGGTGTCAGCCGCACCATCGTGCGGGCCGCCCTTCGCATGCTGGCGCGCGACGCCATCGTGACGATCAGGCCGAACCGGGGCGCCGCCATTGCCTCGCCGTCCGTGGCGGAGGCCCGGCAGGTGTTCCATGCCCGCCGCGTGATCGAGACGGCGTTGATCCGCGAGGCGGCGGCCATGGTGCAGGCCGGGGACATCGCGACATTGCGCCTGCACCTGGCGGAGGAAGACCGCGCGCTGCGGGACGGCGACCGCCCGGCGGCCATCCGCCTCTCGGGCGACTTTCACCTTCGCATCGCCGCGATCCCGAAGCAGGAGGTGCTGGCCGCGTTCCTGCGCGAGCTGATCTCGCGCTCGGCCCTCGTCATCGCCCTCTACGGCCGCACCGGCGCCTCGCAATGCGGAACGCACGACCACGCCGATCTCGTCGACGCGTTGCGCGCCCGCGACGGCGAGCGCGCGGCGCGGCTCATGGCCGAGCACCTGTCGCACGTCGAAGGCGACCTCGACCTCCAGATCGCGGTACAGCCCGGCGTGGACCTGCGCACCGTGCTCCGCGGCTGAGGGGCGGCATGAAAAAGGGCGGCCACGCGGGCCGCCCCTGGCTTGTTTCGACCGGCAGGAGCCGCGTCAGGAAACCTTGGTGACGAAGCTGCCGAGGCCGTCGACATGGCCTTCCATCACGTCGCCGCGCACGATCGCGCCGACGCCGGACGGCGTGCCGGACATGATGAGGTCGCCGGGGTGCAGCTCGAACAGGCCGGACAGGTAGGAGATCATCTCCGGCACCTTCCAGATCATCTGGTTGAGGTCGCCCTGCTGGCGGACCTCGCCATTGACCTTCAGCCAGATCGCGCCCTGCGCGAGGTGGCCGACGACGGCCGCCGGGACGATCTCGCCCATCGGGGCCGAGTGCTCGAACGCCTTGGCGATCTCCCACGGGCGACCGGCCTTCTTGCACTCGTCCTGCAGGTCGCGGCGCGTCATGTCCAGGCCGACGGCATAGCCGTAGACGTGATCCAGCGCCTTCTCCAGCGGGATGTCCTTGCCGCCCTTGCCGAGCGCCACGACCATCTCGATCTCGTGGTGGACGTTGTTGCTGCGCGGCGGATAGGGGAAGTCCGCGCCGCCCGTCACCACCGTGTTCGGGTTCTTCTGGAAGAAGAAGGGCGCCTCGCGGTTCGGATCGCCGCCCATCTCGATGGCGTGCGCGGCATAGTTGCGGCCGACGCAGTAGATCCGGTGCACGGGGAACCGCGCGCTGGTGCCGCGGACGGGGACCGTGACGGTCTCCGGCGCCGGCACGACGTAGGACTGGGGCGTGGCGATGTTCATCTTGCGGGATCCTTGTTCAGCAAGAGGGGAAGGGGTCAGCGCGAGGCCGCGAAGTAACTGAAGTGCTTCTCCAGCCGGGCCAGCAGCTCGTTGAGGATGAACGCGAAGGCGAACAGCACCAGCAGCAGCGCCCAGAAGTGCTCCATCAGGAAGTGGGACTGGTAGACCTCGAACAGCGTGCCGAAGCCGACCACGGAGACGAGCAGCTGGCCGATGATCACGCCCTTCACCGCGCGTATCACGCCGAGCCGGATTCCGGCCAGGATTTCCGGCAGCGCCGCCCAGACATAGATCCGCGTGAACGCCTGCCACTCGTTGGCGCCGAAGCTGCGCGCCATCTCCACCAGCGAGGGGGAGATCGCCTTCACGCCGGCCCGCGTGTTCAGCACGATGATCCACATGGCGAAGAGCACCACGGTGAGGATGATCGTCGTCTCGCCGAGGCCGAAGATGACCATGATCACCGGTACGAGCGCGCTCAGCGGGGCGGAGAGGAACAGGTTCACCCAGGGCAGCAGGAGCCGGTCGGCGATCACCGAGCGGCCCATGAGGATCCCGAGCGGGATGCCGACGAGGATCGCGATGGCGTTGCCGCTGAAGAAGGCGCGCCCGGTGATCAGCAGCGCCTCGCCGAAGGACGGCGTCGGCACGATCTCGAAAACCCGGAAGATGATGGCCGACAGCGGCGGCAGGATGAAGCCGGCCTCCGTGTGGCCGACGATTTCCCACAGGACGGCCCAGACGATCAGGGCCGACATCATCGGAAGCTGGAACCCGGCGATCACCATTCGCGTATGCCTCAGTCGAGATAGCGCTTGAGCTGTTGCCAGATGTCTTCGACGGCGTCGAGATAGGCGCTGTCCCGGCGGATCTTCTCGGGATCGTCGCCGCGCACGATCTTCGGCTCGATGATCGCCGACACCCGGCTCGGCCGGCGCGAGAGCAGGACGATCCGGTCCGAGACGTAGACCGCCTCCTCGATGCTGTGCGTGACGAAGAGGAAGGTCTTGCCCTCCTTCGCCACGAGCTCGAGCAGCTCCTCCTGGAACTTGCGCCGGGTCTGCTCGTCGACGGCCGAGAAGGGCTCGTCCATCATGACGACCTTCGAGTCGACCGCGAGCGCCCGCGCCAGGCCGACACGCTGGCGCATGCCTCCGGACAGCTCGTGCGGATACTTGTACTCGAAGCCCTTGAGCCCGACCCGCGCGATGTGGCGCTCGGCGATGGCCTCGCGCTCGGACCGCGCCATGCCCCGCAGTTCAAGTCCGAAGGCCACGTTGCGCAGCACGCTGGCCCAGGGCATCAGCGCGAAGTCCTGGAACACGAAGGACCGCTCCGGTCCCGGTCCGGTCACTTCCCGCCCGTCCACGAGCACCTGGCCGCCGCTGGCCGGGATGAGGCCGGCGATGATCTTGAGCAGCGTGGTCTTGCCGCAGCCGGACGGGCCGAGCAGGGTCGTCAGCCGGCCTTCGGGAAACTCCAGCGAGATCCCGCTCAGCGCCTCGACGCCACCGGCATAGGTCTTCGTCACGTTCCGCACCTCGACGATGGCGCGCGGCGCGGCGGAGACTGTCGGCGGCGGCGGGGCGGCCGTGCCGGAAGAGGCGATGTGACTGACGCTCATGGGCGCTTCTCCGGCCGGAACAGGCTCACTTCGACCCGCTCCAGCAATTCGATGAACAGGACCGCGAAGACGATGATCGACAGGATCGCCGCATACATCTTCGGGTAGTCGGCGACCGACTGGTTGTAGGAGATGATGTCCCCGATCCCCGTCGGCGTGATGAGCAGTTCGGCGAGGATGACGCCGATGAAGGCCGCCGCGCTGCCGAGCCGCAGACCCGAAAAGATCATCGGGCTCGCCGACGGCAGGATCACGTGCCGGATCGATTGGCCGCGCGATGCCAGGAACGACCGCGACATCTCCAGCAAGGACTGCGGCGTGTTGCGCACGGCGCCCAGCGTGTTGAGCACGATCACCGGCATGGCCATGATGCACACCGTCAGCACCTTCGCCGTGAGGCCGATGCCGTAGGCGAAGGTCAGCACCGGGATCAGCGCCGCCAGCGGCGCGGCCTGCGCGATGATGAAGATCGGCGCGATCAGCCACTCCGATGGCCGGTGCAGTCCCATCAGGACGCCGAGACCCACGCCGAGGACGACCGAGACCGAGAGGCCGATCAGGAGGGGCTTCAGCGTGATCAGGAAGGCCTTGCCCAGCGATCCGTCGGCCGCGATGTCGCGAAGCCCGACCAGGGTCTCGAGGAACGTCGGAAACGCGGCGCTGAGCGGAATGCGGCCGGCGTATTCCCACAATCCGAGAACGGCCGCGAACGACACGATGCGAAGCACCAGCGGATGGATGAGCACGTCCGTCAGCCTGGTTGCCTCCCGGGCAGGGGGAAGTGCGGCGACGGTCGGTGCGACGTCGGTGGTTTGCACGGGCGCGGGCCTGTTTGCGGTATCGAGGGTGGTTGGACGCGTGGCCGGCCGATGCCGGCCACGCGGTTGAGTTCGTCCGGTCAGCTTCCGACGGCCTTGCGCGCCTTCTCGAGCGGAGCGAGGTACCAGAAGTCCTCGACCTTCAGATCCGCGGCCGGGCCCTGCATCTGGCCGGCCTCGGTGTAGAACTCGAAGTCGGCCTTGGCGACGTCCGCGTTGCCGCCGAGCGGCGAGTACACGCCTTCCTTGGTCGCGACCGTGTAGAAGGCGGTGATCTTCTCCAGAACCTCCTTCGGCTGGTCGGCCATCAGCTTCCGCTTGGCGCGCTCCTGCTCGACGATCTCGGGGGTCTTGGCCATCTCGACCCACAGCCGCAGGAACTCGGTCACGATGATGTCGACCTGCTTCTCGTTCTTCTGGATCCAGTCGATGTTGCCGAACAGCGTCTCGTCGGAGGCCGGCTGGCTGACGCCGGGGAGGATGTGGAAGCGGTCGCCCGCCTTCTCCATCAGCAGGTTCTTGTTCGCGAGGTCGACGATCGTGGCGTTGATCTGGCCCTTCATCATGCCGATCACGCGGTTCTCCGAGCCGGGAACGTAGCTGCGCTCGCCGAACTGGATGCCTTCGCGCTTGGCGATGATGTTGCCGATGGCCTCGGTGCCGGTCGCCCGCGCGTGGAAGGTGATCGGCTGCCCGTTCATGTCCTTCCAGGTCTTGTACTTCTTGTCGGCGACCGGGAAGAACACGAGGCGCGTGCCCTGGAAGAGGATGCGCAGCGGCGCCTTGCTCTTCTGGACCACCGCGTACGGCGTGCCGACGCCGAGGTCAGCCTGCCCGTTGATCACCGCCTGGATCGCGAGGTCTTCCTTCGCGAAGTGGGTGACCTGATAGTCGACGCCCTTCTCCTTGGCGCGCTCGAGCGCGATGATCATCGACAGGGTTTCGGTCGACAGGACGTCACCGAGAGCCACGCGGACCTTGGTCTGCGCCTGAGCCGGAGCCGCCACCATCAGCGCGGCAAGGCCAGCCGCACCGAGCGTCGCACCCAGGATTCTTTCTTTCCATGCCATGCCGTCATCCTCCCCAAATGGCGCCGATCGATTGACCGATCGGTCGCAACCAATACTGTTTTGGTTATTCTGGGGGAACGAAAGCGCCTGTCAAGGGCTTGCAGCGCAAGAATCCTGCGCGAGAGATGCGCCAACCAATCCGGCAATGGTTGAGTTTTTCGCGACGCTGTGGAATCAGTTACGAAACGAGCTGTTTCGGGATTTTCGATGGACGATCGCGTCAATCCACCGCCCTATCTGGCGATCTCCGGCGTCCTGGCGCAGCTTCGCGGCTACCTCGCTTCCGCCGCGCTGCCGGATGACGGACGGCTGCCGCCTGAGCGTGAACTGGCGGATGTCCTCGGCGTGACGCGCGCCGAGGTCCGCAAGGGGCTCGCCGTCCTCGAAAGCGAGGGGCAGATCTGGCGGCATGTCGGCAAGGGCACGTTCCTCGGCAGCAGACCGCCGCAGCTCGTGCACGTCTCCGACCTCGCGCAGCGGTCGAACCCGCTGCAGGTCATGAAGGCGCGCATCGCGCTCGAGCCTGAACTGACCCGCCTCGCGGCCGTCAACGGCACCGCGGCGGATCTCGCCACGCTGGCCGAGATCGCGGTAGCCTGCCGCGATGCGGAGACGTGGCGCGAGTACGAAGCCTTCGACTCCCGGTTCCACCACCAGATCGCCGAGGCGGCGCACAACCCCATTCTCCTGGCTCTGCTCGAAACCCTGAACGCCGTGCGCCGCGCGGTGACCTGGGGGCGCGCGCGGCCGAGCCACAGCCGGCCGCCCGCGGACCATCACAGCTTCGCCGACCATGACCGGATCGTCGACGCCCTGTCGCACCGGGAACCCGGCGCCGCGGCGGACGCGATGCGGCACCATCTCCAGAATGTCGAGGACCGGCTGGTCGGCCGCCTGGGGTGAGACGACGGCCCGCCACCGGCGGAAGGCTCAGGCCTGCGAGCGTCGGACCGTGAGGTCGGTGCGCTCGAAGACCGACGGCAGAAGCTCGACTCCCAGGCCGGGTCCTTCCATCGGATAGACGAAGCCGTCCCGGATCGTCGGAAGCGTCGTGACGAGCTCCTTGTACCAGCCCGCGTAGAATGCCCGGACCGACTCCTGGATGAGCGTGTTGGGCTGGCTGAACGACATGTGGATGCCGGCGATGAATCCCACCGGTCCGATGCAGTCGTGCGGCGCGAAGGGACGGTGGTAGGTCTCGGCCATCGCCGCGATCTTGCGGCCCTCGGTGAGCCCGCCGGTCCAGCACAGGTCGGCCATCACGACGTGCATGGCGTCGCGGTCGAGCATGTCCTTGTAGGGGTAGCGCGACCCCAGCGTCTCCGACGCGCAGATCCAGACATCCGTCGAGCGCGCCAGCTCGGCGAGGGCCTGCGGCGAGTTCATGCGGATCGGGTCCTCGTACCAGGTCGGCTTGTAAGGCTCGAGAGCCTTGCAGATGACCTTCGCCATCGGCAGGTTCCACAGCGAGTGGAGCTCGACCATGATCTCCATGCGGTCGCCGACCGCCTTGCGGATCTTCTCGAAGGGCTCGATGGCCTTGCGCATCTGGTCGGGCGTGATGAAGGCGCCCTGGTTCTCGATGGCCGGCGGATCGAAGGGCCAGATCTTCATGGCCGTGATGCCCTGTGCCAGGAGGCTTTCCGCCAGGGCGTCGGCCCGGTTCATGAAGGCATCGAGGTCTTCGTAGGGCCCTTCCGCCTCGTGGGTGGCCCAGTTGGCGACGGGCTTGATGTTGCGGGAGCGGACGTAGCCGTAACCGGCACAGGTGTTGTAGATGCGCTGCTTGTCCCGGCACAGGCCACCGAGCATCTGGTGGACCGGTTGGCCGCACACCTTGCCGAAGATGTCCCACAGCGCGATGTCGACGGCGGAAGCGGCGCGATACTCCACGCCGGTGCAGGACTGCGCCATCGGCAGGCTCACCATCTCCCGATGCAGCGCCTCGATGTGCAGCGGATTCTTGCCGAGGAGCCGGATCGCCAGCGTGTCGTGGATGTGAGCCGCGACGGAGTCCGCGCCGTAGAAAGTCTCGCCGAGCCCGATGATGCCCGCATCGGTGTGGACCCGGACCCACAGCACGTTCGAGAACTCGTCCGTCCGCATCGTCTCGATGGCCGTGATCTTCATGGCGTAGCCTTCCCCGGTGTCCGTCCCGCGAGCGGCCGTTCGCCGACCGCCGTCTCAGATCGTTGCCGTCGATCGTAGTGCCTCAAACGGCGCAAGCTCAACCGCTGCCTTGCAAAAGTCTCATCCCCGCGTTCCGGGCTCGTCCCGCGGGATGCCGGTCGCGCCATGCGTGCCGGGAGGCTCGGGGCCCTGCGGACTTTTTCTCCGGCCCCGCGATGGCAGCACCGGTCAGCAGACGCGGTCCGGCCTGTCCGTTTGTCGCAAAGCGGACGCGTCGACCGACGAACGTGCTAAGAAATTCAATCTGTCGTTGTGACACACATCAAAGAGCGTTCGTCCGTTCCATGACCAAGCTCCAGCTATCGTCACTCTGGAGCCCCCCCCGATGAGGCCATCGATTGAACTTCTGCAGGGCCTGCCCATGCTCAAGGTCCTGCCCGTTACGTGTCTGGAGAGACTGGCCGGACAATCGGCCATTGAAAGCCGCCCGAAGGGCACGGTGATCCAGGAACAGGACGACCGTCCGTCCTACTTTTACTATCTCATCGACGGCACGATCGAGTGCAGCGCAAAGGTTTTCGATGTCGAGCGCTGCCTGACGTTCATCTACGCCGGCGAGTTTTTCCCGCTCAACGCGGTCGCGCTGGACGACGTGACGATATCGTCCTACGCGGCGCTCACGGATTGCATCGTGCTGCGGATCCCCGCAGGGGTGATCCGCGAATGCCTGGTCAGTGCGCCGCAGTTCGCCTTCGCGGCCTTGCAGGAGTGCGCCAGCTATTGCCGCGATCTGATCCGCGAGAAGCAGGGCGCCCACATCCGCAACGGCGCGGACCGCCTCGCGGCCTGGCTCATCGCGGAATCAAAAAGGCGCAAAGCGACGGCCCCGGTCGATATCTGCCTGCCGAAGGGCAAGATTGCCGACCTGCTCGGCTTCGCGCCGGAAATGCTGTCGCGCTACCTCACGATGCTGAAGGATTTCGGGGTCTCGTCGACGCACAACAAGATCAGGATCGACAGCCTGGAGGATCTCGGGCGCTTTCTCGAGCCCCCGTCCCTTGCGAAAGCGCCGGCGCCCGCCGACCCCGAGCGCGTCTTGCCGTTCGGCCGCGTCCGGACGAACCGCTAGCCGTTCAGCCGATCTCCGCCAGCCGTCTCGACTGGCGGGCCAGAAGGCGCTCGATGTCCGCGATGTCCAGCGCGGACAGGGCGCCGGCGGGCTTCCGCAGCGCGGCAGAGCGGATCGCGCCGCGCTTGGCGAGGATGTACTTGCGGGCCAGCAGCCCGAAATTCGGCTGCTGCTCGTAGCGGGCGAGCGGGAGGTACGCGTCGAAGATGTCGTGCATGCGCTCGACGTCCCCGGCCCGGTGGGCGGCGCAGACCCCGGTCATCATCTCGGGGAACGCGAAGCCCGTCATCGCGCCGTCCGCCCCCCGCGACATTTCCTCGGGCAGGAAGATCCCTCCGTTGCCGCACAGGATCGAGATGCGGCGCGTCTCGCCCTTGTCGCTCGAGGCGCGGACGGCGGTGATCTTCGCCAGTCCCGGCCAGTCTTCGTGCTTCAGCATCACGCAGGTCGGCATGTTCTTGACGATCTTCAGGATCGTCCCGACGGCGATCTGCACGCCGCTGGCCAGCGGATAATCCTGCAGGACGAAGGGGATAGGCCCCAGCATGGCGGCAGCGGTTTCGAAATAGCCGTAAATCTGGTCGTCCGTACGCAGCGTCCCCGGCGGCGCGATCATGACGCCCGCCGCTCCCATGTCCATCACCTGCTCGGACAATTCCTTCATCGGCGCGAAGCCCGGCGACGACACGCCGGCGACGACCGGCACCCGTCCGCCGACCCGTGAGAGAACGCGCCGGACGACGGTCGCGGATTCCGCCGCGGTGAGCTTGGGCGCCTCGCCCATCATGCCGAGGACCGTCAGGCCCGTGGCGCCGCGTTCGAGGTAATAGTCGACCATCGAGTCGATGCTGGCGAGGTCGAGCGCTCCGTCGTCGGAGAAGGGCGTGACGGTGATGATGTAGACGCCGGCGGCGGATTCATCGAGCAGTGCCATGGCCTCGAGGCTCCTGATGTCAGTGCGTTTCGCGTTGAAGAAGGACACGGCCGAGCGCCATCGCCGCGGCCGCCTGGGTGGGCTCGACCACCGGTATGCCGACGGCGTCCTCGAGTGGCTGTCGAAAGCGGGCCATGCCGGCGCACCCCATCACGAGGACGTCGGCGCCGTGGTCCCGCCGCAGCGTGCGGCCGACATCGACCATGCGTCGCAGGGTGGTTTCGCCGTCGGCGAGGTCCGCCACGCCCATGCCGATCGGCAGGTCGCCGGCGAAGCGTTGCATCACGCCCATCGCCCCGAAGTAGCGCAGGTGCCGCGGGATCGACGTCGCCAGGATGGCGATGACGCCGAAGCGCTGGCCGAGCGTCAGCGCGGTCAGCACGCCGCACTCGGCAATTCCCAGGACCGGTCGCCGGCTCTGCTCGCGCAAGGCATGCAGGCCCGGATCGCTGAAACAGGCGACGACGAAGGCCGAGGCCTCGTTCTCGATCGCCGAGGCCCGCCGCAGCAGCGGGCCGATGACTCCGTCCACGTCGCGCTGGGACTGGATGCCCGGCGGCCCTTCTTCCAGTGTCAAGCACGCGATCGGCGGACCGCCGGCCACCCGCAACGGCTCCATCGCGGCATCGATGCCCGCCGTCACGGCGGTCGAGGAGTTGGGGTTGATGACGTAGATCGTTCCGCCCATCGCAGCCTCCGCATCGCCCACGCTAGTGGTGCTCGATCTGGTCCGTGGCGCGAACATGCCGCCAGAACGTCGGCGGCGTCGCAAGTGCGTCGCGCATTCCGGCACGGTCGAGGAACCTCTCGGCCTCCCTCTGCGCGTCGTCGAGGATCTCGTCCTCGTCGACCAGCATCGCCTTGCGACCCTGCAGCGCGATGCGGCCATCGACGATCACCGTGTCGACGTCGTTGCCGTTGGCGAAGTAGACGAGCCTGAACACGGGCATGTTCAGCGGATAGATGTGCGGCCGCCGCATGTCGAGGAGGACGACGTCGGCCTTCTTGCCGACCTCCAGGGATCCGATCTGGTCCGCCATCCCGAGGGCGCGGGCGCCGTCGATCGTGCACATCTCGAGGACGCGCCCCGGCGGCAGCCAGGTCGGATCGTGGTGGAACGTGCGATGGTAGTGCATGCACTGCTGCATGTGGCGGAACATGTCGCCCGACCGGTCCGGCGCCGTTGCGTCCGAGCCGAGGCACACGTTGGCGCCTGCCTCGAGGAGCTCCGTGACGGGACAGCGTGCGAGGATCGAGGCAACCGCACTCGGATTGTGCGCGATGTGCGTCCCCGTGTCGGCCACGATGCGGATCTCGTCGTCCGTCAGGCCGGTCGAGTGGGAGAGTAGCGCGTTCGGGCCGAGGACGCCGAGCTCGTGAGCATAGGCGACGCTGCCCCGCGTATGTCCGTCCTGCGTGAAGACGAGGCCCGCCTCCTTCGCAAGCCCCGCCACCTTCAGGGTCTGCTCGCGCGCGAGCGCGAGATCTGACGGGCTCAGGCTCTTCTCATGCTCCGCCCTCAAGGTCGGCGTGATCATCGCAATGTTGAGGCGTCCGCCATGGCTGCCGTGCCAGCGCTTGACGAGGGTCTCGCAACTCGCGAACTGCTCGTCGAAGCTCACCGGACGCTCCACCGCGACCCCGTCGACGAAGCGGGCGTAGGTGCGCGGGAAAGGCGGGCGGGTCGTTCCGATGGCGATGACCGAACGCGTGCCCACTTCTCGGACGCCTTCGGCATGGGCGTCCCCGTAGACAGGCTCGTCGGTGCGCAGGATCGTGTCCCCGCCACCCAGCAGCGAGACGCCCGTGGTGACGCCGAAGCGCAGGCGCTCCAACGCAGCCAGCCTGGCCTCGGCACGCCAGAATTCCGGCGGGGAGGCGACCGTGTAGGCGACCTCGCAGGCCTTGTACCAGACGTCGCTGCGACCGCCGCCCATCGTCTTGATGAGGCCGTGTCCCGCATGGGCATGGCCGTCGACAAGGCCCGGCATCACCACCTTGTTCCTTGCATCGATGACCGTTGGCGCCGTGTGGGCTGCCGTCACGTCCGCCGTCGTTCCAACGGCGACGATGCGATCGGCCGTGATGGCGACGGCGCCGTCCTCGATCACGCGCCGCTCGCCGTCGAGCGTCACGACGATGCCGTTGACGATGAGAATGTCGGCCATGTCGCCTCTCCAGTTTTCGGTCTCGTCCGCCTCAGTCCGGCTCGCCGCGCACGCGGTCGAGCGTCGGCACGAGCGAGAGCAGGTGCCGTGTGTAGGAATGCTCGGGCGTCGTGAAGAGAGCCTCCGCCGCGGCCACTTCGACGAGCTTGCCGCTCTGCATGACCGCCACGCGGTCACACATCTGCCGGACGACGGCGAGGTCGTGGTTGATCAGCAGGAGCGTCAGCCCGGTGGCGTCGCGCAGATCCTTCAGAAGGTTCAGGATCTGTGCCTGGACGGAGACGTCCAGGGACGATGTCGGCTCGTCGCATACGATCAGGGTCGGCCGGGCGCCGAGGGCGCGGGCGATCGAGAGGCGCTGGCGCTGGCCTCCCGAGAAGGCGTGCGGGTAACGCTGCGCCGCGTCGCTCTCCATGCCCACGGCCTCGATCAGCGTCTCGACGTCTCGCGCGGCCTCGTCGCGTGTCGCGGCGAGTCGATAGAAAAGGATCGGTTCGGAGAGGATCGACCCGACGCGCATGCGCGCATTCAGCGACGAATAGGGATCCTGAAAGATCATCTGGATCGCGCGCCGCGAACGCCCCGCCCACCCCGTCGCGCCGTCTCCAGCGATCACCTGTCCACGGAAGGACACGGTCCCGGCGCTCGGGCGGCGCAACCCGGCAACCACGTTGGCGATCGTCGTCTTCCCGCAGCCGGATTCCCCGACGAGGCCGAAGACCTCGCCCGGCATGACGGCGAAGCTGACGTCGTCGACGGCGCGAAAGCCGGTTCGCTTGATGCCAGGCAGCCAGCCGCCCGAAAGATAGTCCACCGTGAGGTTCTTCACGGCGAGCAGCGGCGTCGCGGAGGCGTCCTGCTGACCCGATGCCGGGCCGTCACCGAGCCTCGGGTCGCCGAGCCTCGCGCGGAAATCCGCCCGCGCCTGGGCCGCCCGCGCATGGTTCGCCCCGTCGAGCATCGGAAACCGATCGAGCCGCCGGTCCACCCGTGGCACCGCCCCGATCAGGGCCTTCGCATAGTCGGCCTGCGGGCGCCGCAGCACCTGTGCGACCGGCCCACTCTCGACGATCGCGCCCCGGTGCATGATCGTCACCCGGTCGGCGATCTGCGCCACGACGCCCATGTTGTGGGTCACCAGGAGAATGCCGATCCGCTGGCTGTCGGCCAGGTCGCGCAGCAGGTCGAGGATCTGCGCCTGGATCGACACGTCGAGGGCCGTCGTCGGCTCGTCGGCGACCAGCAGCCGCGGTTTGCACGCCAGCGCCGCGGCGATGACCACGCGCTGACGCTGTCCGCCGGACAACTGGTGCGGATACGCGCCAAGCCGTCGCTCCGGTTCCGGGATGCCGACCGCCCGCAGAAGCTCCAGCGCCCTCTCGCGCGCCGCCGCACGCCCTATGGATTGGTGCGCAAGAATGGTTTCGACAAGCTGGCTCTCCACCGTGAAGAGCGGGTTCAGGCTCGTCATCGGATCCTGGAACACCGCCCCGATGTCGCGTCCGAGGCGGATCTCTCCCTGCGGGTCGCCCGACGCAAAGGGCTTTCCCTCGATCAGGATCGAGCCGGATGCGATGCGTCCGGGTTTCTCGATGAGCCCCAGCACGGCGTTGCCGACGGTCGTCTTGCCGGCCCCCGATTCGCCGACGAGGGCATGGATCTCGCCGGCAAGGATCGACAGCGATGCGCCTTCGACGGCGACGAACGCTCCTCCGTCGGCAAGCGGATACTCGATGCGCAGGTCGCGAATGTCGAGGACCGGGGGTGCAGCGGCCGTCACGTCGCTCATCACCGCCCCCGCAGCTTCGGATTGAAGCGGTCGCGCAACCAGTCGCCCACCACGTTCACAGCCAGCACGAGCAGCACCAGCAGAAGTGCCGGGAACAGCGCGATCCACCAGATGCCCGAGAAGACGAATTCGTTGCCGATGCGGATCAGCGTGCCCAGCGAGGGATAGGTCGGCGGCATCCCGACGCCGAGGAACGACAGCGTGGCCTCGGTGAGCACGGCGGCCGCCAGGTTGATGGTGGCGATCACCAGCACCGGGCCCATCACGTTGGGGAGGATGTGGCGCAGCATGATGCGGTGCGAGGGCAGGCCGATCACCTTTACCGCCCGCACATAGTCGCGCGCGCTCTCCACCATCGTCGCCGCCCGGACCGTGCGGGCATACTGGACCCACTCGTGGATCGAGATCGCGCCGATGAGGATGACCGGCGCCCACTCCGCGCCCCCCGCGGCGGGAAACACCGTCCGCGCGATGCCGGCGACCAGCAGCGCGAGCAGGATCGTGGGGAAGCTCAGGATGACGTCGCCGACGCGCATGATCAGCGCATCCACCCATCCCCCGAGATAACCGGCAAGCAACCCGAGCAGCACGCCGACGCTTGCGGCGACAAGGACGGCGCCGCCGCCGATGGCGATCGAGACGCGGGCACCGTAGAGCATGGTGGAAAAGAGGTCGCGTCCCTGGTTGTCGGTGCCGAGCAGGAACCGGGGATCGCCGTCCGCCGTGAATCGCGGCGGGATCTCCGCGTCGATGAGGTTGAAGCTCTTCAGGTTCGTCGGGTCGTAGGGCGCCACGAGCGGCGCGAAGGTTGCGGCGCCGATGATCAGCAGCGCCGCCACGCAGGCGAGCAGCACCGAGGGTGGAACACGCTTCAGGAGCGTCATCCGGCCCTCACGCGAAGGCGGGGATCGACGACGGCATAGAGCAGGTCGACCACGCTGTTGATGACGACGAAGATCAA
>CAZJCW010000002.1:0-46949 GCA_964544365.1 uncultured Alsobacter sp.
CGCCGAGCGACCACCACTTCTTCTGCACGTCGGGCTGGGCGAACCACTTGATGTATTCCAGCGCCTCGTTCTTGTTCGCCGAATAGGCGACGACCGAGAGACCCTGGCCACCAAGCTGCGAGCCCTTGGTCTTCTCGCCGGGGTTGACGAAGAAGCCAATCTTGTCGCCGCCCACCTTCTCGTCCTTGGCCAGGCCGGGGAAGAAGGCGAACCAGTTCATCTGCATGGCAACCTGGCCCGACTTGAAGGCGTCGAGGCCTTCCTGCATGTAGGCATCGGTGTAGCCGGGAGGCGTGCAGCACTTGTAGAGGGCCTTGTAGAACTCGAGGCCCTTGATCGCGTCGGCGGAGTTCACGAAGCCGTCCATCGCGTAGGGCTTCTTCGGATCCTGGTACTCGAAGCCGAAGGGATAGAGCGCGTTGTTGACGCCCATCGTGATGCCTTCGGAGCCGCGCTCGGTAAAGATGGCGGCGCCGAACACCTTCTTGCCGTCAATCTCGCGGCCCTGGAAGAACTCGGCGATCTCCTTGAGCTCCGTCTGCGTCTTCGGCGCGGCAAGGTCGCGGTTGTACTTGGCCTTGAAGGCGGCCTGCAGGTCGGGGCGGGCGAACCAATCCTTGCGATAGGTCCAGCCGAGCGCGTCACCCATGGCCGGGAGCGCCCAGTAGTTCGGCGTGCCCTTCGGCCATTCGGAATAACCCGTCACCGTCGCCGACATGAAGTCGGACATCTTGATGCCGTTCTTGTCGAAGAATTCGTTCAGCTTCACGTAGTGGCCATTTTCGGCTGATCCGCCGATCCACTGCGAGTCACCGATGATCAGGTCGCAGAGCTTGCCCTTCGAGTTCAGCTCGTTGAGCATCCGGTCGGCGAAGTTCGGCCACGGCACGAACTCGAACTTCATGTTCACGCCGGACTTCGCGGTGAAGTCCTTCGACAGCTCGACGAGCGCGTTGGCCGGGTCCCATGCAGCCCAGCACAGCGTGATCGTCTTGCCCTGGGCCATGGCCGGCGTCGTGGCCGGAGTGGCCAGCAACGCCGCGGCGACGGCGCCCGCACCTGCAAGCAGCTTTTTCATCGGGTCGTTCTCCCCTGAACCTGTTGAGCTTTGACAATCGGTCAGGCGCATGGCCCGCCTGCGGGAGCGTCCGCCGACGAAAGCCATGCTCCAGCAGCCGCCAGCGCGGCCATGCGGACCGTCTGGCTCTCGGGCACGTCAAATCGGCCCCGCATCGCGGCGGGCGCCCACAGTTGTCGAGATGTCCGGCCGGTTGTTGTGGCTCGGCGTTTCCTCTGGCGGGGACGTCTTGGCGCCCTCGACCTTTGTTCAGTGCAACACGCGTTACTAAACAAGTCAACTAAACAAAAGCGAGCGGCTGGGGACGGAGACCGGAAGGGAGAGGACGTCGGCCTCTCCCCTCGCCGTCACAGCTTGACCCAGCTTCCGCCCTTTGCCGACGACCTGACGGCAGCTTCAATGAACGCCACGCCCTTCACGCCATCGTCGATGGAGGGGAACGTCACCGCCGGGTCGCGCGGCTTGCCGTCGCGCGCCGCGCGGATGGCCGCGGCCGCCTCGGTGTAGATGGTCGCGAATGCCTCGAGATAGCCTTCGGGATGGCCTGACGGGATGCGCGTCACCCGCCCGGCGACGGCCGTGGCCCCGGCGCCGCCGCGGGTGAGGATCTGCGTCGGCTTCCCGAACGGCGTATAGTAGAGGTAGTTCGGGTTGTCCTGGCGCCAGTGGAAGCCACCCTTGGTGCCGTAGACGCGCAATTGCAGCCCGTTCTCGTTGCCGGGCGCGACCTGACTCGCCCACAACGCACCGCGTGCGCCGTTCGCATAGCGCAGCATGATCTGCACGTTGTCGTCGAGGCGGCGGCCAGGCACGAAGGTGGTGAGTTCCGCGCACAGTTCCTTGACGTCGATGCCGGTGACGAAGTCAGCCAGGTTGTAGGCATGCGTGCCGATGTCGCCGACACAGCCGCCGGCGCCGGAGCGCGCGGGATCGGTGCGCCAGTCGGCCTGCTTCTGGCCGGTCTGTTCCAACGGCTCCGTCAGCCAGTCCTGCGGATATTCCACCTGCACGACACGGATCTCGCCCAGTTCGCCCGACCGCACCATCTCGCGGGCCTGCCGGACGAGCGGATAGCCCGTGTAGTTGTGCGTCACGCAGAAGACGAGGCCGGACTTCTCGGCGAGAGCCTTGAGAGCCTTCGCCTCCTTCAGCGTCGTTGTCAGCGGCTTGTCGCAGATGACGTGAATGCCGGCCTTGAGGAAGGCCGCGGCAGCGGGAGCGTGCATATGGTTGGGCGTGACGATGGCCACCGCCTCGATGCCATCCTTCAGCCGCCGTTCGCGCGCCGCCATTTCCACAAAGGTGCCGTAGGTGCGCCTGGGATCGAGGCCCAACGCCGCACCCGACCGGACGGCCTTCTCGGGCGTCGACGACAACGCCCCGGCCACGAAGGTGTAATGATCGTCCATCCGCGCAGCGAGGCGGTGAACGGCGCCGATGAAGGCGCCCTCCCCGCCACCGACCATGCCGAGCCTGATGCGCCCGCCGGCGCTGCCGTCGTCCTTGCCCTCGATGGCCATGAGACGCCCCTTCCTTCTTGACTGTCGTTCTCTAGCGGATGCCCAGGAAGCGCTTGAGCTGCTTCCTGTCGACGCTGCCGCCCGCGAAATCGTCGAAAGCCTTCTCGGTGACGCGGATGATGTGGTCGGCGATGAACCGGGCTCCTTCCCGCGCCCCGTCCTCGGGGTGCTTCAGGCAGCACTCCCACTCCAGCACGGCCCAGCTGTCGTAGCCGTACTGAGCCATCTTCGAGAAGATGGCAGCAAAATCGACCTGCCCGTCTCCGAGGGAGCGGAAACGGCCTGCCCTGCTGATCCAGGGCTGGTAGCCGGAATAGACCCCCTGACGGCCATCGGGGTTGAACTCCGCGTCCTTGACGTGGAAGGCCTTGATGCGGTCGTGGTAGATGTCGATGAAGGCAAGATAATCCAGCTGCTGCAGCACGAAGTGCGACGGATCGTAGTTGATGCAGCAGCGCGGGTGGTTCTTCAGCTTCGCGAGAAACATCTCGAAGGTAGCGCCGTCGAAGACATCCTCGCCGGGATGAATCTCGTAGCAGACGTCGACGCCGACCTCGTCATAGGCGTTGAGAATCGGCTTCCAGCGCTTCGCCAGTTCTTCGAATGCCGTGTCGATGAGGCCCTCCGGCCGCTGCGGCCACGGATAGACATATGGCCACGCGAGTGCGCCCGTGAACGACACGGTCGCGGCGAGGCCGAGGTTGCGGGACGCCTTGGCGGCTAGCATGAGCTGCTCGACGGCCCACGCCTGGCGGGCCTTCGGCTTGCCCTTCACCTCTGCCGGCGCGAAGGCATCGAACGCCTCGTCATAGGCCGGATTGACTGCGACGAGCTGGCCCTGCAGGTGCGTCGACAGCTCCGTGATGACGATGCCATGCTTCCTTGCGACGCCGGCGATCTCGTCGCAATAGGCCTTTGACGATGCGGCCTTGGCGAGATCGAAAAGCCGGGCGTCCCATGTCGGCACCTGGACGCCCTTGTAGCCGAGCCCTGCGGCCCACTTGCAGATCGAGTCCCACGAGTTGAACGGTTTCGCGTCGCCCGCAAACTGGGCGAGGAAAATGGCGGGACCCTTCACATTGCTAGCCACGTCGGTGCCTCCCTTGGCTTGATTGTTGCCCAATGACGGTCGGAGCCGGCGCGTCAGGGCAGGTTGTCTCGGATGAAAATGTCGATGCGGATGCGTTCCTGGTCCGGCATGAGCGGCTCGCCCGAGCAGTGGGCGAGCAGGATGCGGCCGGCAGACCGAGTCTCGTGCCCGGCGTCCTGGTTGATCACCGCGGCCATGACGCCCCGCACGAGGTATCGGCGGGTGTGCGGCGTGAGCTCGTGGCCGATCCAGACGATGTCGGGACCGCGGGCGTCCGTCTCGAGGGTGGCGCCGATCCCGCGATTGCCGGCGCCGACATTGTAGATTCCGACAAGGTCGGGGTGCTCGGCCAGAAGCGCGCGCGTCAGTTCGCGGGTGCGGTCACTGTCGTCCCGGCCCTCGCGCGCCGGCAGGACGACGAGATGGGGATACTCGGTCGACACGACCTGGGTGAAGCCGAAATGACGTTCCGCATGATCGCGCAACGAGAGCGAGCCCGCGATGACGGCCACCTTGCCGGCGCGCCCGCCGAGGAAGCGGCCCATCAGCGATCCGGCGGTGCGACCGGCGGCCGTATTGTCGATCCCGACATAGTGCAGGCGTTGGGAGGTCGGCGCGTCGGACACCAGCGTCACGACGGCCGTGCCCTGCGAGACCACGTCGTCGATGGCGGCACGCACCCGCGGGTGATCGAGCGCGATGGTGGCGATGCCGTCATAGCCGGGACCGACCCGCTCCAGCGTCGCGGCGAGTTCGTCGGGCACGAACACGTCGACATGCAGAACGTCGACGAAAGCACGCTGCACGGCCAGCCACTCCGCCGTCTGGCGCACCTGCTCGGCGAGCTGGCCCATGAAGGTGTTGGTTCCCGTCGGCAGCACGAAGCAGAATCGGAAGGACCTGTTGCGCGCCAGCCGGGCGGCGGCGGGATCCGGGCGGTAGCTCAGCTTGCTGATCGCGGCCTCGACCCGCGACACGGTCTTCTCGCGCACGCCCGGCCGGCGGTTGATCACGCGGTCCACCGTGGCGAGGGAAACTCCCGCCTCGCGGGCCACGTCCTCCAGGGTGACGCGTGCGATCGATCCTGACATGGCCGGCAGGCTACCTCAGAGCCTGAGGTGCGCAACTCATTTCGATGCTGCGCCGCAGCGCGAAGCTTGCGCCGGGCTCGACTTGCCCGATCCGGCGTGCACAGTGGTGCCTCCGATGGGCAAGGGAGCCTGCATGGCACTGGCGACGACGATCCGGACAATGCGGCTGGCGAGCGGCCTGCTGCTGGCGGCCTTCGTCGCCGGACATCTCATCAGCCTGGCGGCCGGCCTCGTGTCGCTGGGCGCCCTGTCCGCCGTTGCGTCCGTGCTCATGGCACCCTGGAGCAACCCGGTGGGCGGGCCACTGCTGATCGCGGCGGCCGCGTTTCACCTGCTGCTGGGGTTGCAGGCGATCGCCGCGCGGCGCAGCATGGCGCTGCGTCGCAGCGACGGGGTGCAGATCGCCCTCGGTCTCGCCATCGTCCCGCTGCTGACCCCGCACATCCTGACGGTGAGCATCGCGCCCGGCCTGGCGCCGGACCTCGACATCGGATTTCGCACGCTCCTTGCATTCTACTGGCAAAAGGCCCCCGCCTACGCGATCCAGCAACTCACCGTGGTCGTGATCGTCTGGACCCATGCCAGCATCGGTCTGTACGGCTGGATGTCATTGAAGCCCTGGTGGTCCAAGGCTGGCGGGTTCATCACGCCGCTGCTCTTCGCCGTGCCCATCCTGTCCCTTCTGGGCTTCGTGGAGGCGGGCAAGGCCGTCCTTGCCATGCTGGAGACCGACGCCGCCTTCGCCGCGGAAATCGCCCGCCGCTGGGACAGACTGCAGTCCGTCCAGCCGCAACTGATGCCGATTCGCGAGACGGTGGTGAACCTTTACCTGCTGGCCGTTGCGCTCGTGCTGGGCGTGCTGGGCTTTCGCGTGTTCAGGAACCGGAACGCCGTGGTGGCGGTGGATTACGGCGCCGGCCTGGTGGGAAGCGGGCGGCGGGGCCTGTCGATCCTCGAGGTGAGCCGCCTGTCGCGCGTGCCGCATGCGAGCGTCTGCTCCGGGCGCGGTCGCTGCGGCACCTGTCGCGTGCGCGTGATCTCCGGCGCCGACGCGTTGACAGCCATGGACGACGTGGAGCGCTGGACCCTCGGCGCGCCGCCTGGCGAGTCCCGGGTCCGCCTCGCCTGCCGGGCCCGGGTGCTCGAAGGGACCGTGTCCGTCGAGCGCCTTCTGCCGCCCGACGCCGATGCGTCGGCGGCGCGACGGCCGCAGGACTGGATCGCGGCCTCCTCGGGTCCCGACGCGGGCGCGGCGGACGTCGATACGCAGAAGGTTGCGACGGAGACGGGGGCATGATCCTGTCGACGTTCCTGGGCCGGGTACAGGCAGGGGTCGCGTCGGTCACGTCCGACCTTGCCGGTGCACCGGCAGACCTCCAGCGCCTTTGGATCGAGACGGGGGCGGCGCTGCAGTCGGAACCCGGCCTGCGGATCTTCGCCTACCTGCTCATCGTGCTGATCGTCGCCGCGGGCCTCGAATGGCTGTTCTGGACCTATGCGGCGCCGGGCTATCGCTGGCTGCTGGCCGGAGAACCGCGCAGCCGTGTCGACGCCTGGCGGATCGCGGTCAGGCGGGCGGCCACGGATTGCGCCGCGATCCTGCTGTCCACCATTACCGCGCTGGCCGTTTCGACGCTGTTCGCGATGCCGACGGTGGTGCAGGACCTCGTCATCGGGATTGCCGTGGCCGTCGCGATCGCCAGGCTCGTGGCCGCGGTGACCGGAGCGCTCATGTCGCCCGAATCGCCACGGCAAAGGCTCCTGCGGATGCCCACCAGCGAGGCGGCGCGCATGGTGCCCGCCCTGGCGCTGATCGCGGGCGCGCTCGCGGCCGGGATTGCCGCGCCGGAAGTGATCGGCGAGCGGGCGCCACGGCTGGCGGGAGCGATCGGTGTCCTGACGGCGGCGCTGGCGGCGCTGCTGCTGGTCGGGACCTTCGCACTTCTCGACCGACGCCGGCCGAGGGGGCGACAGGCGCCCCAGACGCGAACGCGAAGGGGCGTGCGCCTGCTGCCGCGACCGCTGGCGGCCGGGCTTTGGTGCGCCGTCGTGGGGCTGATGTGGCTGGGCGGCGCTCCGCGCTGGACGCTGACCGTCGTCGCGGTGAGCGTGACGCTGGTGGCGGAAGCGGCGTCGCGCAAAGCGGTCCATGCGTTCTGGGCGGCATGGCGATCCGACCGCGCGGCACATGCGCCTGCCGAGACCGACAGCGCGAGCGACGCTGGCGTGGCGATGGATCCGTCATGGGAAACGCTGCTCGCCGACCTCAGCCTGCGCGTCGTCCGGTTTCTCGTGGCGCTTGCGGGCGTACTGGCCTGCGTCGTGATCTGGGACATTCCCGTGCTGGCCATGACGGCGGCCCAGACGCCGTCGGGCAGGCTGATGTCGCAGGTGCTGAGCGCCGTCGCGCTGCTTCTCATCGCCGATCTCGTCTGGTCCGGGGCAAAGGGGTGGATCGACGCGCAGCTGAGCCGGATCGCATCCGTCGGCCATGGCGATCCGGAAACCGGCGCCAACGCACGGCTGCTGACGCTGTTGCCGCTCGGACGCAAGGCGCTCGGCGCTGCCTTGATCGGCGTCGTCGCCCTCTCGCTGCTCTCGATCTTCGGGATCGCCGTGACGCCCTTGCTCGCCGGCGCGGGAGTCGTCGGCATCGCGATCGGCTTCGGCGCCCAGACGCTGGTGCGAGACGTGCTGTCGGGGGTCTTTTACCTGGCAGAAGACGTGTTCCGGATCGGCGATTACATCGAGGGTGGCAACGCCAAGGGCACGGTGGAGCGGATCACGTTGCGCACGGTGGCGCTTCGCCATCAGAACGGCCCGCTGCATTTCGTCCCCTACGGCGCGCTCGGCTCGGTACGCAACAATTCGCGCGACTGGGTGATCGACAAGTTCGAGATCCCCCTCCCCCCGGATGTCGACAGCGAATTCGTGCGCAAGCTGATCAAGAAGATCGGCGAGGCGATGCTGGCGGACCCGGAGCTCGCACCGCTCATCGTGTCGCCGCTGAAGACGAAGCTCTACCGGATCGAGCCCGGCGTGAAGGTGTTCCGCTGCAAGGTGCAGACGCCGCCCGGCAAGCAGTTCGAGGTGCGGGCCGCCGCGTACAAGCGGATCGAGGCCGCGCTGCGCGACAACGGCATCCGCTTCGCCGACTCGAAATCGCAGATCATTCTGCAGGGCCCGCCGGCGGCCGGCGCCGTGGATCAGCCCGCCAACGCCTGAGGCGCCGGCCCTTCGACGGGCCGGACATCGACCGAAACGCTGAGACGCTGGCCGGACGAGGCCAGCACGACACCCGAGACCGGCGAAACGTCACCGTAGTCCCGGCCTCGGGCGAGCACGACGTGGTCTTCTCCGGCGGCGATGGCGTTGGTGGGATCGAAGCCTTTCCAGCCACCGTGAGAGCCGCACCACACGGCGACCCAGGCGTGAGTGGCATCGGCGCCGACGAGACGCTCGCGGCCGGGTGGCGGGCGGGTCCGCAAATAGCCGCTCACATAGGCCGCCGGAATCCCGAGCCCACGCAACCCTGCGATCATGAGGTGGGCGAAGTCCTGGCAGACGCCCCGGCGCGTCGCGACGACGTCGCGGAGCGGTGTGGAGACCTCCGTCGCGTCGGGATCGTAGGCGAAGTCGGCATGGATCCTGGTCGCAAGGTGCAAGGCGCCCTCGACGACGGGTGTGCCGGGCGAAAAAGATCCGCGCGCAAGTTCGGTGGCCGCCCGGATCTCAGGCACGTAACGGCTGGGAAAGACGTGGTGGACAGGGCTATCGGAACCGAGGTCGGCGACGTCAATCGCCTCGTCCCGCACCTGCTCCCACGACAGCGCCGGCGGCGGTCCCGGGACGGGCACCACTGCGACGCGTGAGCGGGCGCGGATCATGAGCCTGGAATGGACTTCGCCCAGCCGCACGATCCTCATGCCATTGCCGAAGAAGTCCCGGCCTGCTGCGACCTCGACCGGGGCGGGTTCGACATCGACGGAGCAGGACAGCACGGACTGGCCAGGCTCGTCCCGCGGCTCCAGATGCAACAGGCAGCGCGACGAGCCGACGCGGCTGCCGTAATCGTAGATCGTGACGTGGTCGATGTCGTAGATCACGTCGCATCCTCCGCACCGTCGGCCGTGATGCCGGCCTGGGTGAAGAAACGCTGCGTGATCTCGTTGGAAAGGTCCATCAGCCGGTTCTCGACCGACAGCACGGTCTCCGTCTCGATGTCGGCGATGTCGATCACTTTCAGTGCGGTGCTGAGTTGAAGGACGATCTTCTGCGGGATGTCGAGTTCGGCGTGGTTCGGCAGGTCGGAGAGGCCGGCGAGGTGATCGCGCAGTCGCGCGACCTGAAAGGCGATGGAACGAGGGTTGCCGTCGTCGAGGGCGACCAGATCGACAGCCGGCAGGCGTTGCGCGCCCATCAGGTAGCGCGCGCGATAGGTGATCTGGCTGTCGGTGAGTTCGAGCAGCGCATCGAGGCAGGCCGGCGGCGCTTCGCGATCGGCAAGCCGGCGCACGAAGCGGCCGGTGAGGATTCCCCGCTCGATGCGACGGCCGATCTCGAGGAAGCGCCAGCCGGAAAGCCGGTTCATGTTTTCCTGCGCCAGCCCGGAGAAGGCGGCAATGATCCGCAGGGCATGCTCGGCCATCTCGAGCGCAGCGCCGGGTCCGCGCCGGTGATCGGCAGGATCGTCGAACGGGGCCGCGAGCGCCGCCAGCGCGCGCACGGCATCGGGCGACAGGCGGTCCCGGATCACCGATGCGGTGCGTCGGACCTCGTCCAGCAAACAGCGCACCGACCCCGGGTGGGATGTCGCGAACAGCGACGATTCGATGGTCGCCGTCGCCGCGCCGCGCATCGTGGGAACTGGAACCGGCGATGCGCCCCAGGCGCCAAGGAGGTCGAGAAGCCTGACGAGCGCCTCGCGAGCCGGGCCGTTCGTCTCGGAGTTCTCGACGCTCAGACCCGCCAGGCACCGCACGACCCGCAGTGTCGCCTCGGCCCGCTCCAGATAGCGCCCCAGCCAGAACAGGTTCTCGGCGGCCCGGCTGGGCAGGTAGCCGATGATGCGGCGCACGACCGGCGTTCCGGCCTGTGGAAGCAACGAAACGGACACGTCGACAGGCCGGTCCGAAGTGATCCATACATCGGCTGATCGCCCGCCGAACTGCATGGAAAGGGCTCGCGGATCCTGCGTTTCGGCAACGCGGCAGAAGCCGCCGGGCAGCACCTCCCACCCATCCGATGTCGCAATCACATAGGCGCGCAGCGTGAACGGCCGAGGCTCCAGCCGACCCTCGCGCCAGACCGGCATCGTGGAGAGTCGCACGATGTCCTGACCGACGACTCCGCGTCCGGATCCGGCGATGAAGTCCAGCGCTTCGCTCCGCTGTGGTCCCGCCAACCCGGCTCCGGCAACGGGCACCTGACCGAAGGGCCAGCCGGCAACGCGGCTGAACGCAGGTGCGAGAGCGAGACGATCCAGGGCGCCGGCGACATGGTCGCGCTCCGCTGCCTGTCCGCACCACCACGTCGCAACGTTCGGCAGAAGGAGTTCTTCGCCGGTCAATCGGCGGCACAAAGCCGGCAGGAAGCCGAGGAGAGCACGGCTTTCCAGAACGCCTGCGCCCAGGGCGTTTGCCAGGGCGACCGAACGGGCGCGGACCGCTTCGACAAGCCCGGGCACGCCGATCTGCGAGGACGGTTCCAGTTCCACGGGATCGGCGAACTCGCTGTCGAGGCGGCGCACGACGACGTCGACACGCTTCAGTCCGCCGATGGTGCGGACATAGACGGCGCCATCCCGGACGGTGAGGTCCCCACCCTCGACCAGCAGGAAGCCGAGGTACCGGGACAGATAGGTGTGCTCGAAATACGTCTCGTTGAGCGGCCCAGGAGAGAGCAGCGCGATGCGCGAGTTCCCGCGGTCGGCCTGGGCTGCCAGCGCACCGCGCCACGCCTGGAAGAAGGGGGCGAGCCGCAGAACGTTCATGCGGCCGTAGAGATCCGGCAGCGCGCGAGACAGCGCGATGCGGTTCTCGAGGGCATAGCCCATCCCCGAAGGCGCCTGGGTACGGTCGCCGAGCACCCACCAGCGGCCGTCCGGCCCGCGGCCAAGGTCAGCGGCATACACCTGCAGCATGCGCCCGCCACGCGGCACGACGCCGACCAGGGGTCGCAGGAAATCGGGGCTGCCCGCAACGACGGCGGCCGGGAGGGCGCCGTCGCGCACCAGCCTCGCATCGCCGTAGATATCGGACAGGATGGAGTCGAGCAGGGCAGCGCGCTGGATCAGGCCTGCGCCGATCGCCGTCCACTCGTCCTCCGGGATGACGAGCGGGACGTGGCTCAGGGGCCAGGCGCGCTCCTTGCTCTCGCCGTGGTCGTAGACCCGGTAGTAGACGCCGCTGTCCTGCTGGTGGCGGTCCGCGATGGCGAAGGCCGCGTCGATTTCACTGCGCCGACCGGTCGCAAGGGCGGCGAGCACGGGTTCCCAATGGGGCCGCGGCCGGCCTTGCTCGTCGACCATCTCGTCGCGCACGCCGGGAAGCGGCCGATAGCCTTCGACAAGGCCGCGCAGGCGGGCCTGCGAGGCCGGATCGGGCATGGCCGCCACGTTTCCCATTTCAGACGCGGCCCGTCCCCGGCGGGCGGCGCAGATCGAGGGTCAGCGGAAACTCGACGGAGGGCTCCTCTGCCGGCGTCGCGGAACGTCCCGGCGTATGGCCGAAAGCCTGGAACCGGGCCAGCCGCCGGGCTTCCGCCTCGTAGGCGTTCACGGGGAAGGTGTCGTAGTTGCGCCCGCCCGGATGGGCGACGTTGTAGACGCAGCCCCCCACCGAACGCCCCGTCCATGTATCGATGAGATCGAACGTGAGCGGGGCGTGGACGGGAATCGTGGGATGGAGGCCGGAGGCCGGCTGCCAGGCCTTGAAGCGGACGCCCGCAACGGCCTCGCCGGGCCGGCCGGTCTGGGTCATCGGCACGCGGCGGCCGTTGCAGGCGACGACGTGACGGGCGGGGTTGAAGCCCTCCAGCTTCACCTGGAGGCGCTCGACCGAGCTGTCGACATAGCGAACGGTGCCGCCGATGGCACCGGTTTCGCCCATGACATGCCAGGGTTCCAGCGCCTGACGGATCTCCATGTCCGCGCCAGCGACGTCGACGGCACCGCAGAAGGGAAAGCGAAATTCGCGCTGGGCCTCGAACCAGAGGGGCTCGAAGTCGTAGCCTTCGCGGCGCAAGTCGTCGAGGACAGACAGGAAGTCCTCCCAGACGAAGTGCGGAAGCATGAAGCGGTCGTGCAGCGCGGTTCCCCAGCGCACCAGCGCGCCGTGCTGCGGCTCCCGCCAGAACCATGACACGAGGGCACGCAGCAGAAGTTGCTGCGCGAGGCTCATGCGCGCATCCGGCGGCATCTCGAAAGAGCGGAACTCCACCAGGCCGAGGCGCCCTGTCGGCCCGTCCGGCGAGAACAGCTTGTCGATGCAGATCTCGGAGCGGTGCGTGTTGCCGGTGACGTCGACCAGCAGGTTGCGGAACAGGCGGTCGACCAGCCAGGGCGGTGTCTGCGGACCGCCGGGCCCCTCGACCATCGCCATGGCGATCTCGAGTTCGTAGAGGCTGTCGTGCCGCGCCTCGTCGATGCGCGGGGCCTGGCTCGTCGGGCCGATGAACAGCCCCGAGAACAGGTAGGACAGCGAGGGGTGGCGCTGCCAGTAGAGGACGAGGCTCTTCAGCAGATCGGGACGACGCAGGAACGGACTGTCCTGCGGCGTGGCGCCGCCGAGGACGACATGGTTGCCGCCGCCGGTGCCGCAGTGCCGGCCGTCGACGAGGAACTTGTCGGTTCCCAGCCGCGCGAGCCGAGCCTCCTCGTACACGCCCTGGGTGATGTCGACCGCCTCTCTCCACGACGAGGCGGGCTGGACGTTCACCTCGATCACTCCGGGGTCCGGGGTCACCTTGAGCACGGCTAGGCGCGGATCCTGCGGCGGGGGGTAGCCCTCCAGACGCACGGGCAGCGCCGCGTCGCGCGCCGCCTCCTCCACCGCCGCGACGAGTTCGAGATAGTCCTCCAGGGCGGTCACCGGCGGCATGAACACGTAGAGGATGCCGTCGCGAACCTCGAACGCGATGGCGGTGCGGACCATGCCGATCGCACCCTCCGACTGATCGACGACGAACTGCTCGACGACGTCCTGGCGTCCGGCCTCGTCCCGGTCCCCGCTGCCGGCGGCCCGCTGGACGCGCTGCGCGAGCTGATCCGCCGACGGCAGCGCGCCGCGCGGCTCGGAAGGGTCCGCGGGGACGATGTAGGGATACGACGCGGCCGGCACGTGCGGCAGAGCGCCGAGCGGCAGGCGGAAGCCGACCGGCGAGTCGCCCGGCACGAGGAACAGGCGGCCGCGGCGCAACGACCAGCGCTCGCTCATCCAGCGGCGATCCAGCGCGGCCGCGGCGTTCCAGCGCTGGACGGGCAGGACCATCCCGACCGGCTTGCCGAGACCGCGCTCGAACACCCGGGACATCCGGGCGCGGGCCTCGGCGTCGTCGAGCTTGGAGTCGAGCGGATCGACGTTCACGGGCAGTTCGGCCTCCTTCAGGATCCAGTGGGCTGGATCCTCGAAGGCGGGAACGGCGTACTCGCCGGGCAGCCCGAGCCGCTCGGCCACGGACCGGGCAACAGTTTCGAGCGCGCCGGCGTCTGGCGGCTGCGGCGGGGCCTCGACAGCCAGAAGCGAGACGTCGCGCCAGACGGGCTGGCCGTCGCGACGCCAGTAGAGCGAAAACGTCCAGCGCGGCAGCGATTCGCCGGGATACCATTTGCCCTGGCCGTGATGGAGGAAGCCGCCCGGGGCGAATCGGTCCCGCAGGCGGCGGACGAGATCGTCCGCCCGCTGGCGCTTGGTCGGGCCCACCGCCTCGGTGTTCCACTCGCCGGCCTCGTAGTCGTCGATCGACACGAAGGTCGGTTCACCGCCCATGGTCAGCCGCACGTCCGCCGCGACGAGATCGCGGTCGACGACATCGCCCAGCGCGGCGAGGCGCTGCCAGCTCTCGTCGGAGAACGGCAAGGTGACGCGCGGTGATTCGGCGACACGGGTGACACCCATGTGGAAGGCGAAGTCGACCTCCGCGTAGCCCACCATGCCGGAGATCGGCGCAGCGGAGCGGTAGTGGGGCGTCGCCGCGAGGGGCAGGTGCCCCTCCCCGCAGAACAGGCCCGACGTCGGATCGAGCCCGAGCCAGCCGGCGCCCGGGATGTAGACCTCGGCCCAGGCGTGAAGGTCGGTGAAGTCGTGATCGGTGCCGGTTGGGCCGTCGAGCGCCTTCAGGTCGTGCTTCAGCTGGATCAGGTAGCCGGACACGAACCGCGCGGCGAGGCCGAGGCGACGCAGCGCCTGCACCAGGAGCCAGCCGGTGTCCCGGCATGACCCCTTGCCGAGGCGAAGCGTGTCGTCGGGAGCCTGGACGCCCGGCTCCATGCGGATGACGTAGCCGATGCGCTGCTGGAGGCCCTGGTTGATGCCGACAAGGAAGTCGACGATGGCGGTGGGCTCGCGCGAGATGCCCGCGACATAGTCGTCGAGCAGCGGACCGTGGTCCTCCAGTTCGAGATAGGGCAGCAGCTCATGCTTGAGCTCGGCGGGATACGCGAACGGGAATTTCTCGGCGTAGCTCTCGACGAAGAAATCGAACGGATTGACGACCGCAAGCTCGGCTACGAGGTCGACCTCGATCTTCAGCTCGGTCGCGGGTTCCGGGAACACGAAGCGCGCCAGCCAGTTTCCGTGGGGATCCTGCTGCCAGTTGATGAAGTGGTTCTCGGGCGTCACCTTGAGCGAGTAGCTCTTCACCACCGTCCGGCAATGCGGCGCCGGGCGCAGCCGGATGACCTGCGGACCGAGCGCGACGGGCCGGTCGTAACGGTAGTGGGTGATGTGGTTGAGGGCGGCTGTGATCGACACGATGCGCTTTCCGCAGGAGTCTGCCGGGGTGGAACTGCCAGGGTCGGAGGCTACCGGCCCGGCCGCACCTCCCCGCGTCGACGGCGAGCCGGGCGGGATCGTTGCAGCCTAGACCCGTGCGTCAGAGAGGCAAGGGCCGTGCCTAAGTGTGCTGGGAATAACCTTGCCGGGATGTTGAACGCGCTCCGGGAGCCCGAAGGAGGACGAAACGATGCCCGATAGACCCTCGGACGAAGCCGTCGGGAGACCGACCCGGACGGAAAGCGACAGTTTCGGCCCGATCGAGGTGCCGGCCGCCAGCTACTGGGGCGCGCAGACGGAGCGCTCCATGCGCTTCTTCGCCATCGGCACGGAGACCATGCCCCGGGAGCTCGTGATGGCGCTCGTGCTGGTGAAGAAGGCGGCCGCCCTCGTGAATGCGGACCTGGGCGAACTCGACCCCAGGCTCGCCGAGGCCATCGCAGCGGCCGCGGACGAGGTGATGGGCGGGGCCCTGCACAACCAGTTTCCACTGTCCGTGTGGCAGACGGGCTCCGGCACGCAGACCAACATGAACGTCAACGAGGTTCTCGCCGGCCGTGCCAACGAGTTGCTGGGTGCGGGGCGCGGCGGCAAGAGCCCGGTCCATCCGAACGATCACGTCAACCGCGGCCAGTCCTCCAACGACACGATCCCGACGGCGATGCACGTGGCGACGGGGCTCGCGGTGCGGGGGGCGCTGCTTCCGGCACTGGGGCGGCTGCAAAGCGCCCTCGAGGAAAAGGCCGACGCCTTCGCCGGGATCGTGAAGATCGGGCGCACGCACACCCAGGACGCAACGCCGATCACGCTCGGGCAGGAGTTCTCCGGCTACGCGGCGCAGGTGGCCTCGTCCCGCCGCCGGATCGCCGCGGCCCTGGAGGAGATCTGGCCGCTGGCACAGGGTGGCACGGCCGTGGGGACGGGGCTGAACACGCACCGCCTCTTCGCCGAGCGAATCGCCGGGGCCATCGCACAGGCGACGGGCCTTCCCTTCGCCAGCGCGCCGAACAAGTTCGAGGCCCTCGCCTCGCACGACGCGCTCGTGTTCGTGCACGGATCGCTCGACGCCGCGGCGGCGGCGCTGTTCAAGATCGCCAACGACATCCGGCTGCTGGCGTCGGGGCCGCGATCCGGGCTCGGCGAACTAATCCTGCCGGAGAACGAGCCCGGTTCGTCCATCATGCCGGGCAAGGTCAATCCCACCCAGGCGGAGGCACTGACGATGGTGTGCGCCCGCGTGTTCGGCAACCAGACCACGGTCGCCTTCGCCGGGAGCCAGGGTCATTTCGAACTCAACGTCTACAAGCCGGTCATCGCGGACGCGGTCCTGCAGTCCATCCGGCTGCTGGCGGACGGCGCGGAGAGCTTCCGCAAGCATTGCATAGAGGGACTCAAGGCCGACGAGGCGCGCATCGCCGACCTGCTCGGCCGTTCGCTGATGCTCGTGACGGCGCTCGCGCCGCGGATCGGCTACGACAAGGCGGCCGACATCGCCAAGGCCGCCCATGCCAACGGCACGACGCTGCGCGAGGAGGCCTTGCGGCTGGGCCACGTGACGGCGGACGAATTCGACGCGCTGATCCGCCCGCAGGACATGACGGGGCCGAAACCCTGACCGGACGGGCGGCCGCGACGACGGCAAGCCGACGCTGCCTCAGGGAGCGGCTCCCCGGCCTCCGGCTTCACGCCTGTCGAACATCCGCAGCAGGCCCGCGGCGGCGACACCCGTCGCCGCCATCAGGACCGCGCAGGCCAGAAGCGTCACCGCTACGCCGGGCCCGTGCAGGAACGGTCCGAGCAGGACTGGCGCAAGGGCCTGACCCATGAAGAAGAAGAAGGCGTGCAGCGCGACGGCGGAGCCGCGGGCAGACGGCGCAAGGCCGACCGCGCGGGTCTGAAGCCCGTTGTGAAGCGCAAAGAAACCGAGGCCGATGATGAAGAAGCTGGTCGCCGACACGGGCCATGCGGCGGGCATGGCGAAACCGGCCAGGCCCGCGCCGGCCAGCAGGCCGCCTGCGACCATCAGCGCATAGGGGCTGAACCGCTGCAGCAGGGCTCCGACGGCGATGGAGAAGGTGATTCCGCCGAGGCCGAGGCCGGCGATGACGAAACCGGCCTCCGCCGGCCCGCCGGCCCCGCGATTCTGGATGATTTCGGCGACAAACGGGAAAACGCCGTAGATGGCGACACCCTCGAGGAAGACGGCCGTGTAGCAGACCGGAGCCCGGGGATTGCGGAAGACCAGGCGATACCCTTCCCGCATTCCGGCAAGACTGAAGCCTCCGGAAGACGGCTTTCCGTCACCGACCTTCAGGACGACGGCGAGCGTCGCCGGCAGCGCCACGATGGCCGCCATCCAGAACGGCCCGCGCCAGCCGAAGGCCTCCGCCACGACGCCCGACGAGGTCAGCCCGACCAGCGTGCCCAGCGTCGCCGCCGCGATCAGGCGCGACAGCGCGATCTGGCGGGCCGGTCCGTCGAAGTGATCGCCGATGGCGGCGATGGCGAGCGGGATGAGGCCGCCCCCGGCGATGCCGGCGATGATCCGCGTGACAAAGAGGATCTCGATGGTGGGCGCCATCGCGCCGGCGACCAGCGACAGCAGCAGCACGACCATGCAGAAGCGAAGCACGCGGGTCTTGCCAAGGGCGTCACCCAGCGGCCCGAGGATGGGCTGAAAGAGGCCGTAGGGGAGCGCGAAGGCGGTTGCCAGCAGGGCGGCCGTGGTGATCGCCACCGAAAAATGCCCGGCGATCAGGGGCACGACGGGGTCGGGGATCCGGATCGCCATAGCGCCGGTCATCGCGCAGATCCCGAGGATCACAAGCAGGCGAAGCTGCTCCCTCGTCATCCGCGCATCCGCATCACCAGCCCTCGGCCAACTCGACGCGAGCGGCGGCGAACACTCCCCGGCCTTGCCGCTGCTGTCAACGGCCGACAGGCAGCGCCCCGGGGAGCGCCTTCGGCCGACTGTTGACGCGCGGCCCGTTCGGCCCTCAGATCCGGCGCAAACGGGAGGAACGGCAGATGAAGCAGGCGTGGCGGTGGTTCGGGCCAAAGGATCCGGTAAGCCTCGACGACATCCGGCAGGCAGGCGCAACCGATATCGTCAACGCGCTGCACGAGATCCCGCCTGGCGAGGCCTGGACCCGGAAGGCGGTGGCGGACCGCAAGTCGCTGATCGAGAGCACGCCGGCCGGGCGCACGCCGCTGACGTGGTCTGTCGTGGAAAGCATCCCCGTTCCGGACGACGTGAAGCGCCTGGGACGCGGCGCGAGGCGGTCGATCGATGCCTGGATCGCCAGCCTCGAGGCGGTTGCGGCCGAAGGGATCACGACCGTCTGCTACAACTTCATGCCCATCGTCGACTGGACGCGGACCGATCTCGACTGGCCGGTTCCCTCCGGCGCCACGGCGCTGCGGTTCGACAACGACCGCTTCGCCGCATTCGACCTCTACGTGCTGCGCCGGCCCGGCGCGGAGCAGGATTGGGACGAGGCCACGCGCGAGCGCGCCCGGCGGGCGCTCGATGGCATGTCCAAGGACGAGGTGGACCTCCTGACGCGCACCATCGCGGCCGGACTGCCGGGGGCCACCACCGACGCGCTCGACCTCGACGCCTTCCGCGGGCGCCTCGCCGCCTATGCCGGCATCGACGCACCACGGCTGCGCCAGCACCTGATCGAGTTTCTCGAAGAGGTGGCGCCCGTCGCCCAGTCGCGCGGCGTGCACCTGACGCTGCATCCGGACGATCCCCCGCGGCCGCTGTTCGGCCTGCCGCGCATCGCATCGACCGCCGCCGACTACCAGGCGCTGTTCGACGCCGTCCCGGTGGAAGCGAACGGCATGTGCTTTTGCACCGGCAGCCTCGGCGTGAGGCCGGACAACGACCTCGTTGCCATGGCCGCCCATTTCGCACCGCGCGTCTGGTTCGCTCACCTGCGGGCCACGAAGCGGGAGGCCGATCCGATGTCATTCCACGAGGCGGATCACCTGGACGGTGACGTCGACATGGTCGGCGTCCTGCAGGCGCTGTCCCGGGAGGATCGCAAGCGGACGGCCGACGGAAAGATCCCGTTCCGGCCGGACCATGGCCACCGCATGCTGGACGATCTCGCGAAATCCACGAATCCCGGGTACTCGGCCATCGGCCGCCTCAAGGGTCTCGCGGAATTGCGCGGAGTGCTTCGCGCCGTGGAGCGGCTTTCATAGAGCCGCTGCGGCCGGACCCGGCCTCGATTGCCGGTCCGGCCGACTGCCTGGCGTGACGGATCAGCCCTTGAGCTTGGACGCGATCGTCGCGACGTGGCGGCCCTGGTAGCGGGCGCCGTCCAGTTCGATCCTGGAGGGCTGGCGGGATCCGTCACCGTCCGTAATGGTCGAGGCGCCGTAGGGCGAGCCGCCCTTGATCTCGTCCACGCCCATCTGTCCGGCGAAGGCGTATGGCAGGCCGACGACAACCATGCCGTGGTGCAGCAGGGTCGGGATGAAGCCGAGGATGGTGGATTCCTGGCCGCCGTGCTGGGTTGCGGACGAGGTGAAGGCGGACCCCACCTTGCCCACGAGCTTGCCCTGGAACCACAGGCCGCCCGTCTGGTCCCAGAAATTGCGCATCTGGGACGCCATCGTGCCGAAGCGGGTCCCGGCGCCGACGATGATCGCATCGTAGTCCGCCAGTTCACCCGGCGTCGCGACCGGCGCCTTCTGGTCAAGCTTGAAATGCGACTGGCGGGCCACCTCCTCGGGCACGAGTTCGGGCACCCGCTTGATGGTCACCTCGGCCCCGGCCTCGCGGGCTCCCTCGGCGACGGCCTCGGCCATCGTCTCGATGTGGCCGTAGGAGGAGTAATAGAGGACGAGAACCTTCGTCATGGCGTGATCTCCGCGCGATCATGGGGGGACGGGCCGCAGAATGCCGGCCTTCGCTGCCAAAGGTGGTTTTGAGACCCGCCAAGGCAAGGCGCATCGCTGCAAAGGCGCGCTTGCAGGATCGACGGCCAGCCGATCCGGGCTGGTCGGAGCCGGGGAGGCCAGCGACGACCGGTGCCTCAGCCGGCGACCCGGACTACCGTCACCGTGCAGGGTGCCTCGGCCACGACCTGCGCCGAAACGCTCCCAAGGTACCGCCGCAGGGCCGAACTGGCGCGTGCGCCGAGCACGATGTGGTCGACATGGTTGTGGCGGGCGTACTCGACGAGGGCGTCTGCCGGGTCCACGGCCTCGAGCACGTGATAGCTGACCCGGTCGTCGCCGTTGGCGATGGGACGCGCCCAGTCCTTGAGCTCCACGAGGCGCTGGACATAGGCGTTCCCGCCATCGGCAGGCTGGTTCTCGACGGCGAGGATCGCCGTCTTCAGCACGGTGACGCAGGCGAGGCGGGCGTCCGGATTGGCGTCGAGGGCGCGGCGCGCATGAAGGCGCAGCGTCTCGGCCAGGGGATCCACGCCATGGCCGAGATCGACAGCCGCCATGACGATGGGCGCCGAAGACATGTGCTCGGTCACCGCGGGCCGCAGGCGCTTCTGCACGGTGCGATGCCGCAGCCAGCGCCGGAACGCCACCGCGAATCCGTCCTGCCGCATCCGGTGGCCGCGGTCCGTGACAGCCACCTGATCGGGGTGCTGCAGGGCGAATGCGACCTGCGCCGGGGTGGCATAGCGCTTGTCCGGATCGATTTCGAGGCAGCGCAGGATGATCTCCTGCAGCCATGGAGGGCAGTCCGGCGCCAGCCGTCGAGGCGGGACGGGATCGCGCCACAACCGCTTCAGCATGCCCGAGCGGCCGTTCGGCGACCCGAAGGGCAGTTCGCCGGTCAGGAACTGGTAGAGCATCACGCCGAGCGCGAAGATGTCGCTGCGGGGATCGTTCCGGTCGCCAACGATCTGCTCCGGCGCGATGTAGGCGCCGGTGCCCATGGGCACGTCGGATTCCTCGGCAAGGAGGTCCGGAATCTCCTCGTGCCGCGACAGGCCGAAGTCGAGAAGAACGGCCGTGCCGTCGGGCCGGATCATCACGTTGGCGGGCTTGAGATCGAGGTGGAGGACCTTTTGCCGGTGAAGGTCCTGCAGCGCCCGGGCAATGCGGGCGCCGGTCTCGGCGACCGCGGCGACGGGGAGCGGCGCGGCCTCGACGTCGGCGACGAGGCCCCGGCCCTCGACCAGTTCCATCACCAGGAACGGCAGACGCGAGAAGTCGCCGGCCGCGTAGTAGCGCGGGACATGCGGACCGGAAAGCCGCGGCAGGATGAGTTGCTCCACCTCGAAGCCGACGATGGCCGACACGTCCTCGCCTTCCGCCAGCGACGGGATCTTCATGGCGAGCGGAGTTTCGGCAACGGCGGACGGCGTCTCGCGCTCGACCTCCCACAGGCTTCCCATCCCGCCCTTGTGCAATCGCCGCAAGAGCCGAAACCCCTCGACCACGTGCCCTTCGGCATAGTCCAGCCGCGCCATCGAACCCGTCCTTCCCGATCAGCGATATTGCCTGCGCTCGCGTCAGCGTCCCCGTCACCGGCCCTTGGCCAGACGTGCCGCCAGGCCCTCGGGGAGGCCGGCCGCGAGGATTTTTCGCGCCGCTGTATCCACGTCGTAGGGCACGCGGACATAGGTGAGTTCGTCCGGATCCCGTCGCAACAGGCCATAGCAGGCGGCGGGGTTGCCGTCGCGAGGCTGCCCCACGGCGCCGAGCACCGCGAGCCAGCGCCGCGACGTCGCCAGGGGTATCGCGACGTTCGCCGTCGGCTCGTGACGGCCGGGAGGACGCAAGGGAGCCATGTGATACAGCGCAGGCACATGCGTATGGCCGCAGAGCGTGACGCGGTGGGTGGTCGAGCGCAGGCTCCTCTCCGCATCGACCGGGGAGCGCACATAGCCCCAGCCCTCCGGCGCCCACGCATTGGCGTGCACGAACAACGTGCTGCCGTCGGCGACCTCGAGCGGCAGGGCGGCGAGGAAGGCCGCCTGCGCGTTGTCGAGCCGGTTCCTCGTCCACACGATGGCGCGCATCGCATCGGCGTTCATGTCGGGTGCGGTCTCGCCGATCGCGGCGTCGTGATTGCCGCGGATCGCGGCCGCGCCGCCTTCGCAGGCGCGCATGACCTGCTCGCAGACCCATTCGGGATCGGCTCCGTATCCCACGAGATCGCCCAAAAACACGAACCGCTCGACGCCACGGCGACGCGCGTCCGCGAGGCAGGCGGCGAGCGCCTCCCGGTTCGAATGGATATCGGCGAAGACGGCGGATAGCACGGCGCGTCCCGGGTCGAGTGCGCCCTCATTCGATCCGCATTCGGGGTGCTCGCCAATTAGGCGAAGTGCTGATCGCCACCGGGCTGACCGACCGGGGGCGATGGCCCCGCGTCGATCCCTTCGGCCATGGACTTGACGCCGCACCGGATTGTGCGCGACCGCACCGCCGCGGCTTGCGCTTCCCGTTCTTCTGGCATCGAGCGACCGGCGCCGGTGCGTCCGTCGCGCGGTCCAGGAGGGGCAGTGTCATGAAGCGGGTGGGACTTTTCGCATTTCTTGCCCTCATCGTTGCGGGTACGCGGCCGGTCTCGGCGCTCGACAAGCCGACAGGGCCGGTGATCCTGACGGTGACGGGCGCGATCACGCATGCCAATGACGGCGGGCGGGCCCTCTTCGACCGGGGCATGCTGGAACGGCTCGGCTTTTCATCATTCCGGACCTCGACCGCATGGACCGACGGTGTCATCGAGTTCGAGGGCGTGCTCGTCAAGAAGCTGCTGGACGCGGTGGGGATCAGGGGTACGAAGTTGCGCGCGGTCGCGATCAACGACTACTCGGTCGAACTCGACGCGGCGGAGTTCGATACTGTCCCGGCGTTGCTGGCGATGAAGATGAACGGCACCGACCTGCGCGTGCGTGACAAGGGGCCGATCTGGATCGTCTATCCGCGCGACGACCTGCCGGCCTTTCGCAACGAGGCGAACAACTACAAGTGGATCTGGCAACTGAAGACGATTACCGTGCAGTAACATGAAGTTCCTGCGCGAGAGATCCCAAAGGCTGCCCCTGCTTCTGGCGGGCGTCGTCGCACTCCTGGTGCTCAACACGGGCATATCCGCCACCCGCTACCTGGCCATCGAGAACCGGCTGCGGTTGCCGATCGAGGACAGTCCGGTCTGGTCGACCGCCCAGCTCGAGGTGGAGCTTGCGCGCTTCCTCGTCGCGCTCGAAAGCTTCAGCCATGACGACGGCGAGGTGACGCGCGAGCAACTGATCGAGCGTTTCGACGTCGCGTGGAGCCGGCTCGCGCTGTTCTCGGCGGGGGTGAACGCACGGTGGCTCGAGGACAAGCCGCAGCACCGCGCCTCGCTCGACCGATTGCAGTCGGACATGGAGGCCATCGATCCGATGGTCGCGAACGCGGCGGCCGAGCACGAAGCGGCGCGCACGATCCGGCAGAAGATCCTTCCCCACCTCCCGGTGATCAAGCAGATCACGGCGGCGAGCGTCCAGGAGGAGCTGGACGACAGGGCCGTCCTGGCCAAGCTGCAGAATGAATTGCGCGCCGAGATCAAGGCCTTCTCCCTGTCGGCGCTGGCCGCCTTCTTCGGCCTGACGTTCTACCTCGTGCGGGCGGAGTCGCGATCGCGGGCTTCGGTCCGGGAGCTGTCCGCCGCCCGCGCCGAGGCGGAGGCTGCGAGCAGCAGGCTCTCGGAGGCCATTGCCAACATCAGCGAAGGATTCGTGCTGTTCGACGCGCAGGACCGGCTCGTCATCAGCAACGCCAAGTATCGGGAGTATTATGGCCTGTCCGCACACGCCATCCGACCCGGACAAACCTTCGAGGATATCCTGCGCGCGGGAGTGGAGCGCGGCCAATACGAGGATGCAAAGGGCGATCCGGAGGGTTTTCTTCAGAGACGGCTCCAGCGCCGACGCGTTCTGGGCGACGCATTCGAGCAGAGGCTTGGGGACGGGCGCTGGCTGATGATCTCCGACCGCCGGACCCAGGAAGGCGGCGTTGCCGGCATCCGCACGGACATCACCGAGATCAAGCGCCGCGAACAGGAGCTCGAAGACGCGAAGCAGACCTTGCAGAGGCAAGCGGAAGAACTTCGCCTCCTGGCAGACCGCGAAAGGAAGGCGAACGCCGCCAAGTCGGAATTCCTGGCCACGCTCAGCCACGAGATCCGCACGCCCATGAACGCCGTGGTCGGCCTGTCCGACCTGCTGGCGGGCACGACGCTCGACGGGGAAGCGGAACGCTATGTCCTGGCGATCAACGAGGCGGCGAGCCAGCTGCTCCACCTGATCAACACGATCCTCGACCTGTCGCGGCTCGAGGCGGGCCGGGCCGAACTCGACACCGTGCCCTTCGACCTGCGCGATACGCTGTCGCGGCTCGCTTCGATGGCGGCCGCGCTGACCGCGTCGAAGCCCGTCACGGTGGCCTGCGAGACGGCGGACGATCTTCCCGCTTTCGTGCGCGGCGACCAGGGACGGCTCTACCAGGTGCTGCTGAACCTGCTGGCCAACAGTGCGAAGTTCACGGCCGAGGGCTCGGTGACGCTCAGAGCGCGCCCGATCGCGGGTCCGGACGGCACGCCCGGCTGGCTTCGGTTCGAGATCTCCGATACCGGGCCCGGCCTGCCCGACGAGGTGGTGGACCGCCTGTTCGAGCCATTCGTCCGGGGCGAAGACGCCGCAGACCAGCGGCAGGCCGGCACCGGCCTCGGGCTCGCGATCAGTCGCCGTTTCGTCGATCTCATGGGCGGGCGGATCGACGTCGCCACGACCTCGGGGTCGGGGACGACCTTCTATGTGGAGCTGCCCTTGCCATCGACGGACGCGAAGGACCTCCTGCCGCCGGACGCCCGCGCCGCTCCGGAGAGCACGCGCCGGCTCCGCGTGCTGGTCGCCGAGGACACGCCGAGCAGCCGCATGGTGGTGCAGGCGATGCTGGAGCGGCTCGGCCACGCCGTCGTTTGCGTCGCCAATGGGCGGGAAGCCGTCGATGCCGTGCTGACGGGCGCCTTCGACCTGATCCTCATGGACATGCAGATGCCGGTCCTCGACGGCGTGGAGGCGACGCGGGCGATCCGCACCCTTCCGGCGCCGAAGGGACGCGTGCCGATCATCTTCCTGACGGCGCAGGCCCTGCCGGATGCGCGACAGCTCGCCTCGCAGGCCGGCACGGACCACTACCTGACCAAACCGACGCGGCTCGCGGACCTGCAGGCCAAGGTGGCGGAGGCGATCGGCTCCGCGGACCCTCCTGGCGAAGCGGGATCATCGCCTCGGGATCGCGATGGCCTGGCCCCCGTGCTGGACGCGATGGACGCGGCGCTCTCCGAGATGCGCGAGGCGTTCGACCCCGCGACGTTCCGAAAGGTCACGTCCCGCTTCGCGCAGGACGCGCAGGACCGGGTGGATGCGCTGCGCACCGCCCAGGCGGCCGGCGACGCGCCGACGATCCGCCGGGAGGCGCACAAGCTGGCCGGCATCCTCGGCCAGGTCGGACTGACCGACGCCGCAGCGCTTGCCCGAAAGGCCAGCCACGCCTCCACGGACGAGGACGTGCTGGCCGAGGCGACGCCGCTGGCAAAGGCCTGCGAACCTGCGCTCGCGGCACTGGCGATCGTCGCGGGCATCCCGCAGGGCGGCGAGGCGGGTCCCGGCTGACCGATCAGGCCGCGACGGCGGTGTTGAAGGTGGTCAGAAGCGCGGCAAGGCCCGGCTCGTCGACGAGGCCGGCCGCCTCACCGACCGGATACCAGTCCCGCTGACGCTCGCCCCGTTCCGTCCAGTCGGCGAGTTCGTCGCGCACCTCGAGCGGGAACACGTCGACGCCGCACAGGACGAACGCGTCCCGCATCCGTTTCCAGTAGACATAGGATCCAAGCGGCCGGCGAGACACCTTGCCGACGACGCCCGCCTCCTCCCGTGCCTCGCGCTCGGCGACGCGATGCGGCTTCAGACCGTCGATCGGCCATCCCTTGGGGAGGATGAGCCTTCGGGTCTCGCGCGAGGTCACGAGCATGACCTTCAGGCGGCCCTTGCGCATCCGCCAGGGCAAGGCTGCGAATTGTCGGGGAAGACCTTCGGTATCCACTGACCATCCTTGCCGGGCGGGGCACGCGTAGCGAATCGTCGTCCGCCTCAGGCTGCTCAGTATTTGTTAGCAACGAGTTTCAGAATGGTTTGAAAACGCGGCCTTTCGGTGACAACACGAGAAAGCTTTGATGCCGCGGGCCTGAACCGATGCGACGACTCCTTCTTGCGACCTTCTGGGTGAGCGCGTTGGGACTGCTGGTCCCCGCGCCGGCGCAGGCCGGGCTGTTCGAGTTGCTTTTCGGCGGGCGGCAGCGGCCGCAGCCGGCCATGCCGATGCCGGCGGCCGCGATACCCGCACCGCAGGCCTTGTCGGCAGCACCCTCGCGGCCGGCAACCGGCGGCGGCTCACGCATTTTCTGCGTGCGCCTGTGTGACGGCTTTCATTTCCCGATCGACGGCGCCGGATCCCGCGGCGATGCCGAGCTGCTGTGCTCCGCCGGGTGCCCCGGTACCGAGGTCGCCGTCTTCCGCGGTCCGGCGACGGCTATCGAGTCCGCCATCGATATGCGCGGGCGGCGCTACTCCGACCTGCCGGAAGCGTTTTCCTATCGCACTTCCCTGAAGCCGGGGTGCGGCTGCCGTCGCGACGAAGGCTACGCCGCGCTGATGCAGCGGATTCTCGACGACCCGACGCTGCGGCGCGGCGACATCGTGGTGGCGATGGACGGAGCCCGCGTGTTCCTGCCCGCCGCTCCGACGAAAATGGCCTGGACGGGGAGCGACTTCATCGACATCCGCAAGCCCGGCGCCCTGTCCGCTCAGGCGTTCAAGCAGGTCGAGCGGACCCTCGGCCCGACCTTCGACGTCGCCGCCCGGCGCCCCGCCGAAGCGATCCGGACGGTGGAGAGACGCGAGAACGAGATCGTCGTGACGCCGATCGCGGCGGCAATTCGCGGCAGCGGCCCCCGCGTGATCATGGACGCGCCGTTCGCGCGCTGACGTCAGGCCCCCGGCGCAAACCGGGCCACGAGGCTGTATCCGTCGCCGGGATGGATCATCCGGACCGCGGTGACGGGCCGGCCGGACCGCCAGGTCCGGCGCTCGACCCGAAGGCAGGCGGTCCCGGCCGGAATCGCCAGCAGGCGCGCCGTCGCCGCATCCGCCGGGATTGCCGCGATGCGATGCTCGGCCTGCGACCAGGGTACGTGCGACAACAGCCACGAGCCGGGCGGAAGACCGTCAAAGCCGGCATCGGCGGCCTCCGGAACGGATCCGAGATCGACGAGCCGGTCCTCCAGCGCGTGGACGCGGTCACCGGCGAAATGCCTGCACAAAAGCGCAAGAACCTGCTCTCCCGCGCCGTCACCCAGGCGGGCGCGATCCTGGGCCGTCGTGCGGCGCACGCGCCGCTGGAGGATCTCCATGCGCCATGCAAGGCCGAGGGCCCGGATCTCCGCACGGACGTCCGGAATGTCCAGCACCGCCGACTGCGAGCGCTGCCGGCTGACGAAGCTACCGGCCCGGCGGCGACGTTCGATCAATCCCTCGCCGGCCAGCGCCGTGAGGACCTTGTTGACGGTCATGCGCGAGCAGCCAAAGGCGGCCATCAACTCATGCTCGACGGGGATGCGATGCCCCGGCGGCCATTCGCCGCTGAGAATCCGGCCGGCAATCTCGCCGCGGATCGTTTCGCCGAGGCTGGCGGGCTGGCCGCTCATCCGGCAAGGATCCGTTCGACGGCGCGGCGGAAGCCCGGCAGCAGCCGATCGCGCAGCCGATGCCGGCCGCCTTCGACCTGCTTCACGCCGCGCGACCAGACACAATCGACCGGGTTGTCCCGGGCGGCGAAGATCCAGCCGTCGACCAGCGCGTCGCCGGACCGGCCGACCAGAGCGGGGTGGCCCGCGTCGAGCGTGACGATGTCGGCCGAGGCGCCGGGAACGAGGCCCGCGGGGCCGGCCGCCAGTGCCGCCGCACCGCCGAGCAGGGCGGCGCGATACAGAGTCGCCCCTGTTGCCGCCCCCTCCCCGTCAGCCAGGACGTTGCGCTCGCGGCGCGCGAGCCGCTGGGCGTATTCCAGCTGCCTCAGTTCCGCCGCCACGCCGACGAGGACGTTCGAGTCGGTGCCGACGCCGAACCGGCCCGCGGCCGATTGAAAGTCCCGCGTCGGGAACGTTCCGTCGCCCAGATTGGCCTCCGTGACCGGGCAAAGGCCCGCCACGGCCCCCCTCGCGGCGAGACCGCGCGTCTCCTCCGGCGTCATGTGGGTGGCGTGGATCAGGCACCAGCGGGCGTCAACGCCGCCATCGTGCAGCAGCCACTCGACGGGACGGCTGCCGCTCCATGCCAGACAGTCCTCGACCTCGCGAAGCTGCTCCGCGGCATGGATATGGACCGGCCCGCCCGCCGCCATCGGGACGACGACGGCGAGTTCCTGCGGCGTGACCGCGCGCAGGCTGTGCGGAGCGACGCCCAGGCCGGAGCCTGGCACGGCGGCCGCGGCGGCGCGCGAGCGTTCCATCAGGCGCGCGAACTGGTCGACGTCGCAGATGAACCGGCGCTGGCCCGGGCCGGGAGGTGCTCCCCCGAAGGTGGCATGGGCGTAGAAGACCGGGAGCAGTGTCAGACCGATTCCGGTTTCGGCGGCCGCGGCCGCGATGCGCATCGCCATCTCGCCCACATCGTCGTACGGGCGGCCGTCCGGCGCATGGTGGAGGTAGTGAAACTCGCCGACGCGAGTGAAGCCGGTCTCCAGCATCTCGGCGTAGAGCCAGGCCGCGACGGCCTGGTTCTCCTCGGGCGTCAGCGCGAGCGCGAAGCGGTACATGACCTCGCGCCAGGTCCAGAAGGTGTCGGTCGCGGGGCCGCGGCGTTCGGCGAGGCCGGCCATCCCGCGCTGGAAGGCGTGACTGTGCAGGCTGGCGATGCCGGGCAGGACGACGGCATGCCGCTCGTCCCCTGGCGATGCCTGGACCCCGTGCTCGACCGACGCAATGCGACCGCCGGCCAGCGCGATCCGCACATCGGCCGCCCAGCCGTCCGCAAGGAGTGCCTGCCCGGCGTGCAAAACGGTCATCCACGGCCTCCCGACGGTTGTCCGCCTGCGGCGCTGGACAGCGCCGTCGAACCGGTCTTATTGTATAGACATATTAACTCCGACTGCAAGACGGGAGCCTTCGCGTGGAGCGGTTCGACACGGTCTGGCACGACGCGCGGCTGGCAACGCTCACCGGCCCGGGACTCGGCACCGTCGAGGACGGCGCAATCGCGGTGCGGGACGGCCGGATCATCTTCGCCGGGCGGCGTGGCGACTTGCCGACCGGCTGGGACGCGGTGCAGCGGATCGGTTGCGACGGCCGCTGGATCACGCCCGGCCTGATCGACTGCCACACCCACCTCGTCCACGGTGGCGACCGCGCCGCCGAGTTCGAAATGAGGCTGGCGGGTGCCACCTACGAGGACATCGCCCGCTCCGGCGGCGGCATCGTGTCCACCGTCCGGGCCACGCGCCAGGCCGACACCGATGCGCTGGTCGACGGCGCGCTGCCGCGCCTCGACGCCCTGATCGCGGAGGGCGTGACGACCGTGGAGATCAAGTCCGGCTATGGCCTCGACCTCGCTACGGAAACCCGGCAACTCGCCGCGGCCCGCCGGCTCGGCGCCGAGCGGGACATCGGCGTGGCGACGACGTTCCTCGGCCTGCACGCCCTTCCTCCCGAGTTTGCCGACAACCGGGCGGGATATGTCGATGCGGTGTGCGCGATGGTTCCCGGCCTTGCCGCGGCGGGCCTGGCCGACGCGGTGGACGGTTTCTGCGAGGGGATCGCGTTCAGCCCGCAGGAGACCGCACGTGTCTTCGCGGCGGCCAGGGCCTGCGGACTGCCGGTCAAGCTGCACGCCGACCAGCTCTCGAACCTTCACGGCGCCAGGCTGGCCGCCGAACACGGCGCACTCTCGGCCGACCACCTCGAACACACGGACGAGGACGGCGTCGCGGCCATGGCCAGCGCCGGCACGGTCGCGGTGATGCTGCCCGGCGCGTTCTACTTCATCCGCGAGACGAAAGCGCCGCCGGTGGCGCTGTTCCGGCGGCATGGCGTCCCGATGGCGGTCGCGACGGACTGCAATCCGGGGACGTCTCCCCTCACCTCGCTTCTCCTCGCCATGAACATGGCGGCGACATGTTTCCGCATGACAGTCGAGGAATGCCTCGCCGGGGTCACGCGCGAGGCGGCGCGGGCGCTGGGACACCTGGAGTCGTCCGGGACGCTTGAACCGGGCAAGCGCGCCGATCTTGCCGTCTGGTCGGTCGAGCGACCGGCCGAACTCGTCTACCGCATGGGGTTCAACCCGCTCCATGCCCGCATCCGGGGAGGTCGTTGATGGATCCCGTAGCGCTCGTTGCCGGCGCAGTGCCGCTCTCGGGCTGGCGCCGCATCCATGCCGGCGCCCCGGTGTGGCTCGATGCCGCCAGCCGCCCGGCCGTCGAGGCCGGCGCCGACGCGGTGGCGGCCGTGATCGCGAAGGGCGAGCCGGTCTACGGCATCAACACCGGGTTCGGTCGCCTCGCCTCGGTGCGGATCGCCGACGGCGACCTCGCCACGTTGCAGACGAACATCGTGCTGTCGCATGCCGCAGGCGTCGGCGAGCCCCTGCCCGCCCCGGTCGTCCGGCTGATCCTGGCGCTGAAGGCGGCGAGCCTTTCCCAGGGTGCGTCGGGCGTCCGGTGGACCACGCTGGAGCGGCTGGGCGACCTGCTGGCCCAGGACATCCTCCCGGTGATCCCCGGACAGGGTTCCGTCGGCGCATCCGGCGACCTCGCCCCGCTCGCCCATGTCGCCTGCACGCTGATCGGCGTCGGGGACGTCGTGCACCGCGGCATCCGGCGGCCTGCGCGCGAAGCCCTTGCGGATGCGGGGCTTTCGCCCCTCGTCCTGGGCCCGAAGGAAGGGCTGGCGCTGCTCAACGGGACACAGGTCTCGACGGCGCTGGCGCTGGCGGGGCTGTTCGAGGTCGAACGGGCGTTTCGCGGCGCCCTCGTCACCGGTGCGCTGTCCACGGACGCCGCCAAGGGATCCGACGCTCCGTTCGACCCGCGCATCCACGCGCTGCGCCGGCATCGCGGCCAGATCGAGGTGGCGGAGGCGCTGCGCCTGCTGATGGAGGGCTCCTCGATCCGCGCCTCGCACCTGACCGGCGACGACCGCGTGCAGGATCCCTATTGCCTGCGCTGCCAGCCCCAGGTCATGGGTGCGTGCCTCGACCTGCTTCGGCAGGCGGCGGCGACGCTGGCCGCCGAGGCGAACGGCGTGTCGGACAACCCGCTCGTGTTCGCCGACACCGGCGAGGTGCTCTCGGGCGGGAACTTCCACGCCGAACCCGTCGCGTTCGCGGCGGACCAGATCGCAATGGCGCTGTGCGAGATCGGCTCGCTGTCGGAGCGGCGGGTGGCCATGCTGGTCGATCCCTCGCTGTCGCGCCTGCCGGCGTTCCTGACGCCGCGGCCGGGGCTCAACTCGGGCTTCATGATCCCGCAGGTCACCGCGGCGGCCCTGGTCTCGGAGAACAAGCAGCGCGCCTTCCCGGCCAGCGTCGACTCCATCCCGACGTCGGCCAACCAGGAGGACCACGTCTCCATGGCGGCGCACGCCGGGCGGCGCCTGCTGCCGATGGCGGAGACCCTCGTCCAGGTGATCGGCATCGAGTACCTCGCCGCGGCGCAGGGCTGCGAGTTCCACGCCCCGCTGGCATCGAGTCCGCCGCTGGAGCGGGCGCGCGACCTGCTGCGGGCGGTCGTGCCGGCGCTCGACGACGACCGGCACTTCGCACCCGACATGGAGATCGCCTCCGGCCTTGTGCGCGGCGGCGCACTGGTGGCGGCCGTGGGCGAGGACGTGCTGCCGGGCCTCGATGGAGACCTGGCATGAGCGGCGGATGGCTCACCGTGGAGCGGCGCGACGGGCCGCTGATCGTCAGTTTCCCCCATACCGGGACGGTAATCCCCGACGACTGCCGCGACGGCCTCGTTTCGCTGCCTCTGGCGCGCAAGGACACGGACTGGTGGATCGACCGGCTCTATGGCTTCGTGCGGGAGATGGGCGCGACGGTCGTGCACACGGCGATCAGCCGCACCGTGATCGACGTGAACCGCGACCCGTCCGGCGTGTCGCTCTATCCGGGGCAGGCGACGACGGAGATCTGCCCGACGACGACCTTCGACGGCGAGCCGCTGTATGCGCCGGGGGCGGAGCCGGACGCGGCGGCGCTGGCAGCCCGGCGGGCAGCCTACTTCGATCCCTATCACAAGGCGCTCGCCGACGAGCTGGCGCGGCTCCGCGGACGGCATTCCCGCGTCGTTCTGTACGATTGCCACTCGATCCGCTCGCTGATCCCGCGGCTCTTCGACGGGATGCTGCCGCAATTCAACATCGGGACGAATTCCGGCCAGAGCTGCGACGGCGCCCTGACGGCGGCCGTCGAGGCCTCGTGCGACGCGAGCGGGCTGAGCCGGGTAACCGACGGGCGCTTCAAGGGCGGCTTCATCACGCGCCAGCACGCCGACCCGCGCAACGGCGTCCACGCCATCCAGATGGAGCTCGCCTGCCGTGGCTACATGCGGGAACGGCTGGGGCCCGTCTCGCCCTCATCGTGGCCGACCCCGTGGGATGCCACCTACGCGCTGCCGATGACCGACACGCTGACACGCGTGATCGACGCCTGCCTTCGCTTCGCCGGGATGCCCGAGGACTCGCCATGACCCGTATCGACAATTCCCGCCATATCGCGGCGGCGCACGGCACCACGCTCAGCGCCAAGAGCTGGCAAACCGAAGCCCCGCTTCGCATGCTGATGAACAACCTCGATCCATCGGTGGCGGAACGGCCGGGAGAACTGGTGGTCTATGGAGGCATCGGCCGCGCCGCGCGCGACTGGGAGAGCTACGACCGGATCGTCGCCTCGCTGAAGACGCTCGAGGCGGACGAGACGCTGCTCGTTCAATCGGGCAAGCCCGTCGGCGTGTTCCGGACCCATTCCGACGCACCGCGGGTGCTGATCGCCAACTCGAACATCGTGCCGCACTGGGCGACCTGGGACACGTTCCACGCGCTCGACCGGCAGGGCCTCATGATGTACGGCCAGATGACGGCCGGGTCGTGGATCTACATCGGCACCCAGGGCATCGTGCAGGGGACGTACGAGACGTTCGTCGAGGTCGGCCGGCGTCATTACGGCGGGGACCTTTCCGGCAAGTGGATCCTGACCGCCGGGCTCGGCGGCATGGGCGGCGCACAGCCGCTGGCGGCGACCATGGCAGGAGCGTCCTGCCTTGCCGTCGAATGCCAGCCCTCGCGCATCGAGATGCGGTTGCGCACGCGCTACCTCGACCGGCAGGCGGACAGCCTCGACGAGGCTTTGGAGATCATCGCCCGCTCCTGCCGTGACCGGACGCCGGTATCGGTCGGCGTTCTCGGCAACGCCGCGGACATCTTCCCGGAACTCGTGCGACGGGGCGTGCGGCCGGATGCCGTCACGGACCAGACGTCGGCGCACGATCCCGTCAACGGCTACCTGCCGAAGGGCTGGACCCTCGCGCAGTGGGAGGACCGGCGCGAGAAGGATCCCAAGTCCGTCGAAAAGGCATCCCGCAGGTCGATGGCGGAGCATGTGCGGGCCATGCTGGACTTCCACCGGATGGGGGTGCCCACGCTCGACTACGGCAACAACATCCGCCAGATGGCGAAGGAAGAGGGCGTCGCCGATGCCTTCGACTTCCCGGGCTTCGTGCCGGCCTACATCCGGCCGCTGTTCTGCCGCGGCATCGGACCGTTCCGCTGGGCGGCCCTGTCGGGCGATCCGGAGGACATCTACCGCACCGACGCAAAGGTGAAGGAGCTGCTGCCGGACAATCGGCACCTGCATCATTGGCTGGACATGGCGCGTGAGCGCATCAGCTTCCAGGGCCTGCCCGCACGCATCTGCTGGGTCGGCCTCGGCGACCGGCACCGCCTGGGTCTCGCATTCAACGAGATGGTGGCCCGCGGCGAGCTCAAGGCACCGGTGGTGATCGGTCGCGACCATCTCGACTCAGGCTCGGTCGCCTCGCCCAACCGGGAAACGGAGGCGATGAAGGACGGCTCGGACGCCGTGTCCGACTGGCCGCTTCTCAACGCGCTGCTGAACTGTGCCTCGGGCGCTACATGGGTGTCGCTGCACCACGGCGGCGGCGTCGGCATCGGCTTCTCGCAGCATTCGGGGATGGTGATCGTCGCCGACGGAACGCCGGAGGCCGCACGGAGGCTGGGACGAGTCCTCTGGAACGATCCGGCCACGGGCGTGATGCGCCATGCCGATGCCGGCTACGACATCGCGCTGGATTGTGCCCGCGAGCACGGACTGGCCCTGCCGGGCATCCTCGGGTGATGCCGGCTCAGCCGGCCACGGATCCGATGATGACGAGCGTCGGCCCGGTCGGGTCGACCGCGCGCGCAGCCTCGGGCAGGGCAGAAAGCGTCGTTCGCGCCTGCGACTGGGACGGCGTCGTCGCGCCCGTGACGAGGAGCGCGGGCGTGTCCCCGGGCATGCCCTCGGCCAGGAGCCGGGCAACGAAAGCCCCGATGGTGCGAACGCCCATGTAGACGGCCGTCGTCGCCGCCGGATCGGCGATGGCCTGCCAGTTCAGGTCATCGGGCAGCCGGCCGTCGGGCGCGTGCGCCGTGACGAACTGCAATCGCGGGGCGGAGGTGCGGTGCGTGAGGCTCAACCGGAGGGCTGCGGCGGCTCCGAGGGCCGCGGTGACGCCCGGCACCACCTCGACCGGCAAGCCTGCCGCGCGGCAGGCGTCCAGTTCCTCCGCCAGGCGTCCGAAGACGGATGGATCGCCCCCCTTGAGCCGGACCACCCGGAGGCCTGCAGTCGCCTCCGCGACGATGGCCTCGGTGATGTCCGCCTGGGCCACCGAGGCCCGTCCGCCGCGTTTGCCGACGGGGACGCGACGCGCCTCGCGCCGTGCAAGGTCGAGGATGCCCGGGGCGACGAGATCGTCGTACAGGATCACGTCGGCCGATTGCAGGGCCCGCACCGCCTTGAGCGTGACCAGTTCCGGATCGCCCGGCCCGGCGCCGACGAACACGACCGACCCCGTCGACGCCGCTTCCTCGCGATCGAGCGCCGCGAAGAGGGCGGCGCGGTCGCTGTCGGCCGGAGGCGCGTCCGGCCGCGCCAGCGCCAGGGCGGTGAAGGCTTCCCAAAACCGCCGGCGCGCGCGGAAAGCCAGTCCCCTCGCCTGAACGTCCGGTCGCCAGTCGCGCGCGGCCTGCGCCCATCGCCGGAAGCCCTCGGGAAGCAGGGCCTCGATGCGCGCCCTGATCGCCTGACCGAAGACAGGCGCGGCGCCATCGGTCGAGATTCCGATGACGAGTGGAGATCGGTTGACGATGGAGCCGAACTGGACATCGCAATAGGCCGGCTTGTCGACGACATTGACCGTGATGCCGGCCAGCCGCGCGGCGCAGCGGAACGCCTGAGCCTCCGCCTCGCTGTCGACGTCGCCGATGGCCAGCGCCGCGCCGGGCATGACATCCACCGACCAGGGCCGACGATGGAGGGTGACGCGGCCACGCCCCGCATGCGTCGCGATGAAGGACAGCAACACCTCGCCCGGCTCATGGGCATAAAGGTCCACATGGGCGCCCGCGGCGGCCAGCAATTCGGCCTTCCATGCGATGCCGTCCCCTCCCCCGGCCAGAACGACCCGACGGCCTTCGAGCTTGTGGAACAGCGGCAGTGCCGCGAGCGGGGCGATTCGCCCTTCGGACCGCCCCTGACCTTGGTCGGGGCGAGAGCTGTCACCGACTGCCATGCCTACTCTCTAATCATCTGCCGGTCATTTAATCAGATTTGGCGCCCATGACGTGATTACCGCATCAGAAAGCAGCAAAAAGGGAGGAGAATCTTCTCTCGACTGGGTCTTTCGGCGGTTGCGCCGGGGCTGCTTCGTTCTAGCTTGAATGCAGACGAGGGGGTTTGCTCGTGAGTAGCCAAGACGTCCGCGTGACCCACAACTGCAAGCGGCTGGCGCTGTTTGCCAACGTGTCCGACGAAACAATCGCGTGTCTCAGTTCTGCAGGGTTCGTCCAGACCGTACCCGCCGGAACGGAGGTCGTGGCGCAGGACCAGCAGGTCGAATATCTCTATGGCATCGCCTCGGGCGCCGTGGAAGCCCTTGCCGTTCACAACGGCCTGCAGACACTGCTGTACATCATTCCGAGCGGGCGTTGCTTCGCCTATTCGTGCGCCATCATCGGAACGCCGTCCTTCGCCAGCTTCGTCACCGTGGAACGTTCGGACCTCGTGATGATCCCCGTCGGCGCGCTGCGTGAGTGGCTCCAGAAGGACGTTACGCTGGCCTTGGCGTTCGCCCGCGAACTGGCGCGGACAACTGACATGGCCGCGCGCGAGATCCTGAACCAGAAGCTGAGACCCGCTGCCGAACGACTGGCCGGACTGCTGCTGCGCGAACACGCCAAGTGCCCGGACAACAACGTCATCGCGTTCAGCCTCACGAAACGGAAGGTCGCCCTGCGTCTCGGTGCGACGCCGGAGACGCTCTCCCGGATCCTGTCGACCCTGAAGACCGTGGGCGTGGAGACGGACGGAAATCGCTACATCATCCACGATGTTGATGCCCTTCGCGCCTTCGCCAAACCGTCCATGACTCTCGATCCGCCTGCGTGGTGACGACGAACGACATCATCGGCGACCCGTCATGGCGTGGACCTGCTGGAGCAGGACCGGATCCGCAAACATCGCCTCGATCGTCCGCGCCATGCGGCGGCGCCAGTTGGGCCGCTCCCGGTCGGTCCCCGGCAGGTTGACCGCGACGCGCTCACCGGCGAGGTCGTCAAGCTGGGCCAGCGCCAGAACGCAAGGCGTCGCTGCAACCAGCGCGTGAAGCCCTGTTGCCACTCCTGCGGGCAGATCGGGCTCGTCGCCCGTGGCCATTGCGGGAAATCCGTGTTCCGCCAGCAGGTCGAGGATGCGCAGGCGATCCCTCGCGCGGGCCAGCCGGGCCGAGGCGGCCTCGTCCGCAGAGAGGGAGCCGAGCGCGAACCGCTCGTCGATGTCGGCTGCCGTCCACCAGCCGCGCAAGGTCGGCAGGTCGTGCGTGCTGGCGCAGGCAACCGCGTCGGCCGGCCATGTCGCAGGAGGGCGGTAGGCGTCTCCGTCGCGCTCGAACCACAGGACGCGGTAGCTCAGCACATCGGCGGTGGCGAGGCGCTCGCGGAAGCCGTCGGGGACCGTCCCGAGGTCTTCTCCCACGACGAGGGCGCGGGCGCGGTGGCTTTCCAGCGCAAGCTGGCCGATCAAATGATCCAGCGGAGCGGCGACATAGGCGCCGTCGGCACCCCGCGCGCCGTCCGGAACCCAGAACAGCCGGGTCAGCCCCATGACATGATCGATCCGCAACGCCCCGGCGTGGCGCATGTTCGATGCGACCAGATCGGCGAAGGACGCACCACCCGTGCGCGCCTGTGCCAGCGGGTTGGGCGGCGGCAGCATCCAGACCTGCCCGTCGCGGGAGAACAGGTCGGGCGGCGCACCGATCGAGACACCGGACGCAAACCCACCGGGATCGGCCCAGATCTCCGCGCCGTCGGGCGCAGCGCCGACGGCGAGATCCCGGTAGAAGCCGAGAGGAAGTCCGGACCCGGCCGCCGCGCGGCCGAGCTGCCGGTCGCACAGAAACTGCAACCAGGCGTGGAAGGCGCAGGCAGCGGGGTCGGCTGCGGCAAGGGCCGTTGCCGGATCGCGCAGATGGGCCGGCCAAGCCTGCCACGGGCCCGGGCAGACCTCGGACAGGGCCTCGAAGGCGGCAAAGCGCGCCAGGGTTTCTCCCGCCTCCCGGCGGAAGGCAGAAAAGGCCTGCCGCGCCGGATGGGCATCGGGAAGACCGCAGAAGTCGCCGAAAGCCCGGCGCAGCGCGTCGCGCTTTCGCGCCCAGACGCGGGGGTAGTCGACACGGTCCGACTTGCCGACGACGACGGACATGGAGTCCGAAGCTGCCAGCAGGATGTGCGCCGCTTCGCCGACATCGTCCGCCGACAGTGACGCCGGATCCAGATAAATCGGATCGAGAAAGCGCCGGTCCGACGGCTGGTAGGGACTGGCGCGTTCGCGATCCCCGGCAAAGAGCGCATGCAGCGGGTTGAGACCGAGGATCGCAGCCCCGGCTTCGGCGGCGCGGGCGCCAAGCAGCGCCAGCGCGGTGAAATCGCCGATGCCCGGGTCGCCGTCCCGACGCAGGGCATACAGATGGGCGGCGAGCCCGCCCTGGCGCCGGCCGGGGGCGAGCAAGGCAGGCCGGTAGCAGCGCGGTGGCGCCACGGTCAGGCGGCAATCGTCGTCGGGAAAGCCGTCGAGGGCGAGACGCCAACGCCCGACGGGCAGATCCGCAGGGGTGACGATCCGAAACCGACGGTCACGCCCGTCGACGCCGCGCCGGACCTCAACCGGGGCATCGGGCGCTAGGCGCCATTCGATCCGGCGTCCGTCCTCGCCGGACGCGTGGAGGACGCCGCTTCGGGCGAAAGCGAATTCGGCGACGGGCAGGCGGACCGCCTCGCCCACGCGCGCCGTGACCGCGGATGGCAGGGCACGGCCGTCGCGTTCGGCGGCCAGCGCGGCAAGGGCATCCCGCACGTCGCCGGCGGTCGCGACCGGGAGACCCATCGCTCGCAGCAAGGCGGTCCGCGTGTCGTCCGAAACCGCGTGGCGGACACCGGTCTCCTCCCACCATTCGGCCGCGATGCCCGCGGCCCCGGCAAGGGCCGCGAGCAGCGGGGACGGGATGCCGGACCGGCGCCCCGGCCCGTCGATGTCGGGCGCCTCGGCAAACAGCATCACCCGGCGGGGGCCGAGTGTGGCGACGTCGCCCTGCAGGTACGCCCCGGCGGCTGTCCCGGCGCCGTCCGTCGCACTGTCGAGCAGCAGTCGCCACGCGTGGCCCGGCCGCGTCCAGGGCAGGCTGAGATCGAGGCCCGCGTATCCCGCATTCAACGCCACGAGGACGCGGTCGACGGCCCCGCCCTCGCCGGCCGCGAGCACGCAGGCCAGCGCCGACGCACCCGCCCAATCCTCATCCCGCATGTCGGCTCCGTCGGGCCGAAGCCAGAGGACATCCGGCACATCGGTGGCAGGAAGAGGCAGGCCGGTCAGGAAGCGGTCGTCGCGGAGGGCGGGATGGTCGGCGCGCAGCGCGCACAGCCGCGCCGTGAAGGCTGTCAGGTCGCGATCGAGGGATGTCCAGTCGAGCCAGCCGGTCGCGTTGTCCTGGGCGTAGGCGTTGTTGTTGCCGGCCTGCGTGCGACCGGCTTCCGCGCCCATGGCGAGCATCGGCGTGCCGCGCGACAGCAGGAGGGTGGCCAGCAGCGCGCGCTGGTCGGCCCGCCGGGCCGCGACGACGGCCGGGTCGCCGCTCGGCCCCTCGATGCCGTTGTTCCAGGAGTGGTTGGCATCGGTGCCGTCGCGGTTCTCCTCGCCGTTGGCGGCGTTGTGCTTGCCGGCATGGGAGACGAGGTCCGCGAGGGTGAAGCCGTCATGGGCGACGACGAAGTTCACGCTGCGCGACGGCCGTCGCTTCGCGGCAAAGATGTCCTGAGACCCGGCGAGGCGGGTCGCCAATGCACCCGCCATGCCGCCGTCGCCGCGCCAGAAGCGCCTGACGTCGTCGCGATAGCGGTCGTTCCACTCCCCCCAGGCCGCCGGAAAGTCGCCCGGCCGATAGCCGCCCGGGCCTATGTCCCACGGCTCGGCGATGAGCTTGAGATCGCGCAGCACCGGATCCTGCGCGATGGCCGCCAGCAGCGGGGCCGCGGGGTCGAAGCCATCGTCGCGCCGGCCGAGAGTGACCGCAAGGTCGAAGCGGAAGCCGTCGACGCCGCCGCGGATCGCCCAGGCACGCAGCGCATCCATGGCGAGGCGCAGGGCGGGCGGCCGGTCGAGCGCCAGGATATTGCCGCAGCCCGCATCGTTCACGTAGAGCGCGGGATCATCGCGCCGCAGACGGTAGAAAGTCGCGTTGTCGAGCCCGCGGAGCGACAGGGTCGGACCCAGTTCGTCGGCCTCGCCGCTGTGGTTGAGCACCACGTCGACGATCAGCTCCAGCCCCGCCTCGTGCAGCGCGTCGACGGCGGCCCGCACCTCGGCCCACCCGCCCGGGGCGAGACGCGGGTCAGGCGCGCAGAAGGCGACGGGGTTGTAGCCCCACGCATTGGACAGGCCGAGCGGCGGCAGATGGCGCTCGTCGATCCACGCTGCCGCGGGCAGGATCTCGACGGTGGTGACGCCGAGCGCGCGCAGGTGTTCGACGGAAGCGGGATGGGCGAGCCCCGCGAAGGTGCCCCTCAGGGCCGCGGGCACGGCCGGGTGCAGGGCCGTGAAGGCCTTCACGCCCAGTTCGTAGACGACGGTGCGATCCCATGGCACGCGCGGCCGGCCGGCGGCGACCGCCTCGACCTCGGCTTCGATGACGGCCTTCGGCACGAAGGGGGCGCTGTCCACGATGTCCGGATCGGCCGCGGGATCGACGCGGCGGGTGTCGAACAGCGCGGGGTGGAGCGCGAGGGGGCGATCGAGCCGGGTGGCCCATGGATCGACGAGAAGCTTCGCCGGATTGAAACGGAGGCCGGCGGCCGGGGCGAACGGTCCGTGGACGCGGAGGCCGTAGCGCCGACCGGGCATGACGCCCGCAACCTGCGCGTGAAACACGTTACCGGTGCGGTGGACGAGGGGTATGCGCTCCAGTTCGACAGAACCGTCGTCGTCGAAGAGGCATAGATCGACGCCCTCGGCGGATGCCGAGGGAAACGCCGCGTTGACCCCGTCTCCGGCCGGGACGACGCCCCACGGCTCGGGCCGCCCCGGACGAACGACGCGTGCCATCCGCGCGGCCGTCAGGTGATCACGGACGGCGCGTCGCGGCCGGTATGGCGGCGGATCGACGACAGGTCCCCGGCCAGGGCGACAAGGTCGGCCAGCGCGGCCTGCGTGTCCTGGTCATGCTTCGCCGGATCAGGCTCGAACCGCTCGATGTAGATGCGGATCGTGGCGCCCGCCGTTCCGGTTCCCGAGAGACGGAACACGATGCGCGACCCGTCGGTGAACAGGATCCGCAGGCCCTGATTCCGCGAGTCCGAGTGGTCGACGGGATCGTGGTAGGCAAAGTCGTCGGCCGAGGCGACGACGAGGTCGCCGAAGCGGCGGCCCGGCAGGGTCGGCAGCGCATCGCGCAGACCCGCCATCACCGCGTTGGCTCCCTCCGAGGCGACTTCCTCGTAGTCATGGCGGGAGTAGTAGTTGCGGCCGTAGGTGGCCCAGTGCTCGCGGACGATCCGGTCCACGCCTTCCCGCCGGACGGCGAGGATGTTGAGCCACAGGAGGACCGCCCACAGGCCGTCCTTCTCGCGGACATGGCTCGAGCCCGTGCCGGCGCTCTCTTCGCCGCAGATGGTGGCGAGGCCGGCGTCGAGCAGGTTGCCGAAATACTTCCAGCCGGTGGGCGTCTCGTAGCAGGGGATGCCGAGCGCCGCAGCGACGCGGTCCGCCGCCGCGCTTGTCGGCATCGAGCGGGCGATGCCGGCAAGGCCGGCCTTGTAGCCCGGCGCGAGATGGGCGTTGGCGGCGAGCAGCGCCAGGCTGTCGGACGGCGTGACGAAGCGGTTGCGGCCGATGATCAGGTTCCGGTCGCCGTCGCCGTCCGAGGCTGCGCACAGGTCCGGCGCATCGGCCGAAAAGGCGAGGTCGAGGAGATGCTTGGCGTGGACGAGATTGGGATCGGGGTGGTGGCCGCCGAAGTCGGGCAAAGGCTCCGCGTTGATGACGGTGCCGGCTCCGGCGCCGAGATCGCCCTCGAGGATCGCCTTCGCATAGGGTCCGGTGACCGCCGACATGGCATCGAACCGCATGGTGAAGCCCGATGCGAACAGCGCGCGGATGGCATCGAAGTCGAACAGCGTCGCCATCAGGTCGCGATAGGCGGCGACGGGATCGACGACGGCGACGGTGGCATCGCCGAGTCGAATGTCGCCGACCCGGTCGAGATCGACGTCCGGCGTCTCGAGCGTGAGATACCGGTCGAGCGTCGTCGTGCGGGCAAAGACCGCGTCGGTGATCTTCTCCGGCGCAGGTCCGCCGTTGCCGATGTTGTACTTGATGCCGAAATCGCCGTCCGGGCCGCCAGGATTGTGGCTGGCCGAGAGCACGATGCCGCCAAACGCGCCGAGGCTGCGGATGAGGTGCGAGGCGGCGGGCGTGGACAGGATGCCGCCGCGCCCCACGACGATCCGGCCGAAGCCGTTGGCGGCCGCCATGCGCAGCACGACCTGGATCGCCTCGCGGTTGAAGTAGCGGCCATCCCCGCCCACGACGAGAGTCTTGCCGGCATAGCCCTGCAAGGAGTCGAAGATCGACTGGACGAAGTTTTCGACATAGTGCGGCGCCTGGAAGACGGGCACTTTCTTGCGCAGGCCGGATGTGCCGGGCTTCTGCCCGGCGATTGGCGCGGTGGCGACGGTCTTGATCATGGGCTCACGGGTCTCGGTCAGGTGCGCGGCAGAAGGCCGCGATAGAGGTCGGCGTAGCGTCGGGCGGGCATGCGCCAGGAGACGTCGGTGGCCATGCCGTTCCTTTGCAGTCTGCGCCATGTCGGGCGATCGTGGAACAGCGTGACGGCGCGCATCAGGGCTGCCTCCAGCCTGTCGCGCTCCACCGGGGAAAACTGGATGCCCGTCGCCACGCCGGCGGCCAGCGCCATGTCGTTGGCGTCGATCACCGTGTCGGCGAGGCCGCCGACGCGCGCAACGACGGGAACCGCCCCGTAGCGCAGCGCACAGAGCTGGGTGAGGCCGCAGGGCTCGAAGCGGGACGGCACGACGAGCGCGTCCGACCCGGCCTGGATCAGGTGGGCGAGGCTCTCGTCGTAACCGATGCGGCACCCGACCCGGCCGGGCCAGGCCTGCATGGCGGTCCGAAATCCGGCCTCGAGCGCCGGTTCGCCGGCGCCGAGCAGGGCGAGCTGCGCGCCAGACGCGACCAGCGACGGCAGGACCGCGTGCAGCAGGTCGAGCCCCTTCTGCCAGGACAGGCGGCTGACGACCCCGAACAGCGGCGCGGCGGGATCCGGATCGAGGCCAAGCCGTTCGCGCAGCGCGGCGGCGGAGGCGGCGCGACCCTTGAGACGGCGGGAATCGAAGGGTGCCGGCAGGCTGGGATCGGAGGCCGGATCCCAGACCGTCGTGTCGATGCCGTTGAGGATGCCGAAGAGAATGGCGGATCGCGCCCGCAGCAGCCCATCGAGACCCATTCCGGCGTCGGGCCCCGTGATTTCGAGCGCGTAGGTCGGCGACACGGTGGTGATGCGGTCGGCGAACTGCAGCCCGGCCTTCAGGAACCCGATGGTCCCGTAGTACTCGACGCCGTCGAACGCCCAGCTCGACGGCGGCAGGCCAAGCGTCCCGAGCAATGCGGCCGGCGCCTGGCCCTGGAAGGCAAGATTGTGGACGGTGACGACCGTGCCGGGCCGGACCTCGCCCGAATAGTGGAGATAGGCCGCCGCCAGTGCCGCCTGCCAGTCATGGGCGTGGACCACGTCCGGGCGCGGCAGGGTCGTTCGGCCCAGCCCGATGTCGGCGGCGGCACGGGCCAGCGCGGCGAAACGCAGGGGATTGTCGGGCCAGTCGCGCCCGTCAGGGCCGAGATAGGGACTTCCCGGACGATCGAAGAGATGCGGCGCGTCAAGCGCCAGGAGATCCAGGCCGCCCGCCTCTCCCGCCACGATCCGGGCCGGGCCGCCGAAGAGGTCGGGGAACGCATGCAGGACCTCCGCAGAGGATGCCTTGCTTCCCGCAAGCGCGGCCATGACGGCGGGATAGCCCGGCACCAGCGTGCGGATCGCGACGCCCTCCCCGGCCAGCGCGGCAGGCAGGGCGCCGGCGACATCGGCGAGACCCCCGGTCTTGACGAGCGGGTAGACCTCGGAGGCGACGGACAGGACGGCGATGCCGCTCATGAAGGCAGCCGGTCGATCATCGCCTGCGTAATGAGGCAGATTCCCCTTTCCGTCCGGCGAAAGCGCGCCGCGTCGGCCACGGGATCCTCGCCGACGACCAGGCCCTCGGGGATCTGCACACCGCGATCGATCACGACGTTCTTCAATTGCGCGTTGCGTCCAATTTCGACGTAGGGCAGCACCACGGCGTTCTCCATGGTGCTGAAGGAGTTGACGCGCACGCCCGTGAACAGAAGGGAGCGCCGCAGCGACGCACCCGAGACGATGCATCCGCCCGACACCAGCGACGAGATCGCCTGCCCTCGCCGGCCGTCCTCGTCGTGCACGAACTTGGCCGGCGGCGTGATCTCGCCGAATGTCCAGATCGGCCAGTCCTTGTCATAGAGGTCGAGGTCGGGGACGACGTCGGTGAGGTCGATGTTCGCCTCCCAGTAGGCGTCGACGGTTCCCACGTCTCGCCAATAGGGCTTCGTTTCCGCCGTCGAGCGGACGCACGAGCGCGAGAAATGGTGTGCGACGGCCTTTCCGTTCGTGACCAGCCACGGGATGATGTCCTTGCCGAAATCGCGGCTGGACCCGGGATCGGCGGCATCGCGGTTCAGCAGTTCGAACAGGCGCTTCGTTTCGAAGACGTAGATGCCCATGCTCGCCAGCGCCATGTCGGGCTTTCCCGGCATGGGCGGAGGATTTTTCGGCTTCTCGAGGAAGGAAACGATCCGGTCCGTCGCGTCGACATGCATGACGCCGAAGCCCCTGGCGTCCGCCAGCGGCACCTCGAGGCAGCCCACGGTGACATCGGCCCCCTGCTCCACGTGCTGCTGGAGCATCTGCTCGTAGTCCATCTTGTAGATGTGGTCGCCGGCGAGGATGACCATGTAGCGGGGGTCGTAGCTCTCGATGATGTCGATGTTCTGGTACACGGCGTCGGCCGTGCCGAGGTACCACTTCTCCTCGGACACGCGCTGGCTCGCCGGCAGGATGTCGAAGCTCTCGTTGCGCTCGGGGCGGAAGAAGTTCCAGCCGCGCTGGAGATGGCGGATGAGGCTGTGCGCCTTGTACTGGGTCGCCACGCCGATGCGCCGGATGCCCGAGTTCAGGGCGTTGGACAACGCGAAGTCGATGATCCGCGACTTGCCGCCGAAGTAGACCGCCGGCTTGGCGCGCCTGTCCGTGAGCTCCATGAGGCGGCTGCCCCGCCCGCCCGCCAGGACATAGGCCATGGCGTGCCTGGCCAGCGGCGTGGCCGATGCGGACTGCGGCGGGATCGTCATGGTCTGTCCTCCCTCGTCGCGTCTGTTGGCTTCAACAGGTCGTGATGCCTGCCGTTCCTGGTCGTCTCGCGGGCCCTGCGGCCTAGTCGTCCCTGCCCTGCTCCAGCACGAAATAGAGTGTTGCAAGCGGGGGCAGCGTCAATGCCGCGGAGGCCGGCAACCCGTGCGACGGATCGCCGGTCGCCTCGACGCCGCCGAGATTGCCGAGGCCCGATCCGCCGTAGTCCGCAGCATCCGTGTTGACGATCTCCCGCCAGCGCCCCGCCGCCGGAAGTCCGATGCGATATCCGTGCCGCGGAACCGGGGTGAAGTTGCATATGACGGCAACCGGCGGGTCTCCCTCCCCGCCCCGCCGCAGCCAGGCGACGACGGACTGCGCGGCGTCGTCGACGACGAGCCACTGGAAGCCCTCCGCCTCGCAGTCGCGCGCGTGCAGCGCCGGGAACGATCGGTAGGCGCGGTTGAGATCGCGCACCAGCGCCTGCAGGCCGCCGTGCAAGGGGTTCTCGTCGAGGAGATGCCAGTCGAGCGACTGGCGAAAGGCCCATTCGCGGCGCTGGCCGAACTCCTGGCCCATGAACAGCAGCTTCTTGCCGGGGTGGCCCCACATGAAGGCGAAGTAGGCCCGCGCATTGGCGAATTTCTGCCAGTCGTCCCCCGCCATGCGGCCGATGACGGAGCCCTTTCCGTGCACGACCTCATCGTGGGAAATCGGCAGGACGAAGTTCTCCGAAAAGGCGTAGAGCAGGCCGAAGGTCAGCTTGTCGTGATGCCAGCGCCGGTGCACGGGTTCGAGCGCCATGTAGGACAGGGTGTCGTTCATCCACCCCATGTTCCACTTGAAATTGAACCCCAGCCCCCCCGCCGCCGGCGGGAGCGAGACGCCGGGCCATGCGGTGGATTCCTCCGCGATCATGAGGGTGCCCGGATGCGTGGCGTGGACCAATTGGTTGACGTGGCGCAGGAAGTCGACGGCCTGCGTGTTCTCGTTGCCGCCCTGCTCATTCGGCAGCCACTCGCCGGCCTTGCGCGAGTAGTCGAGGTAGAGCATCGACGCCACGGCATCCACGCGAAGGCCGTCGATGCGGAAGCGGTCGAGCCAGTACAAGGCATTCGCCGCGAGCATGTTGACCACCTCCCGGCGGCCGAAGTCGTAGATCGCCGTGTTCCAGTCCGGATGGAAGCCGCGGCGCGGATCGGCATGCTCGTAGAGGGCGGTGCCGTCGAAGCGGGACAGGCCGTGCACATCCGTGGGGAAGTGGGCGGGCACCCAGTCGAGCAGGACGCCAAGCCCGGCGGCGTGTGCCCGATCGACGAAGCGGGCGAAGCCGGCCGGGTCGCCGAAGCGCCGGGTCGGCGCGAAGAGGCCGATGGGCTGGTAGCCCCAGCTGTCATCGAGCGGGTGTTCCGAGACCGGCAGAAGTTCGAGGTGGGTGAAGCCAAGTCCGGCGGCGTAGGGGACGAGCGTGTCGGCGAGTTCGTCATAGGAGAGGAACCGGTTGTCCTCCCCCCGACGCCACGAACCGAGATGCACCTCGTAGATCGCCATCGGGGTGCGGCGGGGATCGCCCGAGGCCGGCTGGGGATTCGTCCAGTCGAAGTGGTCGGTGCGGGCGACGACCGAAGCGGTGGAGGGGCGCAGTTCGCCGGCAAAGCCGAAAGGGTCGGCCTTCAGGGGCAGCAGGGCGCCGTCGGGCCCGACGATCTCGTACTTGTAGACGGCGCCTTCGCCGACGCCGGGCGCGAAGATCTCCCACAGTCCGCTGTCGACGCGCTTGCGCATCTGGTGGCGGCGGCCGTCCCAGGCGTTGAAGTCGCCGAC
>CAZJCW010000003.1:0-35330 GCA_964544365.1 uncultured Alsobacter sp.
GGGATCAGCGCGGTGCGCGTGGTGACGATCTGGTAGTCCTCGGTCTCGACCAGCGGGATGCCCAGCTCCTCGGCCCGCGCGCGCACCTCGGGCGAGGCCGCGAGGCTGAAGGCGATGCTGGCGTCCCCGCGCGACAGCGCCTCCAGCATCTCGATCCCGGTCCCGGCGATCTGCGCCTCGACCTCGCCGAACGACCGCATGAGGCGCCACGCGACGGGCGAGACGCCGGCCTCCAGCGCCGCGTGGATATAGCCGATGCCGGATCGCCCGATGTCGTAGGTGACGACCTTGCCGCGGAACATCGCCCGGTTGGTTTCGAGCAGCTGCGCGAGCCGCAGCCGCGTGCGCGGGCGGTCGGCGTCCGGCAGCACCTTCGGATCATAGGCCAGCACGAGCGGCTCGTAGGTCAGCCCGATGAGCTCGTCGCGCCAGCGCGCCCAGTCCGGGACGGCGGGCAGCCGGGGCGAGACGACGGGCTGGGCATAGCCGTCGTTGACCAGCCGCACCTGCATGTCGACCGCGCCCCCGATGGCGAGGTCGGGGCCGCTGCCCGAGACGGCCGCGGTGACGACCGATTGGTAGACGAGCCCGCTCGGCAGGGCGTGGTACTCCACCGCGATGCCGGGATGGCGGGCCTGGAAGGCCTCGATCAGCACCGCCATCACCCTGTGCTCGCCGTCAGCCGCGATGCGCAGCGTCTCGGTCGCGTTCGCCGCCGGAAACAGGCGCATGTCGGCGCGCGCCGGAGCGCCCGGCCACGCCGTCGCGAGGCCCAGGGCGAGACCCGCCAACGCCATCACGAGCGGCGCCGCGCCGCCGGCCGACGGCGTGGCGGCGGGGATCCGCGGCAGGCCGATGCGCACGGTGAGGCCGCCGCCGGGCGTGTCGTCCAGCTCAAGGCGGCCGTCCAGCGCTTCGGCGACGTCGCGGGCGATGCTGAGGCCGAGCCCGCTGCCCGGCGTGCCGGCGGAGCGGCTGCCGCGGCGGAACCGCTCCAGCACGTCCGTCCGCTCCGCCCGGGGGATGCCGGGCCCTCGATCAGAGACCGTCAGCGTCGCCCACCGCTCGTCGGCCGACAGGCGGATCCGGATCGGCCCGGAGGGCGCGTAGGCGAAGGCGTTGTCGACGATGTTGCGCAGCATCTCGCGCAGCGCGACCGGCTCCGCGAGAACGGCGGCGTCGCCGTCCCCGGCCGCGAGATCGATGCGGGCGAGCTGGTCGTCGTCGAGGCCGTCGATCACCGCCGCCACGACGCTCGCCAGCGTGACGGCCCGCCGCGGTTGGGCGTCGAGGCGGTGGGATACGGTGGCGGAGGCGAGAAGCTGGCTCTGCAGCTGCGCGATCACCTGCGCGTTGGCGTGGATGCGGCCGATGCGGCGCTGGCGCGCGTCGGGATCGGTCTCGTGCAGGGCGAGCTCGGCCTGCGCCTGCAGCGCGGCGATGGGCGTGCGCAACTGGTGCGCGGCGTCGGCGACGAGGGTTCGCGTCGTCGCGAAGCTCGTCGACAGCCTCCCCATGAAGGCGTTGAGCACGCTGACCAGCGCCGCCACCTCGCGCGGGTAGGAGCTCTCGATCGGGGCGAGGTCGGTCGAGCTGCGCCCCGCCACCTCGGCGCGCAGCCGCGCGAAGGGCGCAAAGGCGCGGTTGAGGCCGACGAAGACGAGCGCGAAGGCGATGAGCCCGGCGAGCGCGGACGGCAGCAGGATGGTCCTGAACAGCTCGTCGCGCAGCGCGTCGCGCGCCTCGCGCGTCTCGGCGACCTGCACCACCGCCCAGTCCGCCGTCTCGCCGCTGGCGATGAAGCGGCCCACGCTCACGAGGCGAACGGCCTCGCCGCGATAGCGGATGTCCTTCAGCTGAACCGTCGCGTTGCGGGGGTCCGGCTCGTCGGCCGCGAGGTCGGGATAGCCGGTCAGGAAGGCGCCGTTGGGCGCGATGACGCGGTAGAACACCCGCGTCGAGCGCGAGGCGGCCAGCATGTCGAAGGCGGCCTGCGGCACGTCGACGGTGACGAAGCCTTCTTCCAGCTGCAGCGCATCCGCGATGGACAGCGCCGCCGCCGACAGGACGCGGTCGAACGCCTCGTCGGCGGCCCGCTCGGAATATTGCCGGGCGATGACGGCCAGCGTCCCCAGCAGCAGCCCGAGGATCAGCGTCGCGCCCAGGAGGATGCGCCGGCGGACCGACGGCAGGCCGGCTGCGGCCCTCACGGCGCGGATCCGGCGCGCAGGCGCGCGACGTATCCCTCGCCGCGCAGCGTGGCGATGTCGAGGCTGGCGTCGCCGAGCTTCTTGCGCAGGCGCGACACGTACAGCTCGATCGCGTTGGGCGCGACGTCGTCGTCCGGGCCGAACAGCTGGTCGATGAGCCGCTCCTTGCGCACCGGCTTGCCGATCTGGCCCAGGAGGATCTCGAGCAGGCGGAACTCGCGGCGGCTCAGTTCGACGGGCGCCTCGGCGACGAGCACCTGCCGCGTGCCGGCGTCGAAGGTCATGTTGCCGAACACCTCGGCGCTGGCGCCCATGCCCATGGGCCGGCGCAGCAGCGCCCGCATCCGCGCCTCGAGCTCGCGCAGGTCGAACGGCTTGACGAGGTAGTCGTCCGCCCCGAGGTCGAGGAGGGAGATGCGGTCGTCGATGGCGGACCGCGCCGTCGTCACGAGGACGGGCGTCCTGTCGCGGCGCGCGCGCATCTCGCGCAGGATCGTCTTGCCGTCCTTCAGTGGCAGGGTCAGGTCGAGGATCACGAGGTCGAAGCGGTCGCCGCGCAGCAACGCGCTCGCCTCCTCGCCGTCGGCGGCCAGCGTCACCGCATGGCCCGTGCGCGTGAGCTGCGTCACCACGGCCTCGGCCAGGTCGGCAGTGTCTTCCGCGAGCAGGATTTTCATCCGGGGCCGATCACGACAGGTTGGCGACAGGTTCGTGCGCCTACGATGTGGGCAAGCAAAGCGAGAGCGCAAGGCATTGCGCCCGTCCAGACCCGGAGGAAACCATGACGCGATCCCACGTCCTCTTGCGCCGAGCCCTGCTGACGGGAACCGGCGCCGTCCTGCTCGCAATGGCCGCCGCAGGGCCGGCCGCAGCGCAGGACGCCTGCTCCAACCGCGGCCAGCTCGACACGCTCTACTGCGACGAGGACAAGGACCTCGTCGCCGACGCGCCGAAGGATTCGAAGCGCTGGCGCGATCCCTCGACGCTGGTGTGGGCCTACACCCCGGTCGAGGATCCGGCCGTCTACGCCAACATCTTCAAGCCGTTCACCGACCATCTGGAAAAGTGCGTCGGCAAGCGGACGGTCTACTATCCGGTGCAGTCGAACTCGGCCGAGATCGAGGCCATGCGCTCGGGCCGCCTGCACTTCGCGGGCTTCTCGACCGGGCCGACGGGCTTCGCGGTCAACCTCGCGGGCGCCGTGCCCTTCGCCGCCAAGGGGCTGGGGACCGAGGTTCGCGGCTACACGCTGGCCGCGGTGGTGAAGGCGTCGAGCCCCTACCAGAAGCTCGGCGACCTGAAGGGAAAGAAGGTTGCCCACACCTCGCCGTCCTCGAACTCCGGCAACCTCGCCCCGCGCGTGCTGTTCCCCGAGCAGGGCCTGAAGACCGACGAGGACTACAAGCCGATGATGTCGGGCGGGCACGACAAGTCGCTGCTCGGCGTCGCCTCGGGCGACTACGACATGGCGGCGGTGGCCTCCGACGTCATGGAGCGGATGATCACCCGCGGCACCATCAAGCAGGCCGACATCCGGGTGATCTATCGCAGCCCGGTGTTCCCGACCTCCTCCTTCGCCCACGCGCACGACCTGAAGCCGGAACTCGCCGAGAAGCTGAAGACCTGCTTCTTCTCGTTCCGCTTCACCCCCGAGATGCAGAAGGAGTTCAACGGCGACGACCGCTTCCTGCCGATCTCCTACGCCAGGGACTGGGCGGTGGTGCGCGAGGTCGCCGAGAAGTCCGGCACGCCGTACAACAAGGCCGCCTACGAGGCCGAGGCCAAGCGCGAGGCTGATGCCGCCGCCAAGAAGGCCGCCGAAGCCGCCAAGCCCGCCGAACAGCCCGCCGCTCCCAAGCCCTGAGGACACACCGATGACCCGCGCCACCCTCCTTGCCGCCGTCCTCCTCGCCGGAGCCGCCATCCCGGCCGCCGCGCAGGACGCCTGCCCCAACCGCGGGCAGCTCGACACCGCCTACTGCGACGCGGACAACGACCTCGTCGCCGACGTGCCGAAGGATCCCGCGAAGCTGAAGGATCCCTCGACGCTGATCTTCGCGTATTCGCCGGTCGAGAACCCGGCCGTGTACCAGACCGTCTACCAGCCCTTCATGGACCATCTGGGCACGTGCACCGGAAAGCGCATCGTGTTCTTCCCGGTCCAGAACAACGCCGCGCAGATCGAGGCGATGCGCTCGGGCCGCCTGCACATCTCCGGCTTCGCGACCGGCGTGGTCGGCTTCGCGGTGAACCTCGCCGGCGCCGTGCCCTTCGCGGTCATCGGCTCGGAGAGGGGCGTGTCCGGCTACAAGCTCTTCGCGATCGTCAAGAGCGACAGCCCCTACAAGACGCTGGCGGACCTCAAGGGCAAGAAGGTGGCGCACACCTCGCCGTCCTCGAACTCCGGCAACCTCGCGCCGCGCGTCTTCTTCCCCGACCAGGGCCTGAAGCCGGACGACGACTACAAGCCGATGATGTCGGGCGGGCACGACAAGTCCGTGCTGGGCGTCGCCTCCGGCGACTACGACATGGCTCCTGTCGCCTCCGACGTCTACGAGCGCATGGTCGCGCGGGGCGCGGTCAAGGGCGACCAGATCCGCGTGATCTGGCAGAGCGAGACCTTCCCCACGTCGTCGTGGTCGATGCCGCACGACCTGAAGCCGGAGCTCGCCGCGAAGATCAAGGCGTGCTTCCTCGACTACAAGTGGTCGGAGGGTCTGAAGAAGGAGTACGCGGGCGAGGACCGCTTCCTGCCGATGACCTACAAGGACACGTGGCGCCCCATCCGCGAGGTCGCCGAGAAGTCGGGGACCCCGTACAACAAGACCGCCTACGAGGCGCAGACGAAGCGCGAGGCGGAGGCCGAGGCCAAGAAGGCGGCGGAAGCCGCCGCCAAGGCCGCCCAGCCGGCGGCGCCCAAGCCCTGACGATCCCGGCGGCGGCCGCCACAGCGGTCGCCGCCTCCCTTTCCTCCCGACCGGTCAGGCGCGTCCCATGACGGTGCAACCCACGCGTATGTCCGCCGCCCCGGCAAAGGCGGACAGCCTGCTCAGCGTTCGCAAGCTCCGCAAGGAGTACCGGGCGGGACAGCCGGTGCTGAAGGACATCACGCTCGACTTCGAGCCGCGGGGCATCACCGCGATCATCGGCCCCTCGGGCACGGGCAAGTCGACCCTGATCCGGTGCATCAACCGCCTCGTCGATCCCACCTCCGGCGAGATCTGGTTCGAGGGCCAGGACATCGCCCGGGTGAGCGGCAGCGCCCTGCGGCTGGTGCGCCGGCGCATCGGCATGGTGTTCCAGGAGTACAATCTCGTGGAGCGCCTGTCCGTCATCGAGAACGTGCTCTCGGGGCGCCTCGGCTACGTGCCGGCCTGGCGGGCGTTCCTGCGCAAGTTCCCCGCCGCGGATGTCGCGCGCGCCTTCGAGCTGATCGATGCGGTCGGCCTCGGCGAGGACTTCGCCACGCGCCGCGCCGACAAGCTGTCGGGCGGGCAGCGCCAGCGCGTCGGCATCGCCCGCGCCATCATGCAGGATCCCGCCGTGGTGCTGGCCGACGAGCCGACCTCCTCGCTCGATCCGAAGACCTCCGTCGAGATCATGGAGCTGATGGCCGGGCTCTCGGCCTCGCGCTCCATCCCGATCATCGTCAACATCCACAACGTCGACCTCGCCCGCCGCTTCGCCAGCCGCATCATCGGGATGACGGGCGGGCACGTCGTCTATGACGGGCCGCCCGCGGGGCTCGAAAGCCACCACCTCGCGACGATCTACGGCGGCGAGGACTGGCAGTGAGCGCCCTCGACACGCCGTCCCGGCCGCGGCCGGCCGCCTTTCCGGTCAACTGGGTCGCGCGGCTCGCCTGGATCGCGCTCGCGCTCTACACCGTCTATGCGACGTCGATCCTGGCGATCACGTGGGAACGCTTCGCCAAGGGGCTCGAGAACGGCGCCCGCTTCCTCGACCGCATGTTCCCGCCCAACATGGCGGCCGACAAGCTGGCGCTGATCTCCGACGGCATGATCGAAAGCATCCAGATCGCCGTGCTGTCGACCTTCTTCGGCGTCCTGCTGTCGCTGCCGCTCGGGCTGATGGCCGCGCGCAACCTCGCGCCGTCGTGGCTGTCGTGGTCGGCGCGCGGTCTCATTGCCGTGCTGCGCTCGTTCCACCCGGTCATCGTCTCCATCCTCTTCGTGAAGGCGGTCGGCTTCGGCGCGCTGGCCGGCGTGCTGGCGCTCATCGTCTCCACCGTCGGCTTCGTCTCGAAGCTGTTCGCGGAGATCGTGGAGGAGATGAACCCGAAGCAGGTGGAGGCAGTGCGGGCGACCGGGGCGTCGTTCTTCAACGTCCTCATCATGGCCGTCGCGCCGCAGGTGATGGCCCGCTTCATCGGGCTCGCGGTCTACCAGCTCGATTCCAACCTGCGGAACTCCACCATGGTGGGCATCGTCGGAGGGGGGGGCATCGGCGCCGCGCTGTTCACGGCCTACCAGCGCTTCGACTACGATGTGGTCCTGACGATCCTCATCATCATCATCGCGCTTATCATGACGATGGAGCTGATATCGGCCCGCGTCCGGAGGATCTTCCAATGAGCGCCCCGACGACCGCCGGACCTCCGCGCGAGTGGCATCGCTTCACGCCCACCGAGCGGGTCGCCCGCTCGATGATCTACATCCTGGCCGCCGTCGCGGTCGTCTGGTCGGCGCGCACCATCGAGGTCATCCCGGAGTTCCTGTACGACGCGCCGGAGCAGACCGCCGACCTCTTCAAGCGCATGTGGCCGTTCGACTGGGGCTTCTACCCCAAGGTGGTGCACGAGACGCTGATCGAGACGTTCCACATCGCGACGCTGGGCACGATCCTGGCGATCGTGCTGGCGCTGCCGCTGTCCTTCCTCGCGGCGCGGAACTTCACCTCGAACCCGGTCCTCAACATCCTCGCGCAGTTCATCTTCGTCTCCTCGCGCTCGGTGAACTCGCTGATCTGGGCGCTGCTGTTCGTGGCGATCTTCGGCCCCGGCGCGCTGTCGGGCGTGATGTCGATCGCCTTCCGCTCGGTCGGCTTCATCGGCAAGCTCTTCGGCGAAGCGCTGGAGGAAGCCCACACGGGACCGATCGAGGCGCTGACGGCCACGGGCGCGCCGCGCTCGATGATCCTGGTGAAGGGCTACTGGCCGCAGGTCGAGCCGGCGTTCTGGTCCGTGGCGCTGCTGCGCTGGGACATCAACATCCGCGAATCCGCGGTGCTGGGCCTCGTCGGCGCCGGCGGCATCGGCGTGGCGCTCGATGCGGCGTTGAACAACCTCTACTGGGACCAGGTGGGGCTGATCCTCGCCGTGATCTTCGCGGTCGTGATCGTGACGGAGATCATCACCTCCACGATCCGTTCTCGCATCATATAGCGCACGGGATCGGCGGGGGTCGGGCCGCGCGTTTCTCTGCCGTCGGTTGTTGGCCTGAAGGGGCGGATTGCATTGCCCGTCTCCGCCTGCGTGACCACCGTCCAGTCCTGCGCGTGACAATTGGAACAGCGGACCGCTGGGACATCGGTCGCAGGTTCCAAGCGGGGACATTTGCGAGTTTCGCAGTGTACACTCACGCTCAACTGAGGATGGTGCTCTCGCTTGGTGCGCCACGAAAGCGACGTTGAATTCGATGTTTCTGCAAACCCCCGAGGGGCAGATGACGTTAGCTCAGTCCTTCGTCGCCGTGTTGTGCTGGTTGCTCGTGCTGGTCGCGCCAACGCGTGTCAGCGCATCATTCGAAGATGCCTCCCTGCTTGGGGAATGGACCGGCAGCTTCGTGTGCGACGGCGTTAAGCGCGGCGCCACCGTTTCATTCACGAAAGTTGAGAACCGGCGCTCCGAAGGGGAGTTCACCTTCTACAATCCGGGGCAAGAATCCCGACCAATCGGACGGTTCGTGGTGTTTGGCTTTCCACTGTCCAACGGTAAGGCACGTATTTCGCCCGGTCGTTGGATCTTGAAGGCGTCGGGATATCCAGACCTCTCTTTCGCCGTCCAGCGCTCTGAGGATACCCGGCAGCTGAAGGGTCAATTCTACAACCTGCGTTGCAGCGAGATGGAACTCGCCTTTTCGAAGCCGCTCGACGTGGGGCAACCAGAGCCACAAGGCGGCGACAGGGGCGTCAGGCCGGGGCAAGGCCGCACCCGACCGATCAACCGTCCATCCGATGATGCCATGCAATTGGATTGTTCCGCACTTCCAACTCCTGGAGAGCGCAGTGATTGCGACCACATGGCTCGCTATAGGCTGCGGATAGGCGGAACGCAGAGTAAGCCGGGGCGGTTCGCGAATAGAGAGCTGATCGAGGCCTGCAGGACGGCTTACGCAGCAATGGACCCAATCAAGACCCCCGAGTGCTATTCCGGGCTCGCCGCAATCGGTGGCTGGCCGATGAACATGAAGAAGTTTGCAGAGGGATCACCGGCGTGTCTCGACTTTGCCATTCAGATGCGCAGGCTGATTCAAGCCAATTTTCCGCTGCGGGATTCGTCATGGCGAACATACCCGGCGCTTGATTGCGGCAATGTCGATCGCATCCTCGAAGCGAGAGGGATCACTACGCAGAACAGTTGCGTACGCGTCGGTGGAGACTGGTCAAAGGAGCTCGCTGGCTGCTCAGGCTACGCTGAAAAATCGACGGAGTTTCGCAATGCGTGGCTAGAGGCGCTCTCGCAGTGCCGTTCGGGGCAACCGATCGCTCTGTACACCACGATCAAGTCGGTTAGAGCTGATAGAAAGCTCAATGACCTCCTTGAATTCGGATGTGCCGACGTCATCAGCGTCGTGACGAAGTACGAACTGGCGTCGACAGACGAGATCGCTGCAGCGCGCAAAGACATCGATGCAATCGAGCCGTCTCGTCCGCCACGCGAAGACGACTTGATCCGCGCGCTGAAGATGGAAATGTCGTCTCAGTATCAATGCTTCGACAATCGTACGACCAAGACGCCGGAGAAGTTTTTCAGATGCTCCGTCAGCGCCAGGCTGAATCCATCTGAGGCACGCGAAATCGAAAAGCTCGACGATTACTTGAAGCGGACCGTGCCGGAAACCGGTGGATCTGCCGTGCCGACAGTACGCTTCTCGCTTCAAGAGGTCGTGCTGAACTCATGCCAAAGGGTTTCGAACGGATTCAGCTGCAGCTTCGATGTCGCTATGCGGTGCAATGTGTCTGGTGCGTCGTTCATGGATAGACCCGAACTCGACATCATCTCGCCCGCGGTTACCCCTATCGCTTGCCAGAGGTATGTAGAGCCACGTTCGAGGACGGAGATTTTCAGGCGCCAGGGGAACGGGTTCGAGATCGTGCGGGGTCGCTAGAGCCGGCGGTGTGACGCCGATTGAGACCCGGCAGCCGGACGGGGTCCGGCAGGCCTGTCGAATGCGCTGTCGGGCGGCTTCGCGTTCAGGTCCTGGAGGCAGCGGGACCGGCGCGCCGGCCACGGCCTCGTTCACCGCTAGCGGCGGCGGCTAGACCGCCCATCCGGCGCTTTCGCAACGGCGCAAGAGGTCAAGCTTGTCCCGCCGGGCCTCGTCTTCCAGATCGGGCCAGAGGATATCGACCGTATCGCCGTAACTGATCCCGCCATCGAGCAACGCCCTGGCGGCTGGGATCCACAGCGCAACGCGCCTTCCCCCCAAGGGGACACCGGCCTTGCCGAAGGCTTCGGCGCTCTGCCTGAAGGTCAAGGTTTGCGACCATTCCATGCAGTTTCGGGCGTGCTGAACCTTACACCGCATGTCGAACAGCAAAGCGCTCCGGACGGTCGCGGAAGGCGCCTGGCCCGCCAGCAGCAAGCTCTGCCTGGCATGGGCTATCGCGGCCTCGGCCACTTCCAGCTCGATCATCAGATCACCGTCGATCCCGCGCCCCTCGATGGGTGTCCCGGCCGACACCGGCAAAGCCGGCAAGGAGGCGGCAGCCGTCGTGGTCGCCGTGCCGATGATGAAATCGCGTCGATCGATCATGTCCGGACCTTCCTTCGGCCTGCATGTCGTCATGCATGTCTAGAACGGCAAATCCGTGTCGAGGTCGGGGTCCGCCAGAGCCTTCCTGTTCCGCTCGCGGATCATCTCGTCGAACGCCTGTCGATGGGCCTCTTGCTCGGGCGTCCCGGTCGTGATCTCGAGGTCGAACACCAGTTCGACATCGCTTTCGCGATCCGATTTTTTCGTGTCCGGCATGACGTGCACCTCTTCCGACAGGATACGAAACTTCAACCCGCGGCAAAAGCGCAGGGCTGCACCGGCCAGCATGGGTTCACGCGCGCCCGGACATGAAGCATCATCCCGCCAGGCGCGGCTTGTGGGGATGAACGGGATCGAGCCGTGAAGCAGACCAGTGACCTTGGCATGACGATCTGGTTCCTGGCAAAGGCGAATGATCGCTTGGCCAAGGCCACGTCGGAACGCGAGGCGAGGCTGGCACGGATAGCCGTCGACCTCCTGGAGAAGTCCCTGCACGGCTACGTGGGAACGCTTCGGGAAACGACCGCCTTCATGGCGCTGTTCTTCGGCGGCCGGTTTGATGAAAGCGCAGACTATGACGGATGAGATCGAAGCCCTCCGCCGGCTCCGGCCGATGCTCACCGACGTCATCGGCTTCTACGACCTCCTGTACGAACAGGACACGAACCCGAGCCCCGTCCAGAGGATGATGCACGAGGTGCACTTTACCGCGTCCGCCCATGCCTTGGCCGTGGCGGTCCTGAAGATCATCGATCGGAACGAGGAGGAAGGCGATGATTGACCGGCGCGAATTCCTGACAGGGGTGGCCGCCGCCATGATCCCCCTGCCGAAAACCGAGCCACCACACTTCACTCACCTTCGCCGTCTCCTCCAGATCCTCGACGATGCAGGGGTGCGACATCACCCCGCCTTCGCGAAGACGGTCGCCAGGATCGAGGAAGGCTTGAGACTGTAAGCAGGCGGCCGGGCAGGCCGGAGGCCACAAGATCAGGTTTGCGACACCGGGGCTCGACTGTACTGCGATGAATCACACGGCGATCAGGTGACGGACGAGCGGCGGTTCCTCGCCGCGGTGATACAGCCTGACCCTTGCCTGAGCGTCGGCGTCGGCCACTGTCACACGCTCGTGCTGGCGCAGGTGTTCCACCCAGGACGCCACGAAGAAGCACTCGACCCGCAGCGCGGGGTCCCCGGCATCTTCCAGCAGGATCCAGTCATAGGCGCCGTCACGTCGACGCTCGGCCGCGAGATCGCGTATCGCAACGGCGAAGTCTGCAGCATCCGACGGCGCGATCCGGTACTCGATCGCGACCATCACCGGTCCGCGGTTCCCCGCGTGATCGCCGACGCTTGCGGGCTCCGGCCAGTGCCCGGAGGGCGACAGGTCGAGGTCGCCGGACGGCAGCGGGACGGCCGTTGCCAGGCCGCCGGCGGCAAGCCCCAGGAGGCCCGCTGCAACGAGCGCGCTCGAAACGCCGAAGGACGCAGCGGCTTGCCCCCAGACGAGGCTGCCCACGGTCATCGCGCCGGAGAACACCGTGAGGTAGATCGCCAGGCCGCGGCCGCGCACCCAGTTCGGAAGCGAGGCCTGCGCCGCTACGTTGAGGGATGTCAGCACCACGATCCAGGCCAGACCGAAGACCAGCGCCACGCCGATGACGGCGGCCGGGAGGCGCAGCATCGCGAACAGGACGCAGCACAGCGCGACGAGGGCGGTGCCTGCCGTGACCATCCGGCCCGGGCTCAGCGCCGCGCGGATCCTTGGCATCACCAGCGCGCCCAGGATGGCACCCGCACCGACGCCGGCCAGAATGAGCCCGTAGAGGGCGGCATCGCCTGCCAGTTCGTTGCGAACGATGAGCGGCAGCAGCGCCCATGGCGCGCTGGCGAACAGGAAGAACACACCGGCCCGCACGAGCGTGGCGCGCAGCATCGGGCTCGACCGGGCATAGCGGACACCGGCGACCATGGCCGACGTCACGCGCTCCGGCGGCAGGCCGCCCTGCGCCGATCCCGGGCGTTTCCACCAGAGCAGGGCCGCGACGAAGGGAATGAAACTCAGGGCATCCGCGGCAAAGGCGGCCCAGATCCCGACCGAGACGATGACGAGGCCGCCCAGCGCGGGGCCGACCGCGCGGGCGATGTTGACGCCAAGCGAGTTCAGGGCGACGGCCGGCCGAAGGTCGGACTTCGGCACCAACTCGGGCACGATCGACTGCCATGCCGGATTGGTCAGCGCGGTCCCGACGCCGCCTGCGAGAACGGCAAGGAGCAGGAGAAGCGGGGTCATCAGGTTCAGCAGGGTGAGGATCGCGAGCCCGACCGAAAGACCCATCAGCGCGACCTGCACGGCGAGCATGAGGCGGCGGCGGTCCAGCACATCGGCAAGCGCTCCCGCCGGGAGGGAAAAGAGGAACGCCGGCAAGCTCGCGGCAGCCTGCACGAGCGCGATCATCACCGGGTCGGGAGCGAGTTGCGTCATCAGCCATCCGGCGCCGACGTCGCGCATCCACAGGCCGATGTTGCCCACCAGCGCCGCCGCCCACAGGACGGCGAAGGTCCTGTGCCTGAGGGGCGCGAAGGCGGATCCCGTCCTGGCGCCGGCCGTCATGACAGCCGTCCGGCCGCCTGGTGGAACGACAGGATGGCGACGCAGGCGAGCCCGCCGACGAGGGCCACGTGCTCCCAGAAGGCGTTGGCGTCACGCACGCGACGGCTGTGGGACTCCCTCCACCAGGCGTGCCCGAGCACGGTGGCAACCATCGTGAATCCGGCCAGAAGGAGCGCGCCGAGGCACGCCGCGAGACCACCGCCAACGACCAGGGCGGAACCGCCGAGCTGGGTGGCGATGACGAGAGCAGCAAGCGGCGCCGGGGCTGCCACTCCGGTCAGTCCCTGCACTTCCCGCTTCGCGCTCTCGAAATCGCGAAGCTTGGCGACGCCGCTGACGACGAAAGGCACGACGACGAGCACGCGGGGAGCGAGGAGCACGACGGGCGAGACCAGCAGTGTGTCGAGCATGGCCATCATCGACGCGCCGCCTAGAAGGCCCAGCACGAACAGCCCAGAGCGCCCCAGAAGCCGCGCTCGTCGCGCGTGGGCGCGGAGCCGGCCAGCGCGGCAGCGTGATCGTGGCCATGCACGCCGCACAGGCTGGCGCAGCCGCAGGCGGAGGCCAGCGCGTAGCGGCTGCCGGTGTCCCGTGCCGTCCTGCCGCGGTACCCGCCGAACCGGCGCACGGGCGACCAGTCCGGCATCGCCGGCGGCAGCGGCGGCGCGAGGTCGGCGAATGCGTCCGCGCCGAAGACGGGTCGTCCGCCCAGGAGTGTCAGGACGGACTCGATGTCCTGGATCGAATCCTCCGGCACGGAAAAGAAGTCGGCGGACAGGACGGCGAGGTCCGCGAGCTGGCCGACGGCGATCTGCCCCTTCTTGCCCTCCTCCGACGAGAACCAGGTGTTCGATTGCGTCCAGAGCCTCAGGGCCGTCTCGCGGTCCAGGCGGTTCGCGGCGGGGTAGAGGGAAAGCCCGCCGAGGGTTCGCCCGGTCACGAGCCAGGAGAGGGACACCCAGGGATTGTAGGAGGCGACGCGGGTGGCATCGGTGCCCGCACCAACCGGTACGCCGGCCTCCAGCATGCGGCGGATCGGCGGCGTCCGCTCCGCGGCACGCGACCCGTAGCGGGCGACGAAGTCCTCGCCCTGGTAGACCATGCGGTGTTGCACGGCGATGCCGCCGCCGAGCGCTGCGACACGGTCGATGTTGCGATCCGAGATCGTCTCGGCGTGGTCGAAGAACCAGTGCAGGCCGTCGAGGGGCTCGTCGCGATGGACCGCCTCGAAGACGTCCAAGGCGCGCGAAATCGTTTCGTCGTAGGTGGCGTGGAGCCGCCAGGGCCAGCGGTTCCGGACGAGGATGCGCACGACGGATTCGAGCTCGTCCTCCATCTCCCGCGGCAAGTCGGGCCGCGGTTCGCGGAAGTCCTCGAAGTCGGCTGCGGAGAAGACCAGCATCTCGCCCGCGCCGTTGTGCCGGAAGGTGTCGTCGCCCTGTCCGGGCTTCACCATTCGAGCCCAGCGCGTGAAGTCCGCCGCCTCGTCACCTTTCTTCTGCGTGAAGAGATTGTAGGCGATGCGCAGCGTCAGCTCGCCGTCCGCGTGCAGTTTTTCGATGATTTCGTAGTCATCCGGGTAGTTCTGGAAGCCGCCGCCCGCATCGATCACGCCTGTTACGCCGAGGCGGTTCAACTCGCGCATGAAGTGCCGCGTCGAGTTGAGCTGGTACTCCGGGGGCAGCCTTGGACCCTTGGCGAGCGTCGCGTAGAGGATCAGCGCATTCGGCTTCGCCAGGAGCAGGCCCGTCGGCTCGCCCGAGGGATCGCGCTGGAGTTCGCCGCCGGGAGGATCGGGCGTGTCGCGCGTGTAGCCCGCCGCCCGCAGCGCCGCGCGGTTCAGCAGGGCGCGGTCGTAGAGGTGGAGCAGGAAGACGGGCGTGTCGGGCGCTATGGCATTGATCTCGTCGAGCGTCGGCAGGCGCCTCTCCTCGAACTGGTGCTCGGTGAAGCCTCCGACCACCCTCACCCACTGCGGAGGCGGCGTCACGGCGACCTGCCGCTTCAGCATGTCCATGGCATCCGCGAGCGACCGGACGCCGTCCCAGCGCAGCTCCATCGTGTAATTGAGGCCGCCGCGGATGACGTGCATGTGGCTGTCGATCAGGCCCGGTATCGCGCGTCGGCCCTGCAGGTCGAGAATGCGCGTGGACGCACCCGCGCTGCGCATGATGGCGGCCTCGTCCCCGACGGCGGAGAAGCGACCGTCCGTGATGGCGACGGCCTGAGGATCCGGGTTGGCCCGGTCGAGCGTCGCGAAGCGGCCGTTCAGGAGGATCAGGTCGGGATGCATGGGCAAACTCCGGCTCTGGAGCAGGCGATCCGGTTCCAACGTGAAGACCGCTTCACGGACGCAGGGCGCGGCAGGTCGGAGGGGGGCCGACCCGCCGCGTGCCGCCACGGAGGAGGGAGGAGGCTCCGCGCGGCAAGGCGTGATCAGGCGCCGGCTTCGCTCGCATGCTCGCCGATGACGGCCTTGGCGTAGATGATGCCGAGCCCGTAGGCGCCGCCATGCTGCTTGGCGATGCCGGTGGTGAGGTCGTAGGTCTCGCCGCGGGCCCAGTCGCGCTGCAACTCGAGCAGGTACTGGAGCGACGTCATCGGCCGCGCGCCGAGCTGGATCATGCGGTCGAGCGCGCGCTCGTGGGCTTCGTCGGAGACGTCGCCGCAGGCGTCGGCGATGACATAGACCTCGAAGCCCTGGTCGAGCGCCGAGAGCGCGGGCCCGACGATGCAGACCGACGTCCACAGGCCCGCGAGCACGATCTTGCCCTTGCCGATCGCGTTGACGCGGTCGGTGATCCGGTGGTCTTCCCATGTGTTCATGGATGTCCTGTCGACGACGGAGGCATCCGGGAAAGCGCCCCTGATCTCGTCGAAGAGCGGGCCCGAGAAGGTCTTCTCGGCCACGGTGGTCAGGATGGTCGACACACCGAACCCGGCGGCGCCCTTCGCGACCAAGGCCGCATTGTTGCGGAGCTGGACCGCGTCGATCGACTTCGTCGCGAAGGCCATCTGCGATTGATGGTCGATCATGATGAGGATGTGATCGGCGGGATTGAGAAGCGTCTTGCCGGGCTTGGGGGAGGCTGTGGGCATGATGGGGTCCTCGAAGACGTGGCGCGATGAGAACTCAGGTGGTGACGATCGAGACAGGAGCGACCGGCAACCGTGCAAAGGATCGATTGCGTGAGGCCGCTCCTGTGGCCGTTTCGGCGATGACGTGCTTCCTCTCGTGGCGACAGGGCAGCGGATCGGGTCGGGGTCTTCGGCAGCGTGTTCGTTCGGTCGACAGATTGCGCGGTCCTGATCTCCGGGCGACGCGGGGCTTGCTGAGAGGCTTCCTTTCTTGCTGCGTTATCGCTCCGCCGAAGCCGCGGGCGACCGCTCGGCCTCGAGAGACACCGGCTTCCTCCGCGCGAACCGCATCGCAGCCAATCGGATCGCCACGTAGAACACCGGCGTGAGGAACAGGCCGAAGATCGTGACGCCCAGCATTCCGAAGAAGACGGCGGTGCCGAGAGCCTGCCGCAACTCGGCCCCCGGCCCCGTCGCGATGACGAGGGGCACGACGCCCAGGATGAACGCGAAGGCCGTCATCAGGATCGGCCTGAGCCGCAGACGACACGCCTCCACGGCGGCGGCAATCGGGTCGAGCCCGTCGCGGGCCTCGGCATCGCGGGCAAACTCGACGATGAGGATCGCATTCTTCGCGGCGAGGCCGACGAGGACGACGAGCCCGATCTGCGTGAGGATGTTGTTGTCCATTCCACGCAGGGTGACGCCGACGAGGGCCGAGAACACGCCCAGCGGAACGATCAGGATGATGGCGAGCGGCAACGTCCAGCTCTCGTACTGGGCGGCGAGAACCAGGAACACGAACAGCACCGAGAGCGCGAAGACGAAGATCGCGAGGTTCCCCGTCGAGCGCTCCTGCAGCGCCAGTTCCGTCCACTGGAAGCCCATGCCCGGCTGCAGCGTCTCGCGGGCGAGCCGTTCCATCGCGTCGAGGGCCGTGCCCGAGGACACGCCGGGCGCGGCACTGCCCTGCAGCGGCACGGAGACGTACATGTTGTAGCGCTGAACGAGGTCGGGGCCGCTGATTTCGCGCACCTCGACCAGCGTGCCGAGCGGAACGAGGGCTCCCGTCGAAGACCGAACCTTCAGGCGCTGGATATCGGCATTCTCCATGCGGAAGCGCTGGTCGGCCTGCGCGCGGACCTGGTAAACGCGCCCGAAGGCGTTGAAGTCGTTCACGTAGGCCGTGCCGAGATTGACCTGCAGGGTCTCGAAGATGGCCGGGATCGGCACGTTGAGCATGCGCGCCTTGGTGCGGTCGATCTCGAGGTAGACCTGCGGGGACGACGCGGAGAAGGTGGTGAACACCCCGACCACGTCCTTGTTGCCGCCGGCCTTGCCCATCATTTCGTAGGCGGTGCCGAGCAGGCGACGCACGTCCGTGCCGGAGCGGTCCTGCAGCTGCATCTTGAAGCCGCCCGCATTCCCGATGCCGGGGACGGGCGGCGGCGGGATGGCGATGATGAACGCCTCCGGCAGCGCCTGCAGTCGGCCGAAGAGTTGCCCGATGACGGCCCCGGCCGGCTCCTGCCGGGCGATGCGCTCGTCGAACGGCTTGAAGCGGGCGAAGATGGCCGCCGCATTGGACGCATTGGTGAAGGTGGCGCCCGAGAACCCCGCGAACGCCACCGCGTCCATGACGCCCGGCGTCTGCAGGATGATGTCGGTCGCCTTTCGCACCACCTCGTCCGTGCGGTTCAGCGAGGCGCCGTCGGGCAACTGGATGACGACGATGGCGTAGCCGCGGTCGAGCGTCGGAATGAAGCCTTGCGGCGTCTTCTGGACGAGCCAGACCGTACCGGCGAGCAGGCCGGCATAGATCGCCAGCATGACGAAGCGCCGCCGGACGAGCACGCCGACGGTGCCGGCGTAGCCGCGGGCGGTGGCGTCGAAGCCTCGGTTGAAGCCGTCCGCCAGCCGGCCGAGGCCGCGCATGATGGCCGTGCGTGGACGCCTGTCGCCGTGCGGCTTGAGCAGGATGGCGGCCAGCGCCGGCGACAGCGTCACCGAGTTGAAGGCCGAGATCACGGTCGACACCGCGATGGTCAGTGCGAACTGGCGGTAGAACTCGCCGGAGATGCCCGGCAGGAACGCCGTGGGGATGAACACGGCGCACAGCACGAGCGCGATGGCGACGAGCGCGGAGCCGACCTCGTCCATCGTGGTGTGGGCGGCGTCGCGCGGGCTCATGCCGAGCGCGATGTTGCGCTCGACGTTCTCGACCACCACGATCGCGTCGTCGACGACGATGCCGATGGCGAGCACCAGCCCGAACAGCGTCAGCGTGTTCAGCGAGAAGCCGAGAAGCTGCATGACCGCGAACGTGCCGACGAGCGACACGGGGATCGCGATGATCGGGATGATGGCGGTCCGCCAGCTCTGCAGGAAGACGACGATGACGAGGACGACGAGGAGCACCGCCTCGGCGAGCGTCTTGTAGACCTCGCTCACCGAGTCCGCGATGAACTCGGTCGGATTGTAGACGATCCTGTATTCCAGCCCCTTCGGAAAATCCTGCTTCAGGGCGTCCATCGTCGCGATGATCTCGGCGGCGGCGTCGAGCGCGTTGGTGCCCGGCCGCTGGAAGATGCCCATCGCCACGGCCGGCTTGCCGTTGAGATAGGAGTTCGTGACGTAGTCCTGCGCGCCAAGCTCGACGCGCGCCACGTCCCGCAGGCGAACGAGCTGACCGTCGGCGCCGGAACGGACGATGATCTCGCGGAACTGGCGCGGATCGTCGAAACGGCCCTGCGTCGTCACGATGAACTGGAAGGCATTGTCCCCGGGGTTGGGCGGCGTGCCGAGCGCGCCACCCGAGACCTGGACGTTCTGCTCCTGCACGGCGCGCACGACGTCGCCGGCTGTCAATCCGTAGGCCGAGAGCTGGTCCGGGTTGAGCCAGACGCGCAGCGAATATTGCCGCTCGCCGAACAGGATGAGGTCGCCGACGCCGTCGAGGCGCAGCAGCACGTCGCGGACATTGTTGCGCGCGTAGTTGGAGACGTAGAGCTGGTCGTAGCTCTCGTCGGGCGAGAGCATGTGCACGACCATCATCAGGTCGGGCGACGATTTGCGCGTCGTGACGCCGAGCCGGCGAACCTCCTCGGGAAGCCGGGGCGTCGCGATCGCGACGCGGTTCTGCACGAGCACCTGCGCCTGGTCGAGATCCGTGCCGGAGCGGAAGGTGACGGTCAGCGCCATCTGGCCGTCGCTCGTCGAGTAGGAGGACATGTAGAGCATGTTCTCCACGCCGTTGATCTCCTGCTCGATCGGCGTGGCGACCGTCGCTGCGATGGTTTCCGCGTTGGCGCCGGGATAGATCGCGCGCACGACGATCGAGGGCGGAGCGATCTCGGGATATTCGGCGACCGGCAACCGCAGATAGGCGATGCCGCCCACGATCAGGATCACCAACGAGAGGACGCTGGCGAAGATCGGTCGGTCGATGAAGAAGTGGGCGAACTTCATGGCGGCACGCTCCGGCAGGCGGGGGACAGGCAGGCGGTCGTGCTCTCAGTTCGTCGGGCGCGAGCGCACCGGCGGCAACGTCACGAGCTGGGGGCTGACCTTGACGCCCGGTCGGATTCGCATGAGCCCGTTGATGACGATCGTCTCGTCGCCCTTGAGCCCTTCGCGCACGACGCGGTAGCCGTCCTCGCGCGGGCCGGGCCGGATGGGCCGCGGCATGACCGAGCCGTCGTCTGCGACGACGTAGACGACGCGTCGGTCCTGGTCGCTCGCGATCGCCTCGTCGGGGACGAGGATGCCGCGATAGCGCTCCGACCCGGCGATGCGGATGCGCCCGAACATGCCCGGCTTCAGGTACAGGTCCGGGTTGGCGAGCGTGGCCCGCGTGCGGACGGTGCCCGTGGCCTCGTCGAGGCGATTCTCCACGAAGTCGAGACGACCGACGCGATTGGGCACCGGTTCGTCCGAAGTGGCGACCGTGACGCGATTCTCGCCGCCGCCACCGGCCCGCAGGCTGTTGGCCGCGGTCCGCGCATAGGCGAGATAGGAGCGCTCGTCGACGTCGAAGTAGAACTTGATCGGGTCGACGGCGACGATGGTGGTGAGCAGCGTATCGTTGACGCGCACCAGGTTGCCGGCTGAGACGAGGTGACGGCTTGCGCGCCCGGCGATCGGCGAGCGGATCCGCGTGAATTCGAGATCGAGCCTCGACGCCTCCAGGGCGGCCTTGGCCCCGGCCAGTTCGGCCTGCGCACCGAGCGAGCTTTGCCGCCGCTGGTCGAGAAGCTGGTCGGAAATGTTGCCGGAGGTGCGCAGGTTCTCGGCGCGCGCCAGGTCGCCCTGCGCGAATTCGAGCCTGGATTGCGCCTGCTCGACGGCCGACTTCGCCCTGTCGAACGCCGCCTGGTACGGCCTCGGATCGATGGTGAAGAGGAGGTCGCCCGCCTTGACGACGGCGCCGTCGGTGAATTCGACGCTTTCGAGGTACCCCGTCACGCGTGAGCGGATCTCGACGCTCTCGCTGGCTTCGAAGCGGCCGGTGAATTCGTCGTACTCGATGATGTCCTTGACCACGGGCTTGGCCACCACCACCGGCGGCGGACCTTGCGGGGCGCCCTGGGCCGCGGAGCGCAACGCTCCGAAGGGGAGCGTGGCGGCGACCAGGACAGTCAGGAGCACAAGATGCCGGGCGTGGCGGTTCGGCTGAAGGGCGTGGCTCATGCGGAATGTCTTTCGGGCCTGGCGGGGGATCTGCCGGTCCGGACGATAGCCGCTGCGTATGACGGCATCATCAAGCCGGTCGTGCGGAGATCTGGCCTCCCTTGCGCAAATCGGCCGGCGGCCGGATGCGCCTGGTGTTCGACCCGGTCTTCCGGGCCGGACGGCCGTGCGTCACAGGTGGCGCCAGGCCCGCTCAATCGAGGGCGCGACGGTAGGCGGCCGGCGTCTTGCCCATGGACTTGACGAAGAGACGGTTGAGCGAGGTCGGAGTTTCGTAGCCGACGCGCAACGCGATCTCCGCGACGGACAACTCGGTGTCACGCAGGAGCGCTTCCGCCGCCTCGAGCCTGCATGTCATGAGGTAGCGATGCGGCGCGACGCCCATGGAGCGCTTGAAGGCTCGCGCGAAATGGAAGGGCGACAGATCGACGAGTCCGGCGAGATCCTGGAGGGTGACATCCTCGTGGAAGCGCGCCCGGATGTAGTCGACGACGCGACGCTGTTGGCGTGGGGTCAGGCCCCCCTGGGCGACACGTCGCTCCGACCGCCCGAGTTGCCTCGCGACGAGGGCTGCCATGTAGCGGGCCGAGACGTCCCAGTACAGGGCCGGTGGCTCGCCGGCCTCCAGCTCGTCCAGGAGCAGACTGGACACGCGCACGATATCGGGCTGCATCTGCCCGACCATCGGCCTGAGGGTTCCGGCATCGACGAAGTCGTCGAACAGCTCCGGCGACAGATGCACGTGCATCAGCTCCCGTGCCGCTCCGCTGCCCGATGCCCACCAGCTGTCGACACCGGCGGGCATGAGCGTGACCTGATCGCTTCGCCGCTCGTATCGCATGAAGCGCCCGTCAACCCGCCCCTCGACCACGCCCCGTGCGCTTCGCGCAATGACGAGAACGTGGCGATCGAAGGGTGGCACCGTCACCTCGTATGGCGGCGCCACCCCGCGCGGCATCGTTTGTCGCAACGTGCTCATGAGCGGCCTGACGCAGACCGATCCCACGAGCGGTTTGGCGCGCTCGAACGTCGCTGCATCGTAGCCGTGCAATCCCGTCGCCATGTTCACATCATTCCGAATTCGTATCCGAAAGGAAAGCCCAGAAAACGAGCAGCAATTGAACGCCCGATCATCAGATGCTTTCGATTGACGTCTTCGTGAACCATGCCCGTTGCCGTCATGTGACACCTCGAGCTGAGCAAATCGGGTCAGGCAATGGTTGTTTGTCGTTGACCGGACGGCTGCTTCGACACTTGTGCTCTCAGAACGGCAACTGCATGCCGCGTCCGTCAGGCGTCGTGTCGTGAACGGCGCCGACGGTGGACGCCGGCCAGTGCTTCTGGATGATCTCCATCATCCCGCGGCCATGGGGGCCGGCGAAATCGGTGCCGAGTTCCGTCAACGCATTGAGCCAGCTGACCGGCACCGCCCCGGCCTGGGAGAGCCTGCGAATCGCGGCCTCTTCGGCCATCGCACTGTTGGTGCCGGAGGCATCGACCACGACGAACACGGCGTAGCCGTTGCGCAGCAGATCGAGGGAGGTATGCAACGTGCAGTTGTCGATGGAGATGCCGCCGATCAGGACGTTCCGGCGACCCGTCGCCTCGAGCCACGAGGCGAATTCGGCCGTGTAGCCCGTCGGCGTGCTGCGCGGGGCGAACGTCCTGGCTCCCCCCGCGATCACGGCGGCGATTTCGGGCAGGAACGTCCCGTAGTAGTCGTTCTCCTCGCCGAGCACGCCGACGGGCGTCTCCCTGAACACGGAGGCAAACCTCGCGAACGCGGCAACGTTGTTCCTGTAGGCCTTGCCGGGAATGGTCGTGATGAGGTTGTCGAGACCGGTCACGTAGTCGACATAGACGATGGCCGTGTTGTCCGGCTTGAAGCCCGCGAGAGCCGGATTTTCGATGGAAGGATTGCTCATGCCCGATCTCCAGGGGAACCGTTCGATGCGGTTCACATGGAGTTGCTGCAACCGTGCGTTCAGTGGCGCGAATTGATACGTAACGTGCCATCGGTGGCACGATCGACGAACGGAGCATCATGGACGCCGGCGACCTCATCCTCCTCCATGCCATCATCGCGGAAGGCGGTGTCACCGCAGCCGCGCTCCGGCTGGGCCAGCCGAAGACCACCGTCAGCCGCCGTCTGCGCCGTCTCGAAGTCGCGGTGGGCGCGCCGCTGTTCGATCGCAGCGGGCGTCGACTGAGGCTGACGCGGACCGGGGAAGCCTTCGCAGGCCCCGCGGCGGCGGCACGCCTGGCGCTCAGCGAAGCGGAATCGCTCGTGGCAGCCCATGCCGCGAACGGGCACGGCCTTCTGCGCGTCGCGTCCCCGTTCCTGTTCGGTCGGCTCGTCCTCTCACCCTACATGGGTCGGTTCCTGGCCGGGCGACCGGAACTGCGGGGAGAGCTTCATTTCGACAATGCGCAACTGGATCCGCTGCGCGAGAACTTCGACGTGGTCGTGCGCATCCAGCAGCCGGCGGAACCCTATCTCATCGTGTCGCGGCTTGCCGAGGCGGAGCTTCGCCTCTACGCGGCGCCGGCTGTGGCCGCGTCCATCACCGACATCACCGACCTTCATCGGGCACCGGCCCTGGCCACCTCGAACACGGGGTCGCCCGAACTCGTCTGGAGGCTCACCGCAGGCAGCCGGACACGGGAGGTCCGGGCGGCGGTGCGGTGCACGGTCAACGACCCGGAAGCCGCCGGCGCCTTCGCCGCCGAAGGGCTCGGCGTGGCCGCCCTGCCGGAGTTCCTGGCTCACGATCTCCTCGCGTCGGGAGCTTTGGTTCAGGTGCTGCCGCATCTCGCGGCGGGGCGCGTCGGTATCTACGCCGCAATGCCGCCGCGTCGCACCTCGATTCCCGTGGTCAAGGCCTTCCTCGACGGGCTCCGCAAGGAACTCGTGGAACGGCGGTTCGGGAAGCCTCCCCGAAGGCCTTGAACGACGCTGTCATGGCCGGACGCGACAGGCTCGTCCCGCTCGCTGTCCCAACGTCCTGTTCCCCCAAAGCGCGTCTCGAGCCGGCCGGCCTCGGGCGGAGCGGAGGCTGGCCCAGCGGCTCCATCGGCCTGACGCGATCCATCCCGATCTGACGCGTTCTCACGCGCAGGGCCAGGCTGTATTGGTAGACGGCTTTGCCTGGAGGGATTCGCATGGCCAGACCACCGATCCGGCGCCGACCGACCGATGCCTTGTCGATCGCCGAAGCTGTCTTCAAGCCGGCGGTGCCTGCGGCGGTCGAACCGGCGCGCGCGCCACCAAAGACAGGCATTCCCATCTCCAAGGAGCTGGTGTCGCTCAAGCTCGACAGCGATGTGCTGGCCCACTTCCAGGAGGATGGTCCTGGCTGGCAGGAGCGCATCAACGAAGCGCTGCGACAGAGCATGGCTCGCTCGTCAGGCACGTAGACGGCGTGGACGCCTTTCGTCACAAGCAACGCAACTCCCGAGCAGGGCGCCTGATGCGCGCACCGACCGGCCTGTGTCTTGCGGCCTTCGCGATCACCGTGCTTGTGCCGACTGCGGTGCCGGCCCAATGGCCGCCCCTGCCGCCGCAGCGCCCTGCAGGACTCGGCAACGGTCCGGCGGAGCGCCCGCTGCCGCCCGAGCCGCCGGCCGCCGACGGGGCGGGACCTGACCTTCCGGAGGCCGAGATCGCGTGCCGCCAGAGGCTGGCATCGAAGGGGGTCGTGTTCGAGCCCCTCCCCCCCATCCGGGACGGGGCCTGCGGCGCACCGCATCCGCTGCGGGTCTCGCACCTGCCCAACGGCGTTTCCATCGGCGCTCCCGCCACGATGACATGCGTCCTTGCCGAGGCGCTGGCGACATGGTCGGGCGAGAGCGTTGCACCGACGGGACGCGAGCGGCTCGGCCAGACGCTTTCCGTCATCGCCGTCGGAACCACCTACGAGTGCCGGGGACAGAACCGGGATGCCGCGGCGAGACTGAGTGAGCACGCCTTCGCCAATGGCGCCGACATCGCGGGCTTCTCCTTCGCGGACGGTCGTCGGCTGGCCGTCGGCGCGGCTTCAAGGTCGGAAGCCGAGGACGCCTTCCTGTCGGCCGTCCGCGCGTCGGCCTGCAAGGTGTTCACGACGGTGCTCGGGCCAGGGTCGGACGGGCATGCCGACCACATTCACCTCGACATGCGAATGCGCCAGGGCGGTTATCGGATCTGCCAGTGAGCGGCCGCTGCCAACGGGCGACGGGCTTGACCCCCGACCCCGGGAAGGGTGAAGCCGCGATGCCGGGCCCAAGCGGCCGCGGAGCGTTCAGCACCGCCCGGGGACCCGAGCTCCCCGGTTCCACCGTGAGCGAAACGGCCTGAAGCACTCGCGCCGAGCCGACCGACGTCTCGACGCCTGCGAGCTTGACCCCGGCCATCGTCGCTCCCCGTCGGCGAAGGCAGGTCGGCCGGATTTCGACAGCCGTTTCGTGACGCCCATCTGGCGCAAACGTCACGGGAGTGTCATGCAGGCCATGTCTATCGGCGAGGACCGTCGCGCCCGGCGACGCCTCGTTCATTGGAGATCGACGATGAGGTTGATTGCTCTCTCGGCCATGCTGGCCATGCTCGGCTCCGCGTCCCTGGCGCAGGAGGGGAAGCTGGTGCTCTACACGAGCCAGCCCCAGACCGACGCGCAGCAGACCATCGACGCGTTCAAGGCGAAATTTCCCAAGGTTGACGTCTCGTTCGTCCGCGACGGAACGCCGCGCCTCATGGCGAAGATGCGGGCCGAAATCGAGGCCGGGCAGCCGCAGGCGGACCTGCTGCTCATCGCCGACAGCGTGACGATGGAGGGCCTCAAGAAGGAGGGCCGGCTTCTCGCCCACCGGCCGTCGAACATCGCGGCCTATCCGGCGGGCATCCATGATGCGGACGGCTTCTGGTTCGGGACGAAGCTGATCACGACCGGCATCGTCTACAACACGAAGGCTCCGTTCCGGCCCGAAAGCTGGGCGGACCTGAAGCGCCCTGAGGCCCGGGGCCAGGTGGCGCTGCCGTCTCCGCTGACGTCGGGAGCGGCGATGATCCACACGGTGACGCTCACGTCGAACCTGCCGGACGGCTGGACATACTACGACGCCCTCGCCGGCAACCGCGCGCTGGCCGCAGGCGGGAACGGCGACATCCTCAAGCAGGTCGCCGGTGGCGAAAAGATGTTCGGCATGATCGTCGACTTCATGCCGATCCGCGAGAAGGCGAAGGGGGCTCCGGTGGAGTTCGTGTTCCCGAAGGAGGGCGTGTCGGCGGTCAGCGAGCCGGTGGCGGTGCTGAAGACCTCGGCGAACCCGACGGCGGCGAAGGCCTTCGTCGACTTCATCCTGTCGGACGAGGGGCAGGACCTCGCCCGGCGCCAGGGCTACGTGCCCGCCCTTCCGACAACGCCGCTTCCGGCTGGCTACCCGGACCGCGGCAGCATCAAGCTGATGTCGTTCGATCCGGCGAAGGCGCTGGCGGAGGATACCGCCAACAAGAAGCGCTTCGGCGAGATCTTCGGCCAGTGACCCGGCCGTCGTCCGGCTGATGCGGGCGGTCGCGTCACGGTGGCAGCGGGCCCCCCTGGGCTCGCTGCTCACCGTCGTCCTTCCGGTCCTGCTCCTGGTGATCCTGCCGATCGGCCAGCTGGTCACGGCAGGTCTCGGCCGCGGCGGGGCATTCGCTCCCTCGGCCTTCGCGGACGTCGTCACGACACGCTCGGCGATCCTGGCGACAGTCCGATCCCTCGAATCCGGCCTCGCGTCGGCGCTGTTGGCGACGCTTATCGGCGCGGCCTGCGCGGTGGCCATCACGCTGTGGCGACTGCCGGGCCGCCGCGCCTTCGCATTCCTGTTCGTGCTGTCGATGATGATGGCGCCACAGGTGATCGCGGTGGCCTTCATCGGGATGCTCGGCCCCTCCTCGCCCCTTCTGCTCACCCTGGGGCTGGCGCCCGAGCCAGGCACGGCGAACCCCATGCGCAGCGCCGGCGGGATCATCGCGCTGCTGGCCCTGCATCACGCTCCGCTCGCCTTCGTCGTCGTGCGGGCCGGCCTTCTCCGCGTGCCCCGGGATGTGGTGGAAGCAGCGCAGATCGACGGCGCGACGCGGTGGCAGACGGTCACCCGGGTGATCCTGCCCCTTCTGCAAAGCCATCTCGCTGCCGCCGGACTGCTCTGCTTCGCGGCGGCGCTCGGCAATTTCGGCATTCCCGCAGTCCTCGGCCTGTCGAGCGGGTACCTGACGCTGCCGACGCTGATCTACCGGCGGCTGTCCAGCTTCGGGCCGAGCGTCATCGGCGACGTCGCGAGCCTCAGCCTCATCCTGCTCGTGCTGGCGACGGCGAGCGTCATGCTGGCCCGCCGCGTGATGGGTCGCAGCGCCGGCTCGACCGGCGACGGCCGAACGGTGGATGCGCTGTGGACCGGGGGCGCCGGGCTCACGGCCGTCGCGGTCCTGATGTGGACGCTCGTCGGGATCGGGCTGGCGCTGCCGCTCGCCTCGCTCCTGGCCAGCAGCCTCGTCCCGTCCTACGGGATGGCGCTGACGCTTTCGAACGCGACGCTGGACCACTTCGTCGAGGTCCTTGTCCGGCAGGACTCGACGGTCCGTGCGTTCCGCAACTCTCTGCTGTTCTCCGCGACGGCTGCCCTTGTCTGCACCGCCCTGTCCCTCGGCATCGCCTATGCCGTGTCCCGCGACGTGCGCCGGCTGCGCGGGACGGTCGAGACGCTGTTCGAGTTGCCCTACGCCCTTCCCGGCGTGGTGCTTGCCCTCGCCGCCATCCTGCTGCTGCTGAAACCCTTGCCGCTGCTCGGCATCAGTCTCTACGGGACAGGGGCCATCATCGTGCTGGCCTACATCTCCCGGTTTCTTCCGCTGGCCCTCAAGCCGGTGTCCGCGTCGCTCGACCAGTTCGACCGCAGCATCGAGGAGGCTGCCGCGCTTTGCGGCGCCGGGCGTCTGCAGAGCTTGCGCCATGTCGTGCTGCCCGCGGTCGCGCCGGGCGCGGCCGCCGGCGCGCTGATGGTGTTCCTGATCGCGTTCAACGAACTGACCGTCTCCGCCCTGCTGTGGTCACGCGGCACGGAGACGGTGGGCGTCGTCCTCTTCTCGCTGGAGGAGGCCGGACTGGCATCGACGTCCGCCGCGGTCGGCATCGCGTCCACCGTCGTGGTGAGCGCCGTGATGGGCATCCTGCATCTGCTCGGCCGGCGCTTGCCCCGTGGCAGCCTTCCGTGGTCCTGACCGTGTCCGGCGGATGTCGGGCGGGGATGACCGTGCGCCGCTGCCGCTGAGCCTAGCGCGCGGTTGGATCGGTCAATCCCTCGCTCATCCGCCGATGGCAGACCTTCAAGGTCCATCGACGTGCGGTTCCGCGCTGAACAGCCCGGACATAGGGTGACGTGACGGTCCGGTTCTTCGCACCGTCACCGAACGGAACAGCGCCGGGCGACGGTCCGGTTCCGACGCGGGCCGGAAGGCGCGCGCCGGGCAGACCGGCGATCCTCAAAGCCGCGGATCGACCAGGATCTTCTCGCCGGTGCTCTTCCTCTGGGCCGCGGCCATGACCTCGGGGTCCAGCATGTCGGCGAGGCCCACGGTGCGGGTGTAGTGGCTGGCGAAGGTGGTGCGGATCTCGTCGACGACCCGCTGGCGCATGCGCGCTGCGACGTCCCGTCCCACCTTTTGCAGGAAGTTGGGGAGCAGCCAGCCCCCGACATTCCAGGCGAAGCCGAAGCCGCGACGCAGGACGATCGGGCTCGTGTCCAGCAGGCCGTAGATGTAGACCTGCTTGGCCACGGTCGATCCATAGCGGTTGTAGGTCGGCATCGCCCGCACGGCGACCGCCTCCATGGCGCTCAGGATGCGGCTCGCCAGTTCGCCGCCGCCGATGGCGTCGAAGCCCAGCGTGGCCCCGGTGGCGGCGATGGCCTCTTCCAGGCGGGAGTCGAAATCGGGCCTGCTGCTGTCCACGACGTGCGCGGCGCCGATGCCGCGCAGCAGGTCCACCTGCGCCTGGTTGCGCACCACGTTGACCAGCGGGATGCCGTCGGCCTTGCAGATCCGCACCAGCATCTGCCCGAGGTTGGACGCCGCAGCGGTATGCACGATCGCCGTGTGGCCCTCCATGCGCATCGTCTCGACGAAGCCGAGAGCCGTGAGCGGGTTGACGAACAGGGATGCCCCTTCACGGGAGTCGATCCCGTCCGGGAGGACGATGCAGTCGCGGGCAGCGATCTTGCGCAGCGTCGCGTACATGCCCCCGCCCCACATCCCGACCTTGCGGCCGACGAGGTGAGCGACATCGGAGGCAGCCTCGATCACGGTACCGGCCCCCTCGTTGCCGGCCGGCATCGGTTGCCCGAGGCGTCCGCGCACGGCGCCGAGGTGGTGCGGCGCGACCTGCGCCAGCAGCGCCGGGGGCTCGCCCGCCGCGGCGGCGAGCGTCGACGGATCGGCCGGGCCCAGCAGCAGCGCCAGGTCGGAGGGATTGATGGGTGCCGCTTCCACCCGAACCACGACCTCGCCCGGTCCGGGGTCACCGATCGTCACCGGCTCGAGGCTGATCCGAAGTTGGCCGTCCTGCGCGATCAGGGTGCGAAGTTCGAGGCCGTCCTGCGCCATGGTCTGTCTCCTGCTGGTCACGGCGGTGGCATCGGGCGCCTGTTCGAGGTCGACACGGTTCCGATCAACACCGGGATCCGTGGCTTCTTACACCATCGTGCGGCCGACGAATGCCCCCAGCTGGACACTCCGGTTGCAGCACCGATGACCATCGCCGTGCGGACTGCAGGAGCGCCATCGGCGATGTCGTATGAACATGATCGATTTCAGTCCGCTGAGCCCGAACAGGGCCTTGGAGGTCCGGTGCCCCACCATGCGGCTGGCCGGACTGATCCTTCCCGGCGAGGAAACCGCCCGATCCGATGTGCAAGGACCGATCAAGTCCGATAGGCTGCCGGAACCGAACAACCAGAGCGGTTCACTGCCATGGCCAGTCAGCTGCACGAAGGTCATGAGGCAGAGGGGCGCTCGGCGGAGGATCTCGCGGCGGACCTGAACGAGGCACTGGCGCAGCAGGCCGCCACCTCCGAGATCCTTCGCATCATCAGCCGATCCTCCGCCGACGAGCAGCCGGTGTTCGACGCCATCGTCTCGGCAGCGGTGCGCCTGCTCCGCACGGACCTGGCGTTCGTGATGAGAACCGACGGAAAGACCGTCACGCCGGTCGCAGGGGCGACCCCGTCCGGCAAGATCGAGACCATGGTGCCGGGCCGCGTCGTCGATCCGGAGCAACACTTTCCGTCGCGCGCGATCGTCTCGAAGTCGACGCTGCAGTTTCCCGACTGGTCGCAAGTCGAGCTGCCGCCGCACGAGCAGGCCATCCAGGTGAGGTTCGGAATCCGCTCGTCGCTGTATCTTCCGATGATCCGGAACGACGATTGCCTGGGCGTGCTCACATTCGCCTGCGGGCAGCCGCGCGCATTCACGGCCAGGGAAGTCGCGCTGGCTGAATCGTTCCGCGACCAGGCCATCATCGCCATCGAGAACGCGCGGCTTTTCAACGAAACCAGGGAAGCCCTGGAGCAGCAGACCGCGACCGCCAAGATCCTCCAGGTCATCGCGGGGTCGCCGACGGACATCAAGCCGGTGCTCCAGGCGGTGGCCGAAAGCGCTTGCGAGGTGTGTGATGCCTATGATGGCGCGGTTCTCCTGAGGCAGGGCGACGACCTGCTGTTCAGCGCGCATCACGGGCCGATCCCGATCGGGCTCGACAAATGGCCCATCAACCGGAACTGGACGGCAGGACGCGCCATCGTCGACCGGACGACCGTGCATGTGCATGACCTTCGAGGGCCGGAAGGCGAGGAATTTCCGGACGGACGCGCGCTCTCGATCAAGATGGGCCACCGGGCCATCGTGAGCGTTCCGCTGCTTCGCGAGGGCGAAGCGATCGGCGTCATCGTCCTGCGGCGCAAGGAGTCGCAGCCGTTCACCGACAAGCAGATCGCACTGCTGCAGACCTTCGCCGACCAGGCCATCATCGCCATCAACAATGTGCATCTCTTCGACGAGGTGCAGGCGAAGACACACGATCTTGCGGAGGCCCTGGACCAGCAGACGGCCACGGCCGAGGTGCTCAAGGTCATCAGCCGGTCCGCGTTCAATCTCCCGGCGGTCCTGCAGGCGCTGCTCGAAACGGCGGCCAAGCTGTGCGGCGCTCAGATCTGCCTGCTGTTCCAGCTGGAGAATGGCTTGCTTCGACCCGGAGCGGCGTACGGGGGAAACGCGCAGTTCGTGGATTTCCATGCCAGGACGCCACTGCCGGTGGACCGGACGAGCATCGCCGGGCGAACGGTGCTCGAGCGTCGCACCATCCATGTGCCGGACATCGAGGCGGACCCCGAATACGGGTTGGTCCAGTCCTTCCGCCTGGGCGGCTGGCGCTCCATCATCGGCGTGCCGCTGATGCGCGAGGGCGTGGTCATCGGCACGCTCGCTCTGGCCCGCGCGGCGAAGGGCCCGTTCACCGCGCGCCAGATCGAACTGACCGAGTCCTTCGCCGACCAGGCCGTCATCGCGATCGAGAACTCGCGGCTGTTCGAGGAAGTGCAGGCGAAAACGCGCGAGCTCGAAGTATCGCTCGAGGACTTGAAGGCGGCGCAGTCCCGGCTGATCCAGACGGAGAAGCTCGCTTCGCTGGGCCAGCTCACGGCCGGAATTGCCCACGAGATCAAGAACCCCCTCAACTTCGTCAACAACTTCGCCGACCTCTCGGCCGAACTGGTGGGGGAGATCGAGGAGGTGCTTGCTGCAGCAAGCAAGGATCTGGACCCGAAGATCCGGGCCGAGGTCGAGGCCATCTCGGCCATGCTGAAGGGCAATCTCGCCAAGATCGTGCAGCATGGCCGCCGCGCCGACTCGATCGTCAGGAACATGCTGGCCCATTCGCGCGAGGGCGGCGGCGAGCGTCGCATGGTCGATGCGAACGCCGCGGTGGATGAGGCGCTGAACCTCGCCTATCACGGCGCGCGCGCCGAGAACCCCGGCCTCAAGATCACGCTCGAGCGCGCGTTCGATGCGTCCGCCGGACAGATTGCCGTCTTTCCGCAGGAGTTCACCCGCGTCCTGCTGAACCTGTTCAACAACGGCTTTCATGCCGCCAACAAGAAGCTCCTGGACGGCGCGCCGGCCGGCTTCGAGCCGGTTCTTCGCGTCACGACGAAGGCCTATGCGGACAGGATCAAGATCAAGGTGAGGGACAACGGAACCGGGATTCCCGATGCCGTGAAGGCGCGCGTCTTCGAGCCGTTCTTCACCACGAAGCCGACCGGCGAAGGAACAGGGCTGGGACTTTCGCTCTCGCACGACATCGTCGTGAAGATGCACGGCGGCAGGATCGATGTCGTGACGGAACCCGGCGCGTTCACTGAGGTGTCGGTCACACTTCCCCGCAAAGGCCTGACCAAGGAGGCGCGCGCATGAGAGCGCTGATCCTCGTCGTCGACGACGAGACCGACATGGAGGAATTGTTCCGGCAGCAATTCCGCCGTGACCTGAAGGCGGGTCGATTCACGATGGCGTTCGCGTTGTCGGGACCGGATGCGCTCGCCGCCATCGCGGTTGCGCCTTCGCCCGATCTGATCCTGCTTCTCTCCGACATCAACATGCCCGGCATGAGCGGCCTGGAATTGCTGCCCAAGGTGAAGGCGATGTATCCGGACCTTCCGGTCGTGATGATCACGGCCTATGGCGACGCGGAGACGCGGCGCAAGGCGGTGGAATGCGGCGCCGAGGCGCTGATGTCCAAGCCCATCGACTTCGTCGCGCTGCGCGCCGACATCGACCGCCGGCTGTCGGAACGCGGCAGCACCGCGCCGTGACGACCGGCCGTCCCGCTGGTCGCGTGCCAGTCCGGACGCGGCGCGCCCTGCACTCTCCGGCCTGACGGACGTCATCTCGGCCGTCAGAGTGGCCGGCGGCGCCTTGTCGGAATGGCGGCAGGATAGACATCTTCGGCGGCGGCGCCGGCCCAGTGCGCCAGCTTCCGCCTGTACTTGTCCCACGCGATGCGCGAGCGATGCATCAGCAGATCCTCGTCGAGTCCGGGGACGAGGCCCCCTTTCAGCACTTCCCGCCCCGCCACGATGACCGTGTCGCAATCACGGCCGCTGGCGAAATGCACGAAGGCGCGCACCGGGTCGTCGCCATGGCCGTGGCGCAGGCTCGCGATGGACCAGATGCAGACATCGGCTGCGGCGCCCGCAGCGAGACGCCCAAGGTCGGCGCGTCCGAGCGCATCGGCTCCACCCACCGTGGCGGCATGGAAGAATTCGGCAACGCCGCCCGCGCTCCGTTTCCCTTCGGCGACCTTGCACAGGAGGGATCCGATCCGCATCTCCTCGACCAGATCGGGCGGGAACGTATCGGTGCCGATGCCGAGATTGAGGCCCGCCGCCCGGTAGCGGCTGAACGACTGCAGCGCGTCGCCTTCGCGGGCATTGACGACCGGGCAGTGGCAGACGCTGGTTCCCGAGCGCGCCAGCGCTTCCACCTCGGAGAAGTCCCGGTAATGGATCGCATGCGTCAGGCAGACGTGCGGACCGACCAACCCGGTGTCCAGCAGCCATTCGAGGGGAGGCTTGCCGTGGCGCTGCATCGACGCGGTGACGTCGCTGGCGTACTCGGCGACATGGGTGCGGATGTGCGCATCGCCCAGAAGGCGCGACTGGCGCATGGTTTCCTGCAGCAGATCGGCGGAACAATTGCCGGCCTGGTAGGGGAAGAGAAAGCCGGTCAGGCGCGGATTGGCGCGCTCACGCAGGCGCTTGACCAGCGTGACCGCGCGATCGAGGCCCTCCTGGGCGCGCCGGCGATCCCAGAGCTGCTCCCGGGCGCCGTCCGCGTGGATGCCGTCGACGGCTTCACGGTAGAAATGCGCGACCCACGCGCGAACGCCGAACCGATCCGCGGCGTCGGCGACGGCATAGGGTTCGGGCTCGTACTCGTCCCATCGCTTGGCCGCGCCGCCCGTGACCATGCCGAAGCTCGTGGCACCGCTCTTCAGCAAGGTGACGACGGCAAACTCGGCGCTGGCACGCAGATCGTCTTCATCCCAGTAGTGCGGGACGGACGGATCGAGGACATGCGCGATCGGCTTGGGGATGCCGGAGGCTTTCGAGTCGCTGCGCAGGATCTGCGCATCGAGATTGGCGATGCAGTGCAGGTTCACCAACCCGGGCGTCACCAGCTTGTCGTCGGCCGCGATCACCCGGTCGGCCGGGGGGCACGCGGGGTCGGACGGGTCGCCCGCGAACAGGATACGGTCATCCTGGTAGACCAGCCTGCCACCTTCGATCGCGACATGCTGCGCGCCGTCCCACGCGATCAACCAACCGGCGTCGATCGCGACCCTCTCCGCGGGGATGGCCCTCATGTTCCGCCTCCTCTCGCGCATCGATCGCAATTGCCGCCGCGACCGGGATCGGTCGCGAAGGACGAACCGACGGTGTCGTTCATCCCATTCCCTGCCAACCGAAATCCCAGTCCCCGCTGAGGCGAACGGCGCCGTCGCTCCCGATCAGGATGTTGTCATGGATGTCGGGAAGCCAGCCGGCGGTCCCGACATAGGGGCGGCGGGGGTGATAGGAGAACACCTGCCCTTCCCGGAGCACGGCATCGCCGAACGTCCCCGCGGGATCATGCGAACTGAACCACGGGTGCTCGATGGCATCGAGCCCCTGCCCGTGGAAGTCGAAGTGGGCCGAACTGCCCGAGGCGGAAAAGCCCTGCTCTGCCATGGCCTCGACGAAGACCGCAGAGATCCCGGCCAGCGTGCGACCCGGGACCGCGGCCCGCCGGACCTCGTCGAAGGCCCGCACCTCGGCGTGCAGCAGCGCCTCCTCGGCCGGCGTCGGGTCGCGATAGGCGAAGGTCATCGTGCGCTCGCACCAGTGGCCGCTCTCGCCGCAGATCTCCAGGTGGAGCCGGACGACGTCGTCGCATCGCATCGCGACGGCTTCGGGCGGATCGTATTCGTCGGGGCTTTCGCCGATGAAGGCGAGCACCTCGCGGGCCCCCATCGCCGTCGCCGTACCGACCGCAGCCGCGACAGCCTCGCGCTGCGTGATGCCGGGCGACAGCGCATCCTGAAAGGCCGCCATGGACGCCCGCATCACCGGCCAGAGTCCGCGGCACTGCTCGATCTCGAGCGGGCTCTTGATGGTGCGGACCGCATCGAAGACATCGTCGGCCGGCACGAAAGTGACCTGTGGCAACAGCGCGGCAAGGTCGTCGCGCACGCCCGCCGGGAGAATCCACTGGAAGCCCACGAGGCCGATGCGCGCTCCCGTCAGCCCCTTCTCGCGAACGGCATCGGCGATGCCGCGAACGAGGCGATAGTCGCCCCGCACGTCCTCGAGCCAGCCCCGCTCGGCCACGCGCTGCGCAACCCCGTGGCTGTTGACGGTCATGACCGGCGCACTCTCGACCGGCAGGAGCAGCAGAGCGTCATGCGCCCAGAGGTGGAAGTCCGTGAGGTATCGAACGGAGCCCCTGCCGGTCCAGTAGTGGCCCTTCCCGGCCATGAGAAGCCCGTCCAGGCGCGATTGCGAGGCCGCCTGTCGCAGCGCTGAGATTCGGCGGTCGCGTTCCGCGAGGGGGAGCCTGGACTTCACGGACTTCTCCTGGCGGCGTGGAAAGGTCCGGCATCTTGCGGCTGCGGCCCTGCGATGTCATCCGGCGATCGACG
>CAZJCW010000003.1:35430-46056 GCA_964544365.1 uncultured Alsobacter sp.
CAGAGAGACCCGGCTCCGTCGACGGTCGCGGCCGTCCCGTCGCGCCCCCGGTCGCCGATGCCCCGCGAGCGGCCTCACAGCATGTCGAGCGACGACTTTCGCCGGGGGGCCGGGAACGCAGCGTCGATCAGGGCAAGGTCGTCGTCGGCCAGAACCAGCTCGGCCGCCGCGCGGTTCTCCCGCACGTGGGCGAGTGTCGCCGCCTTGGGGATGGCGATGACCTCCGGGCGGCGCATCACCCACGCGAGCGCCACCTGGTAAGCCGTCACGCCATGGCGCTGACCGACCGCGGCGAGCGCGCCGGTCTCGGGCAGGTTCCCCTGCTCGACCGGGCTGTACGCCATGGCGGTCATGCCGCGGCTCGCCAGATCGGGAAGAAGGTCGAACTCCGGTCCCCGGCGCGTGACGTTGTAGAGGATCTGGTCGGTGACGCAGGCCGTTCCGCCCGCCACGACGAGCTCTTCGATATCGTCCGTGTCGAGATTGCTGACGCCCCATGCGCGGATCTTGCCGGCAGCCACGAGCGCTTCCATCCCGCGCACCGTCTCGGCGAGCGGGATCGAGCCGCGCCAGTGCAGGAGATACAGGTCGAGGCGGTCGGTCTTCAGGCGGCGAAGACTGGCCTCGCACGCCCGCTCCAGGCGCGCGCCCCCGGCATTCTGCGGGTAGACCTTGCTGACGAGGAACACCTTGTCGCGCAGGCCCGCCAAGGCGTTGCCGAGGAACGACTCCGTCGCGCCCTCACCGTACATCTCCGCGGTGTCGATGAGCGTCATGCCCAGCGCGACGCCTTCACGTACCGCGGCCGTTTCGGCGGCCCGCCGGGACGGCGACTCCCCCATGCGCCACGTGCCCTGTCCGAGGGCGGGCACCCGCAGGCCTGACGTCAGGGCGACAACGCGCATGGCCATCTCCGTGGTCGCGGGAGCCTCGCTCGAATCCGGGACCACGCCACGGCGCCGCCCCGTGCCTCCCGGACAGGGAGCGAGCAACGTCCGTCCGCGATCCGCGACCGAGCGGCGGCAAGTGGGGGGTGTCGTCCGGGCGGGGCCGGCAGCCCACGGGGGATCATGTCCCGCAGGGATCGCATTCCTGACCGGTCACGCTTTTTCGGCGGCCAGGACATAGGCCACGATCGCGTTGGCATGCCCGTGACCCATCCCGTGGTCATTCTTCAGCATCGCGACCAGCTCCATATGCCTGGCCGGCAGCGCCTCGCGCACAAGCCGCTGCCACTCACCGATCGGCCGACCATATTTCTTTTCTATCGACGGGAAGTATGACGCCGGACCCTTGATCGTTTCGGCAGACATGGCTTCAGGCTCCGGCACGAAAGACAGGCTGTCGACGAGTGTGGCCGCACCGCGCCCGAACTGCAACGGCGGTGCAAGGCATGATGGAAGCGAGAGGCGGGCGACCGCAACGGGTCACGACCGCCAAGAGCATTCCCAACCGTCGATCGGCTGCGGGCTCGTCCGAGCGAGCGCAGTGTCGGCCGGAACCCGTCCTAGCGCACGGCCCTTGCGCCTCCCGAGGCGACCGTCTTCGGGCGTGTCTCGGATGTCCGCGCGTATTGCGGCCGAACCGAAGCCGCGTCCCTGGAAGCGAAAGCCTCCGCCGCCTCCTGGCGGAGCCGATGCGGCACGCTCGGGCCGGCATAGGCCTGACTGCGCACCTTGAACTGGGCAACGACTTCGTTGAGCCGCTGGATCTGCTCTGTCAGGGATGACGCAGAGGCGGCGCTTTCCTCGGCCAGGGCTGCGTTCTGCTGCGTCATCTCGTCCATGTGGGCCACGGCCTGGCTCATTTCGTCGATGCCGTTCGCCTGCTCGTCCGCGGCGGTCGAAATCTCCGAAACCGTGGAGGTCACGCGCTGGGAGGCATCGACGATCTTGCCGAGCGCTTCGCCGGCCGACTTGACGAGTTGGACCCCCTGGCCGACCTCCGCCACCGACGCGTTGATCAGACCCGTGATCTCCTTGGCGGCATCCGAGGACCGCTGCGCCAGGGTGCGGACCTCCGATGCAACGACTGCGAAGCCTTTGCCGGCATCCCCGGCGCGAGCTGCCTCGACCGCGGCGTTCAGGGCAAGGAGGTTGGTCTGAAAGGCGATTTCATCGATGACCCCGGTGATGTCGGAGATCTTCTGGCTTGCACCTTCGATGCGCGCCATGGCCTCCACGGCCTTGCCGACGATGGCGCCTCCGTCACGCGCGACGGACATGGCCTGTTCGGCGAGGCCCACCGCTTGCCGGGATGATTGAGCCGAGGCCTTGACCGACGCAGCCAGTTCCTCCGTCGTCGCGGCGGTCTCCTCGAGGGAGGACGCCTGTTGCTCGGTCCGGCTCGAAAGGTCGTTGGATCCCGTGTTGATCTCCTGGGCTGCCGAACTGACGTCGCGAGCCGTGACCTGAATGGTCGAGACGGTCTGGGCGAGCGTGTCGACCGTGTCGTTCAGGGCGCTGGTCAACTCACCAAACCGTCCCTGGTGCGACGTGGCGATCTTGCTGGTGAGGTCACCGGACGCCAGCCGGTTGGCGAGTTGCAGGATGTCGGACGTCGCGGAGTCGACGGTGGCATTGATGTTGTTGATGCCGTCGAGCAGCGGCCGGATCTCCAGATCCGCATCCGTGACCGAAATTCGTGCCGAATAGTCCCCCCTGCTTGCCGCAGAGACGATCGTGCCCACCTTCGCAACCACGGCCTCCATGGCTTCCTTGCGGCTCTTCTCCTGAAGCCGTGCGGCTTGCGTACGTTGCTCCTCGGCCAGTTCGGCCTGGCGGCGCAGCGCCTCGAGCGACTTGGCCATCGTGCCGATCTCGTCGCCACGATCCTGGAAGGGAACGGTCGTTTCCAGCTTGCCGCGCGTGATCTCGCCCATCGTTTCGGCCAATGCGGCCGACGGTGAAGCGATGCTTCGCGCGAGGGCGAATGCGCTCGCTGCGGCAGCGAGCAGGGCGCCGACGATCCCCAGGACAGTCGCCAGATTGGTGCTGGCGAGAGCGTCGACCTCAGCCTCGCTCCTGACGGTGAGAAGTGCGCGTTCGTCGTCTTCGATTTCCTTCAGCTTGGCACGGAATGCGTCGAAGAGGTTCTTCCCGGCCCCGGAGCTTTCGAGTTTCTGGCCCTGTTCAAGGGTTCCGGAAACACCTGCGAGCGCAATCGCGCGATCAGCGTGGTCACGCTTCCAGCCGTTCGCGATCTGCTCGAGATCAGCGAGGCGCGCCTGCTGCATCGGGTTGTCCGCTGTCAATGTCCGGGCACGCTTGAGCGCTGTCTGGAAATTGATCACTCCGTCGCGATAGGGTTCGAGAAATTTATCCTGTCCGTCGATCAGATAACCGCGAAGACCGGTCTCCTGGTCGACCATGCCCAGGAGCATCTCGGATGTCGCCTTGAGAACCTTGTACGTATGGGATGTCCAGTTGCTGCTCTCCTTGACGGTGGATAGTCTTGTAAAACTAAATATACCCGTCGATAAAATTATGAAAATGATCGCCCCAAAAGCAACAGCAAGCTTTCGCATCAAATTCATGTTACGCAGCATGATATACTCCCACCAGTATTGATAGGTAGATCATGCAATAAAACTATAAATTTCATATTTCATCGCTATGTGTTGTTCATTCGCCTATCGCTTTGTAATTGTTTATCCTGTAGATAAGCCATCATCAGAATCTGTTTGACTTTTTTAAACTGATAAACTGGCCGATCGAGCGGTATCGCCCGATACTGAAGACGCCCCCGAGGACATGAGGAGCTGTCCCCTCGCCCAGTGACGAGACGGTGACATGGACCGGCGGGAGGCCGAGGCGACGTCGAGGGGCGGCTAGAGCCCGAAGCTCCTGAAGCTGTGGCGAAAATGCTCGATGAATGCGCGGGTCTTCTTCGGCGTGTGCTTTCCACCCGGAAACAGGGCGAGGATGGGTTCGGGATCGGACGCGTGGCAGTCGGCCAGAACCGGCACGAGCCGCCCCGACGCGATGTCGGAGCGGGCGAGGATCTCGGTCACGCGCCCGATGCCGAGGCCGGCCACGATGGCCTCGTAGTGGCCGTCGCCGCTGTTGAAGACGAGACCGCCCTGGACCCTGACCTTGTCGATCCGCGTCCCATCGCGAAAGAGCCAGGTGTTGCTCTCGACGCCAAGGCCACTGATGAGAAGACAGCTATGGCGGGCAAGATCCTCGACGGTTCCCGGATACCCGAACTCCGCGACATAGGACGGCGAAGCGCACAGGATGCGGCGGCTGCGGGCGAGGCGTGAGGCCATCAGGTTGGGATCGTCGACCTGCCCCAGGCGGATGTGGATGTCGTAGCGCGTGTCGTTCTTTTCCACCGGGGCGTCCGACAGGTCGACGTGAATCCGGAGGTCGGGGTAGGCGCGCGCAAACCCCTTGAGCTGGGGGACGATCAGCTTCAGCCCGATCATCACCGCGCAGTTGATCCGGAGATCCCCGCGCGGCACGCCGAACTGCTCGTGGATCAACCGCTCCGCGACCTCGATGTCGTCGGCGATCCTCGCGCAGTGCTCGAAGAAGCGGGCGCCGGGATCGGTCAGGGCGAAGCGCCGGGTCGTCCGGGTGAGCAGCCTGACGCCGAGCCGCGCTTCCATCTGCTCGATGCGCCGGCTGACGGCCGAACGCGTCACGCCCAGCTGCCGGGCGGCCAGGCTGAACCCGCCGGCCTTCACCACGGCAGCGAAGACGCGAATGTCGTCCTGGTGCAGCATCTCGATTGATGAGTTTCGCGCACCACAGTGTCGCAAAACGGGAACTTCCTCAAGGACGATATTGGCCCATACTCGTGGGCTGGAAACGCTCCGGGGCGAAGAGCAAGAGCCGCGCCCCGGTGAACCGGAACCATCGTTCCGACGGGAGTGCACGCCGTGATCAAGCTGGTGACGTTCCTGAAACGTCGCGAAGGGCTGACGCGCCCCGAATTCGAGACACGCTGGCTGACGGTCCATGCTCCGATGGCGGCCGTCTTCCCCGGGCTGCGGGGCTACATGCTGTCCTTCCCCGTCGCGCCACTGCACGAAGAGCCGAGCGCGGATGGTGTCGCCCAGCTCTGGTTCGACAGCGAGGAGGCGACGCAGGAGTCGTATTCGACCGACATAGGCCGGTCGGGCTCGAAGGACGCCGCGTCGAACCTCTCCCGTCGCCAGCACCTCTTCGCGTCGGAGGAGTGGATCGTCCCGCCACGGTCGCTGTCGGCCTATCCCTTCAAGCTGCTGGTCGCCTGCAAGCGGATGCCCGCGCTGGATCGGGCCTCCTTTGTCGAGGCCTGGGGACGTGCTGCCCGGCAGGCAGCGGCGGACCTCTTTCCAGGTCTGCCGAGCCGCGTCTGTTTCGATCGGCGCGGCAAGATCCTGAACTCGTCGCCGGACGGACAACTCGGCCTCATCGACGCCGAGGCCGTCCATGACGGGATGCTGGAGGTGTGGGCGGACAGCGAGACGGCGGTCACCGCCCTCGCCTCCCGCATCGCGACGCCGCCGGCCGCGCTGCTGGCCATCGGCAATGCCTTCGAGATCCTGCCGATGAAGGAAAACGTCATCGTCAAGCCCACATCACCAGCCTACGGGATCGGTTGAATGGCCGCTCGCAAGACTGCGCTCGTCATCGGAGCCACCGGCGTCTCGGGTCGCTCCCTGCTCACTCACCTCGAGGCGCAGCCTGGGTGGGACATCCTGGCCGTATCGCGAACCGCGCCGGACTTCCCGACCCGGGCCCGCCACGTGAAAGCGGACATTCTCGATCCGGCGTCGTGCCGCGAATCCTTCGCGGAATGCCGGGACGTCACGCATGTCTTCTACACGGCCTATGCCGACCGTCCGACGATCGCCGAGACACGCGAGCCGAACGCCGCGATGTTCCGCAATGCCCTGACCGCAGTCACCGAGGTCGCGAGGGATCTCCAGCACGTCTGCCTGCTCCAGGGGACGAAGTACTACGGTCAGTATCTCGGCAAGTTCAAGACACCGGCGCGAGAGCGTGACCCGCGCCATCCCAATCCCCATTTCTACTACGACCAGGAAGACTGCATGCTGGAGCTGCAGCAGAAGGGATCCTGGACGTGGTCATGCCCGCGGCCGCACGTCATTTGCGGCTTCGCGCTGGGCAATGCCCTCAACCTGATTTCCGTGCTCGCCGTCTACGGGACGATGTGCCGCGAACTGAGGCGGCCATTCACCTTTCCCGGCAAGCCCGGCGCCTTCACCTCCATCTACCAGGCGACCGATGCGGGTCTCCTGGCGCGCGCCATGGAATGGATGGCGACCGATCCCGCCTGCGCGAACCAGGCCTTCAACATCACCAACGGGGACTTCTTCCGCTACGAGAACCTGTGGCCGGTCTTCGCGCGTTACTTCGGCGTCGAGGCTGGAGGGGCCGAGACCGTGGATCTCCGGCTGGAGATGGGCCGGCACGAGGATGTCTGGAACCGGCTGGTCGAGCGGCACGGCCTGATGCGCAACTCCTATGCGCGCGTCGCGGACTGGAACTTCGCGAACTACGCGTTCTCCAATGACTGGGACGTCATGTCCGACACCACCAAGTCACGCAGGTTCGGTTTCCTCGAATTCATCGATTCCGAGGAGATGTTCCTGCAGCTCTTCGACAAGTTCAGACAGGCGAAAGTCGTCCCGTGACGGGGCGGATGCCGCCGGAGGCCGAGCAGAAGCCGTGAGCGCGGCCGGGCCGAGCCCGGATGCGCCCGAGACGACCGTGACCGGCAAGGCTGCCGCCGCGGAAAAACGAACGACGCAAACAGGGAGGGACACCATGGACAGGCGTACTTTCGTCGGGGCAGCCATCGCCGCCCCGTTCATCATCTCATCCGCTCGCGCAGCGGAACTGACCCTCAAGCTCGCGAGCTTTGCCACGGACCAGAGTTCGTGGGGCCGGGCGCAGGCGAAGTTCAAGGAGGAAATCGAGAAGCGCACCGACAAGCGCATCGAGGTCGGCATCTTCAACAACAACACGCTGGGCTCGAACCGCGAGGTCCTGGAGCTGGCCCGCCGCGGCAGCGTCGATCTCGTGCTGACGGGCGTATCGCATGCCACCCGCAACGTCCCGCAGCTGAACGCCCTCATCTTCCCCTACCTGTTCAAGGACCGGGCCTCGATGTTCGGCCTGCTCGACGGCGCCGTCGGCACGAAGCTCGACCAGATGATGCTCACGCAGAACCTGTCGGCCGCCGGGTGGTGGGACAACGGATTCCGCCATGTCTCGAACAGCAAGCGCCCGATCATGGCGGCATCGGACATCCAGGGCCTCAAGCTGAGGACACTGCCGACGCCGGTCCACGTCGACTTCTTCAAGAAGATCGGCGCGATCCCGACGCCGATGGACTTTTCCGAGCTCATGTCGGCGCTGCGCCAGGGCGTGATCGACGGACAGGAAAACCCGCCGGCGGTCATGGGCTCCTTCCGGGTCTACGAAGTGCAGAAATTCTACTCGCTCACCGGCCATGCCAACGAGCCCATGGTCATGGTGGCGAGCGACCAGACCCTCAAGAAAATCCCGGCAGCGCTCATGCCGGCGTTCAAGGCCGCGATGTCCGAGGCCACGGCGCTCCAGCGCTCTCTCAACGCCCAGGAAGAGGCGCAGACCATGGAGACGCTGCGCAAGGGCATGCAGGTCAACGATGTCCCGGCCGAAACGCTCACGGCGTTCCGCACCGCGGCGCAGTCGGTCTACGGGCCGGCGGTGGCCACGCTGGGAGCCGGCGGCGAAGAACTCATCGCCGACATCATCAAAGCGAACGCCTGAACGGGCAGGACCCAGGGCCATGGGGTATCAGGGTAAGGTCGTTCTCGTCACCGGCGCAGGCCGGGGGATGGGAGAGCATGTCGCGCGCAGCTTCGCCGCAGAGGGTGCGAGCGTGTGCCTGGCCGATCTCGACGGCGCCAGGGCCGCCGCGGTGGCGCAGTCCATCGCTGCCGAGGGCAAGGCGTCCCTGGCCGTCACCACGGACGTGCGCGACGATGCGTCCGTGAGAACCCTGTTCAAGCAGGTCGAGGCACGCTTCGGCGGCCTCGACGTCCTCGTCAACATGGCCGGTGGCTACGGCGAGGCGTTCCGCAAGTCGGACGAGACCCCGGTGGAGGAGTGGGACATGGTCCTCGACTCCAACCTCAAGGGCTCGTTCCTGTGCGCGAAGTATGCGGTGCCGCTGCTGCGCAAGCGCGGCGGCGGTCGCATCATCAACTTCTCGTCGAATGCGGGGCGGACGGTCAGCCCGCTGCTCGGCTGCTCCTACACCGCGGCAAAGGCGGGCGTCATCGGCCTCAGCCGGCACCTCGCCAAGGAGTTCGCGCACGAGAACATCCTGGTGAACACCGTGGCGCCGGGGCCGGCCGAGGGGGACCGGCTGGCAGACCTGCTGGACGAGGGAGGTCGTGCGGCGCTGGCGGGGCAGATCCCGCTGGGTCGCCTGGCCACGGCCGGCGATATTGCCGGCGTCGTCCTCTTCCTCGCCTCGGACGCGGCCGGCTTCATGACCGGAGCGATCCTCGACGTCAACGGAGGCTACGTCCTCGCATGACAAGAGCGATGCTCGCCTTGCGCAGGACGCTGGAGGTCACGACCGCAGCTCTGGTGGCCCTGATCACCGTCCTCGTCACGCTCGAGGTGATCCTGCGCGGATTTTTCGACATTTCGCTCATCGTCGTCGACGAGGGCTCGCGCTACCTGATGATCTGGATCGTGATGCTGGCCGGCGCGCTCGTCTCGCTGACGGACGAGCATATCCGCATCGAGATGATCCCGCGCCGCACGTCCTTCGCGCTGCGCAAGGCGTTGCGGATCGCGTCGCAGATCCTCGTGATGCTCTTCCTCGTCGTGCTGATCGGCGCGTCGCTGTCGATCCTGCCAGGGATGAGAGGCGACAGGACCGTCACGCTCGGCATCTCCATGTATCCGATCTACCTCGCGCTCCCGGTGGGCGGTGGCCTGATGCTCCTCGTCACGGCGTGGAACACCTGGCGCCTCTTCGGAGCCCGCACCGACGAGGATCTCGCACTCAAGAGAGATGCGGCATGATCGCCCTTTTTCCGGGGTTCTTCGCCCTCCTCGGCATGGGCGTTCCCGTCGCCTTCTCCCTGGGCCTCATCGGCGTCGCCTATATCTGGCTCTCGGGCAAGGCGGACCTGACCGTCGTGCCGACCATTATCTTCGGCGGCATGGACTCATTCCCGCTGCTGGCCATCCCGTTCTTCATCCTCGTGGGGGAACTGGCGGTCCGCGGCGACCTGATGCCCCGGATCGTCGAGTTCGCACGGGCGCTCATCGGCCCCTTCAGGGGAGGCCTCGCGCACGTCACGATCGGTTCGAGCATGCTGTTCAGCGGTGTGACGGGCGTCGGCGTCGCCGATTGCGCCGCGGTCGGCAGCACCATGATCCCGAGCATGATCCGCGAAGGCTATTCGCGGGCTTTCGCGGCGGCCGTGACCGCCGCGTCCTCGGTGATGGGCGCGATCATCCCCCCGAGCGTCGGCATGCTGATCATCGCGCACATCGCCGGCGGCAACATGTCGGTGACACGGCTGTTCCTGGCCGGGGCGACGCCCGGCGTCCTGATCGGCCTTGGCATGATGGCCTATGTCGCGATCGTGGCGCGGCGCCGCCAATTTCCGGGGGGCGGAACTGGGTGGAGCGCCAGCGACATCTGGACCAAGTTCAAGTCAGCGTCCCTGGCCCTGGTTCTGCCGGTGTTCATCATCGGCGGGATCGTATCGGGCTGGTTCACGCCGACCGAGGCCGGAGCCGTCGCCTCGGCCTATGCTCTTGTCCTGGGCATCTTCGTCTACCGCACGCTGACCGCCCGGGAGATCTACGAATCCCTCCTCGCATCGGGAAAGCTGAGCGCGGTGGTTTTCCTGCTGTTCGGAACCGCCAAGCTCGTCTCCTGGATCCTCGTCCTCGACATGGTCCCCCAGCAGCTCGGCTTGGCGATGCAGGGCTGGATCTCCGACAAGGAGATGTTCCTGACCGTCGTTGTCGTGCTGTTTTTCCTCCTCGGCTTCGTGATGGAGGGCGTGGCGGCGATGATCATGCTGGTTCCGATCCTGTTCCCGATCGGAAGGCTGTATGGCGTGGAAGAGCACCACCTCGCCCTGATCATCGTCATGGCCGTCCAGATCGCGCTGATCACCCCGCCGATGGCGATCGCCCTGTTCATCGTCACTCCCATGGCGGGCTGCACCATTCGCGAGGTCAGCATCGAGGTGATCCCCTTCATCGCACTCGTCCTGGCCATCATCTTCGCCGTGCTGTTCTTTCCCTCGATAGCGATGTGGCTGCCCAACCTCGTGATGTGATCCTGCCATCGATGCGAGGTCGGCCGAACCGCCGTGGCGCAGATGGGCTCATGGTGACTTGCCCGGTCGGGTTCCGCGAAGCGGCCGGCTTTGTCTTTCGCAGACACTGAAGCCGACGACGACGTCGGCGAACCTGCGGCCCCGCCGGCGCGGGCGAGGATCGTGAAGGATCGTGCCCGGACGCGGCTCGGCACGCTCCTGCCGTCGGGCGAGGCCTCCCGCAACGTACACCGCTGCATCTCAAGATTTGTCGAGGCGAAGAGCGGGCATGCCGGCAATCCCCGCTTGCAGCAGGAAGCGATTGA
>CAZJCW010000004.1:0-44531 GCA_964544365.1 uncultured Alsobacter sp.
ACCCGTCTTCGCCACGGCGGCGGCGGCCGTCACGGTGGTGGCGGAAGTCAGGGCGGGGGCGGTCATCGTCATCTCCATCGTCTGGTGCTGCCGCGCGTCGCGGCGGTCTGGGGTGTCACCGTCGATCGGCGACGGATGCACCATGGTCCTCGGCGATACATCAGTCCAACGAATGTTTCGGATGGACACGATCACAATGATTGATCAGTATGCCCCCATCCCCAAGGGACCACGCTCAGGGTTTCCGCCATGGCCGCTCTCCTCGACATCGACCAGCTGCGCACCTTCGTCGCCATCGCCGAGTCGGGCTCGTTCACCCGGGCCGCCGAGGTGGTGCACAAGACCCAGTCGGCGGTGTCCATGCAGATGAAGAAGCTGGAGGACCGGCTCGGCCGGCCGATCTTCGCCCGCGACGGGCGAGCCTCGCGGCTCACCGACGACGGCGAGCGGCTGCTCGACTATGCGCGACGGATCCTGCGGCTGAACCTCGAATGCGTCGCCACGTTCTCGGACGCCGAACTGGCCGGCCGGGTTCGCCTGGGCGTGCCCGACGACTATGCCGACCGCTATCTTCCGGAGATCCTGGCACGGTTCTCGCGATCCAATCCGAAGGTCGAGGTCACCGTCGTGTGCGAGCCGACGCCGATGCTCCTCGAGCGGATCCAGGCCAACGACCTCGACCTTGCGATCATCACCCATGTGGAACAGCGCGGCGCATCGGAAGTCATCCGCCAGGAGCGCCTGCTCTGGGTGACGTCGCAACGGCACGCGGCGCATGAGGAAACGCCGCTTCCGCTGGCGCTGGGCCGGCCGACCTGCTGCTGGCGCCTGGCCGCCATCGAGCGGCTGGAGGCCGCGGGACGAGCCTGCCGCGTGTTGTATTCAAGCTGGAATTCCAACGCCGTCGGTGCCGCGGTACTGGCCGGCCTCGCGGTCGGCGTGCTGCCGGAAAGCGCCATCCGGCCGGGCATGCGGGTGCTTGGACCGGCGGACGGCTTTCCATTGCTGCCGTCGTGCAAGATCGGGCTCGTCCGCAACTGGCTCGAAAAGTCGACGCTGGCGGACGCGCTGGCCGCGCTGATCGTCTCAAGCCTCGACAACCTGCGCATGCAGCCGGGCGATGAATCCGTCGCGGCGGAGTAAGGCGGGCGACGCCCGGTCAGCTGCCGTTCACTTCACCGATCTTGTCCGAGGCGGCTGTGAAAGTGTCGTGCATGGCCTGCTTGATGGAGCCGGATGCGCCGACGATGATCACGGAAATGATGGCCGCTATCAGCCCGTACTCGATCGCGGTCGCGCCGCTCTCGTCCGTCCAGAAACGCTGAATCGCTTGGCTCATTGAGGTCCACCTTTATTCCGCGATGCTGGGGCTTAAAGATGAATGCCATCCTGCCGGTTTGGCCGGGATTGGACATTCCGGACATGTAGGCCACGCCCCGACGGCCTCATGGTGAACTGCGGGTTCACAGTCACTGGAGAATCCATCCTCGGTGCACCGCCGTTGCCGCGAGAGCCCGGCGGCCAACGCGTGGCGTCGGCCCTCGATCCCCTGTCCGACCGGCGGCGCGGTCGCCGGGTGATGGACAATGGAGGGGGCCCCTCTTGCGACGGGCTCGGTTGAGCGAGGTCGAGCAACGGGGGTCTTCACGTTGTTATGAACGCCGATCCGACGGCCCGACGTTCCATGCACTTTGCATCGATGCAAGCGTCATACGATTGCAACGCAAAGGCATCCCCCTTAAGTCTGCCGATCCCGCCAACGGCGGCGCATTGCTTCGCTTCCGGAAGGATTTCCATGGCCCGGGACCAGTCTGACCTGACGCCGATCGAGGGCCGCGACGAACTCGTGGCGTGGCTGGCCGAGGGATGCAAACCCGCCAGCGCCTACCGGATCGGGACAGAGCACGAGAAGTTCCCCTTCTATGTGCAGGACCATGCGCCGGTGCCATACGATGGCCCGCGCGGCATCGAAGCGCTGCTGCGCGGCATGCAGGCGCGCACGGGCTGGCAGCCGATCATGGACGGGAACGCGGTCATCGGCCTCTTCGACGAAGACGGCGGCGGCGCGATCTCTTTGGAGCCGGGCGGCCAGTTCGAGCTCTCGGGAGCGCCCGTCGAGACGCTGCACGATACCGACGCGGAGCTGCGCGTCCATCTCGACGCCGTCAACGCCGTGGCCCAGCCGCTCGGCATCAGGTTCCTGGCTCTTGGCCACAGCCCGACATGGACGCGGGCGCAGACGCCGGTCATGCCGAAGCAGCGCTACAAGATCATGTCCGCCTACATGCCGAAGGTCGGCTCGCGCGGCCTCGACATGATGTTCCGCACCTGCACGGTGCAGGTGAACCTCGACTTCAGCTCGGAAGCCGACATGGTGCGCAAGCTGCGCACATCTGTGGCGCTGCAGCCGGTGGCCACGGCGCTTTTCGCCAACTCGCCCTTCGTGGAGGGAGCGCCGAACGGCTTCCTGTCGAACCGCTCCGAAATCTGGCGCGACACCGACCGCGACCGCACGGGGATGATCCCGTTCGCGTTCGAACCCGGCATGGGCTTCGAGCGATACGTGGAGTACGCGCTCGACGTGCCGATGTACTTCGTGAAGCGCGGCGACCGCTATCATGACGTTGCGGGCGCCTCCTTCCGCGATCTTCTCGCAGGACGGCTGCCGCAAATGCCGGGGGAGCGGGCGACGATCTCCGACTGGGCGAACCACCTGTCGACACTCTTTCCCGAGGTCCGGCTGAAGCGCTACCTGGAGATGCGCGGCGCGGACGCCGGCCCCCTTCCCCTGCTCAATGCCTTGCCGGCCCTCTGGGTGGGCCTGCTCTACGACGAACGAGCCCTCGGCGAAGCGGAGGCTCTGGTTCGAGACTGGACGGCCGTGGAGAGGCAGGCGATCCGCGACGACGTCCCGCGGCGGGCGCTGGCGACACCGTTCCGCGGCGGCACGTTGCGCGACGTCGCCCGCGAGGTCCTGGCCATTGCCCGCGGCGGCCTTTCCCGTCGGCTGCGCAAGGACGGCCAGGGTCGGGACGAAACGCTGTTCCTCGAACCGCTCGACGCCATCGTCGCGGAAGGACGAACGGCGGCGGAATCCCTTCTCGCCGCTCATCACAATCTCTGGAGGGGCACGGTGGAGCCCGTGTTCGACCAGAACGCTTATTGAAAGCGTCGATCGGGCGCACCAACTGCCTCTCATAGTCGTGCTGCCGGTATCCCGCTTCCCGCGGGGTTTCGGCAATGTCCAGCGTTCCGGGCCACTTTTCGTGGTCTTCGGCGCAGGGCACATATCGGGACCGTTGCGACATGACCATCGACGCCACCACCGCCACGGTCCCGGCTTCGGCCGCCATCGACGCCTTCAGACTGGCGCAGGCGACGAAGGCGGCCCTGGCGAACGAAGGCGCCCCGCCACCGGTTTCCCCGCCCATGGGCCTCGAAGGCAATACCTTCGCGTGGCTTGACCAGTGGATGGACCTGGTCGGCCGCGAGCTCAAGCTCGCCCTGGACGCCATCCCCAGCCTGCCGTCGGAACTGGCATCGAGCGTCTCTGCGTCCATCGCGAGCGCGGGCGGCTTCGACGTCATCGTCCAGATGGGCTTCGCGATCGCGATGGCCGCGCTCGTCGTCTTCGCGTTCCGGCAGTGGACCGCGGGCACCCGGGACGGGGGGCTCGAACATGTCGCCTGCCGGGCCGGTGCGTCGCGGCTGTTGCTGTGGGACGCCCTGGACCGGGTTCTTTTCGCGGTCCTGCTGATGACCGTCGGACGCGTCATGATGGAAGGCTGGGGTCCCGGTGGCGGTCTTCCCTCGGCCTGCGGCAAGGCGGCGATCCGCTTCTACGGGATCATGCTGGTGGCGCAAGTCGTCCTGCGCCCCTATCGCCCGCGATTCCGCCTCATCCCCGTCACGGACGGCGTGGCGCGACGCATCTTCATGCTGACGGGCGGTGCGGCGCTGATCTCGGTCTCGGGTCCCTCGATCATCCCGGTCCTGGTCCGCAACGGCATGGACTGGCCGGCAGCCGCCGGACTGGCCGTCATGTTGCTGATGGTCTGCACCGGCCTGATCGCCGCGGCGGTCAAGCTGGCCGCGGACGGAATGACCCGCGTGGTGGGAACGGCAGGGCGCAATCTCGTGCTGCTGACCGGCCTGCTCCTCGCCACCGCCCTCTACGTGACGTGGGGCGTCAGCATCCTGCTGCGGCAGTTCCAGGTGTTCAACGCGGTGCTCTACACGGTGGGCGCGCTTGGCGCCTACGGGATGATCGATGCCACGCTCGGCCTCGAAGCGGGGCGCGGAAAGCAGTCCCGCGCCCACATGATCCGGCGGATCTTCCGCTTCGGCGGGCTGCTGCTGATCGCCTATGTCGCCGGCTCGCTGTGGATGAGCTCCACCGGTGTGATGCCCTCGACGATGTGGCCCGGGCTGAAGCTCGCCCTGATCTATGGCGGCGGAACCGCCTTCGCGGGCTTCGTCGCCTGGGAACTGACCGACTACTGGGCGGCCCGCGCCATCGGCACCGTGCCGCGGATCGACCCGCTCGGCAGCGGCGACGACGAAATCGAGCCGGCGCCGGCCTCGCGCCTCGCCACCTTCTTCCCGATGGCGCGCGTGCTCGCGGCCATCGTGATCGTGCTCATGGCGACGCTGCTCGCGCTGTCCAACCTCGGCGTGAACATCGCGCCCCTGCTCGCCGGTGCGGGCGTGTTCGGCCTCGCGCTGTCCTTCGGCAGCCAGTCGCTCATCCGAGACATCCTCTCGGGCGTGTTCTTCCTCGGCGACGACGCGTTCCGGGTGGGCGAATACATCGATACCGGCCGGCTGAAGGGGACCGTGGAGCAGATCTCCCTCCGCTCCCTCCGGCTGCGCCACCAGAACGGCCAGGTCCACACGATCCCCTACGGCCAGCTGCAGCAGATCACGAATTTCAGCCGCGACTGGGCGACGATGAAGTTCAACCTGCGCATCGAGCCGACCGTGGACCTCGAGCACGTCCGCAAGACTGTGAAGAAGCTCGGCCTCGCCATGATGGAGGATCCCGAGCTCGCGCGAGAGATCATCCAGCCGCTGAAGATGCAGGGCGTGGCCGACATCCAGGACAATGCGCTGCTGATCCGGCTGAAGTTCACGGCGCGTCCGGGGCGGCCGACATGGGTTCAGCGCGAGGCGCTGAAGCGGATCTACGTGGCGTTCCGCGAGCAGGGCATTCCGTTCGCGTCCAACGCGGTCACGGTGCGAGAGGGCGAACACGCCATCGCGCCGGCACAGCCCGCGTCGCCGACGGTGGTGCGGCCGAGCGCGTTCAATCCCGCGTTCGGCGCGGCGGCGGGCGCCGCGGTCGCAGCCGGCGCCGCCACTGCGGGTGCTGCCGTGGCCGGCGAGCGGTAATCGCGGCTGGCACGGAGGTTAGCGGGGAGGCCCCGTCAACTGTACGGGTCGGCCGCGTCGCGCAGACCGTCGCCCATGAAGTTGAAGGCGAGCACCACGAGGATCACCGGCACCATCGGAGCGAGCAGCCAGGGATAGAGATTCACCGCCGCGAGGTTTTGCGCTTCGTTGAGCAGGACCCCCCAGCTGGTCACCGGCGGCCTCAGGCCGAGCCCGAGGAACGACAGCGCGGTCTCGCCGAGGATCATGGACGGGATCGACAGCGTGGCGCTGGCGATCAGGTGGCTCATGAAGTTTGGCACCAGATGGTGCGCGATGATGCGCGTGCGCGAAGCCCCCATCAGCTCGGCGGCGCGCACGAAGTCCTCCTCGCGCAGCGACAGCAGCTTGGAGCGCACGGCGCGCGCCAGCCCCGGCCAGTCGAGCAGGCCCAGGATGATGGTGATCGCGAAGAAGACGAGCACCGGGCTCCAGTTGGCGGGCACGGCCGCGGAGAGCGCCAGCCAGAGCGGCAACTCGGGCAGCGAGCGCAACACCTCGATCATGCGTTGCACGGTCGCGTCGACCCAGCCGCCCATGTAGCCGGCGAGCCCCCCCAGGGTCAGGCCGATGACGAAGGACACGGCAATGCCGAGGAGACCGACGGTCATCGAGATGCGCGCGCCGTAGATGATCCGCGAGAAGAGGTCGCGGCCCAGCTTGTCGGTGCCGACCAGGAAGAAGGTACCGTCCTTCGGCGGGCAGACGAGGTGGAAATTCCCCGTTCCGAGACCCCAGAAGTCGTAGCTCTCCCCGCGGCAGAAAAAGCGCAAGGGCTGCGGCGTCGTGCGGTCGACGATGTATTCGCGCTTGAACGTCTCGAGGTTGAACTTGAACGAGTAGGGGTAGACGAAGGGGCCTACGAACTCGCCCTGATGGAACAGGTGGACCCCCTGCGGCGGGGCCGAGAGGTGGTCGGCGTGGCGCTGCGCCAGCCGATAGGGCGCGACCACCTCGACGAAGGGCAGCATGAGGTAGACGAGCAGCAGGAAGATCGCCGAGGCCAACGCCAGGCGATGGCGGCGGAACTTCCACCAGATCAGCTTGATGGAGGAGGCGCGGTAGAAGCGCTCCTCGGCGGCCGACATCGCCTCGGCGGTGTAGGCGTCGAAGGGCGCCGGGTTGACGTAGTGCCCGGGTGCGCGGGGATCGTGGGTAATCGCGGACGCGGCGGAAGGCGGCGGTGTCATGCTGTGCCCCTTACCGCTTCCCGAACCGGATGCGCGGGTCGAGCACCGCGAGCAGCAGGTCGGAAATCAGCATGCCGACCACCGTCAGCACCGCCACGAACATCAGGATGAAGCCGGCCAGATACTGGTCCTGCTGTTTCAGCGCCTGCAGAAGCACCGGGCCGACCGTCGGCAGGGAGAGGACGAGCGACACGAGCACCGAGCCCGACACGAGGTGCGGGAGAAGGTTGCCGATGTCGGCGACGAACGGGTTCAACGCCATGCGGAACGGGTATTTCAGCAGTGCCGGCAAGGGCTTCATGCCCTTCGCGCGGGCCGTCACCGTGTACTGCTTCTGCAACTCGTCGAGCAGGTTGGCGCGCATGCGGCGGATCATCGCCGCCGTGCCCGAGAGCCCGATGACGATGACCGGCACGATGAGATGCGACGCGATGGACTGGGCCTTCCCCATCGACATGGGGGCGTTGGCGTATTGCGGGTCCATCATGCCGCCGATGGACACCCCGAACCATCGGTTCAGGTAGAAGAGGAGGATCAGCGCCAGCAGGAAGTTGGGCGTGGCCAGGCCGATGTAGCCGACCAGCGTGGCGGCATAGTCGCCGATGGAGTACTGGCGCGTCGCGGAATAAATGGCGATGGGGATCGCCACCAGGTGGATGAAGATCACCGTGGCGATGTTGACGAGGATCGTCAGGCCGAGCGCGCTGCCGACGACCTCGTTGACCGGACGCTGGAACTCGAAGGACCAGCCCCAGTCGCCCTGCAGAAGGCCGGACAGGCCGTTCGGCCCGGTCCAGACACCGACCCAAGCCAGGTATTGCTCCCAGACCGGCCGGTCGAGGCCGTATTGCTGGCGCAGGAACTCCGCCTTCGCGACGGCGGAGGCGTCGCCCTGCGAGCGCAGTTCGTCGATCTGGTTGGTGAGATAGTCTCCAGGGGGCAGCTTGATGACGATGAAGACGAGCGCCGAAATGGCAAGCAGCGTCAACGCCATCGTCACGAAGCGGCGCAGGAGGTAGAGGACCATCGCCATCAGCGGCTACCCGGCATAATAGAATTCCTCGATCCGGTAGATCCCCATCAGGGAGGTCGGCTCCCAGGAATAGAGCGCCTTGTCCGGAACGTTGCGCATCTTCTTGTTGGCGACGATGGGCTGCAATTCGCCGGCGACGGTGCCGATGCTCCACAGGTTCTCGCTGTAGAGCTTGAGCATCTGCGACCACACCTGGGCGGCCTCGGCCTTTTCGCTGGCGCCAAGCCAGCCGCGGTAGAGGCTGAGGAGCTGGCGCGCCGAGACCATGTCCGGCTCCTCGCCGTTCTTGCCCTGGGTCTCCCAGAACTGGCCCCATTTCGGCCAGGCGTAGTTCTCCTGGCGGACGGGCGCGAGCTCGTGCGGCGGCATCTCGGCGGTCGGAACGGCGTTGTCGAGGCCGGTCGCGGCAACCATCACCGTGAGGCCCGAGAAGGAGCGTTGGCGCAGGATCGAGCGCTCCTGCGGCTTGACGAAAAGCTTGATGCCGACATCCCGCCACATCTCGGTGACGAGCTGAAGCGCGTCGATCATGTCGGCGGATTCGCCGTCCACCTCGACGATGATTTCCATCGTGCGGCCGTCCGGCAGCTTGCGGATGCCGATGGAGTCCTTCTCGGTGAGGCCGACCTCGTCAAGCAGCTTCGCGGCAGTGGCCGGATCGTAGCCGGCGTGGGTGGTGCGGTATTCCTCGCGATAGAGCGGGCTGTCGGCGAGGATGGTGTTGTTCCCCTCGACGCCGAGGCCGAACAGCAAGGCGTTGTTGAGAATGCGCCGGTCGATGGACAGCGACAGGGCCCGACGGTAGCGCAGGTCGCGGTTGAGCGTGCGCCAGACCGGATCGTTGCAGTTGAGGTTCGGGTAGAAGGCGTAGGCCGAGCCGCGGGCATAGCGCCACAGATGCGTGCGATAGCCGTTCAGCGCCTCGCCTTCCTTCAGCACCGGCGCGTCGTTCATCGACAGGCCGCGCGCCAGGAGATCCGCCTCGCCGGCATTCGCCTTGGCGGCGAAGAGGCTTCCGGCGGCGATGTCGACGATCACCTTGTCGATGTACGGAAGCTGCTGGCCCGTCGGGTCGACGCGATGGAAATACGGATTGCGCTCGAACACGAACCGGGTCGCAGGCGCCGCCGTCTTCACGACCCAGGGGCCGAGCGAGGGCAGGTCAGGGTTCGAGAAGTCGTAGGCATCGTCCATGCGGTTGTGCAGGGCGGCCCATGACTTCAGCTTGGCCTTGGTGACAAGCTGGGCCAATTCCGTCTTGTCGCGATAGCGTCCGTGGAACTGGCGCAGATAGTGCCCCGGCGCAAAGAGCGTCGCGGCGCGCGGCTGGGCGAGCGCGGGCAGGAAGCGCGGATTGGGCTTGTCCCACGAGAAGCGGATGCTCCGCTCATCGATGAACTCGACGCGGGCGAGCTTGCCATCCACGAAGAACAGCTCCGGCGGGCCGCCGGGGCTGAGGTCCTTGTTCAGGGCGACGTCCACCCACCAGTAGCGGAAATCCTCGGTGGTGAAGGGATGGCCGTCCGACCAGCGATGGCCTTCGCGCAGCGTGAAGGTGAAGACACGGTTCTCTTCCACCGTGACGCTTTCGGCGAGATCTGGCGTGAGCGTCAGCGACTCGTCGTAGCCGATGAGCCGCGTGTAGGTGTTGGCCGAGATGAAGCGCAGATCACGGGCGCGGGCGGCCAGGGTGCGCATTTCGCCGCCGAAGCGGCCGATCGTGCGCTTGCGGCTCTCATAGTCGGCGACGAGGGGCGTTTTCGGCAGCCGCTGCTCGACCGGCTTCAGGGCACCCGACTTCACGCGCTCGGCCAACAGGGGCGAGTCGGTGAAGACGAGGCCGGCGGCCAGCGCCGGACGAGCGACCGCGAGGCCTGCCGCCCCCGCCATCAGGCCGGCAAAGGCGCGGCGGGTGAGACGCGAACCGGACTGCCGTGACGACCTGCTCATGATGCGGCCCTCAAAGGTTGGGACACCTCTTCCGCGGCCATGCAGACGTAGTGGCGCGGGGCGACTTCCACCATTTCCGGCCGGGTCTGCCCCGGTCGGATCGTGTAGGGATGCGGCCATGACCCGGGATCGGAGAATCCGCCGCCGCACACGAAGGCGAAGTCAAGCGGCCGGTCCAGGTCCGGGTTCGGCACGGCGGCGAGCAGCGCCTGCGTAGAGGGGTGGCGCGGATCGCGGAACAGGGTGGCTCGCGGCGCCTGCTCGACGATGACGCCACGGCACATCACCGCGATCTCGCTGGCCATGTAATCGACCACGGCGAGGTTGTGGGAGACGAACAGGAAGGACAATCCCAGCGCGGCCTGCAGGTCCTTGAGCAGGTTCAGCACCTGGGCCTGGACGGACACGTCGAGGGCCGACGTCGGCTCGTCGCACAGGATGACCGAGGGGTTCAGGGCCATGGCGCGCGCGAGACCGATGCGCTGGCGCTGCCCGCCGGAGAAGGAATGCGGATAGCGCCGCATGGAGCGCTGGTCGAGACCCACCAGTTCCAGGAGATCCTTGACGCGCATGAACTGCTCGTCCGACGTCCCGACGTCGTGCACGCGCAGCGGCTCGGCGAGGATCTCGTAGACGGTCATGCGCGGGTCGAGACTCGAGAACGGATCCTGGAAGACGAACTGCACGGCGCGGCGATACGCCTTCAGCTCGCTGCCTTTCAGGGCGAAGACGTCGCGCGGTCCGGCGCCGTCGTCGAAATGGACCGTCCCGCTGTCGGGCGACATCGCCCGCATGATGATCTTGGACAGGGTGGTCTTGCCCGACCCCGATTCACCGACGAGCCCGACCGTCGTCCCGGCCGGGATCGACAGGCTGATATTCGACAGCGCATGGACCTTCTCGGTCTTGCCGAAGAACGCGCCCGCGCGCAGCGAGAACGTCTTCGAGACGCCCTGTATGTCGAGGACAGTCCGTCCGGCCGGCGTGCGCGGCTTGCCGCCATGGGCGGCGGCGGCAGCGGCGGCTGCGTCGACCTTGATCTCGCGGATCGGCGTCAGCCGCTCGCCCGCCGGCATGTCGAAGCGCGGCACGGCGCGCATCAGCGCCTTGAGATAGGGATGCTGGGGATTGCGGAAGATCTCCTCGCGGGAGCCGCGTTCCATCAGCTCGCCCCGGTACATGACGACCACCTCGTCGGCCATGTTGGCGACGACGCCAAGGTCGTGCGTGATGAGCAGGACGCCCATGCCGGTGTCCTGCTGCAGTTCCTTCATGAGGGCCAGGATCTGCGCCTGGGTGGTCACGTCGAGCGCCGTCGTCGGCTCGTCGGCGATCAGCAGGGCCGGCTTGCAGATCAGCGCCATCGCGATCATGGCGCGCTGGCGCATGCCGCCGGACAGCTCGAAGGGATAGGTCGTCAGCATCCGCTGCGGGTCGCGGAAGCCGACCCGCGTGAAGACGGCCATCGCCGCCTCGTCGGCGGTCTTCTTGTCGGCGCCCGTGTGGATCTTCAGCGCCTCGGTGATCTGGTCGCCGACCGTATGCAGCGGCGACAGCGACGTCATGGGCTCCTGGAAGATCATCGCCATGCGCGATCCGCGCACGTTGCGGATCTGCTCCCCATCGGCGTCCAGGGTGGCGATGTCGATGGGACCACCCGGCGCCGCGGGGTCGTTGAACAGCATCTGGCCCTGGACGATCCGGCCGCGACGGGGCAGGAGGCGCAGCAGCGCGTTGGCGGTCACGGACTTTCCGGAGCCCGATTCGCCGACGACGGCGAGAGTCTTGCCGTTGGGAATGTCGAAGGAGAGGTTCTTCACGGCGTGAACAACGCCGGCATCGCCGTCGAACTCGACGGACAGGTTCCGGATGCTGACCAACGCGTGCGACGTCACTTCGATTTCCCCCTGCTCATCTTCTAGCCCGGCCACGTCCCCGTGGGAAAGTCCATTACCGTCCGGCAACGCGGTTAAGTTAAGGCCCGTTAGCCACACGCATGGACCGCCGGCACGGTCCGTGCGCAGCCGCACAGCTCATGCGAACAGCTCGGCGGGATCGCGGAACACGGCGCGACCGCGCCCCACGAGGAGCGACAGGATCTCCTCGAGGAACCGCCACGTCCACGCGTCGTGCACGAGGTGATGGGTGAGGATACCGAAGGGCTCGCCCGGATCGCTGCGGCCCGACGCCACGTCCCGCGCGCGCGCCGCGAGCGCGTCGAGCAGCGCCACCCGATCGCCGAGCCCGCCGCCGGAGCGCCACGCGACCGGATCCCAGTGGGTGTTGACTTGCACCAGCCCATCGGCAGGAGAGACGGAAACGCGTGGCCGGAAGGTCGACAGGCCGGCGAAGCCGAGTTCCGGCAGGCGAGCCACGACGGCGTCGTCGATCCGGTTCCAGGGCGGAACGAGCGCAGGCACCACCCTGTCGCCGAACAGCCTCGCCAGGCGATCGGCGCCGTTGCGGAGCTCCTCGAGAATCAGCGGGAGGGGGGCATGGGCGAGCTCGACCTTCTTTTCACCCGCCGGAGCATGGTTCTCATGCGCGAAGCCATGCTGCAGCACGCGGACCATCGGCTCGACGGCGAGGCGGGCGACCAGCCGGTCGTCGGCGTCGCGTGGGATGACAGCCAGCGCGACCGGAGCGGACAGGCGGCGCGCAAGGCCGAGCAACCGGTCGAGCGCCGGTCCGTCCGTGACCGCGTCATCGTCCCGCCACCACAGCTCAAGGCGGCGGCCGCGGGCGGCAACCGAGTCCAGCGCGGCAAGCAGCCGGAGGCGGGCATCGTCAACGTCCCTCGCCTCGCGCGCCGCCGCCTCGACCGCCGTCGCGACGACTGCTGCGCCGCCGCAATCGACCGGGACGGAAGCGGGCGCCTGGCGGTCGAGTGCGCCGGCCACCGCAGTCGCGAGACGCTCCGGTGACAGTTCGCCGGCGCGCAAGACCGTTGCGAGGCCACGCTCTTCCCAAAGGCCGGCGCGCAGGAGCTGCTCGCGTTCGTTGCCATCCTCGAACGGGACGAGAACGCACCGCGCCCGTGCGCGCGCGAGATCGACCACCGTGTTGTAGCCAGCCTGCGACACCACGACGGCGGCGCGTCTCGCCAAGGCCGGGAAGTCGGGCCGGACACGCTCGACGATGGTGGATCCGGCGGCCAGTGCCGAGAGGCCGCGAAAATCCTCCTCGGGAACGCCATAGCCTACCAGGATGCGCCAGCGCGGCCCTCCGGGCCAGCCACGCGCCGCTTCGAGTGCGGCGCGGTAGAGCGGCAGGGCGGCAGCGCTGCCACCACCGGTCACGACGACATCGCCGGCGCAGTCCTCCGCGCCGACCGAGGAATCGCCCGGCGGATCGTCCCCCAGATAGCCTGTGTAGACGAGCCGGCGCGCGAGATCCGGCCCCACGGGCCAGGACAGCCCGAGGGTCGCCACGTTCGGGTCGCCATGAACCAGGACGCGATCGAAGGACCCGAGGCGTTCCAGCGCCTGCGCCGCCTTCTCCGGTTTCGACGGCGGGTTCAGGATGTCACGGATCGATGCGAGGATCGCCGGCCGGGGGCGCAGCGACAGAGCCGCATCGACGAGCAGCGAGAACTCGGCGGCAAGCTGGCGGCGGCCGAAGGGGTAAAGCTCCGTGACCAGAACGTCGGGGCGCAGGCTTGCGACCAGCCCGAGCAGGATCAGGCTCCTTTCCGCTAGAACCCGCTCGGACACCGGCTCTCCGCTTTCGTCGAGAAGGGTCCTGAAATCCGTCCCGACGCAATGCACCGCCGGCAACTGGACCAACTCGATGCCGTCGGTGCGCAGGAGCGGCGCCCGCCTCCCGCCGGACACGAGCGTCACGTGGTGGCCAGCCGCAGCCAGCGCGCGGGAGAGCGACGCGGCGCGGGCGAGATGGCCAACGCCAAGCAGGTGCGTCACGACCACGAGCACGGTCAGCGTCCGCTTCGGCGAGTCTTGCGTCATGGCCGGATCGCTCCGCGTTCCACACTGGAGTCGAGGACGGCGCGCAGCCGCCGCGCCGCATCGGCGAGGGACCGCTCCTCGCGGGCAAAGCGCCGGGCGGCAGCCCCCATCGCGCCGAGCGGCGACGGGTCCGCACACAGGCGCGACAAAGCGGCAGCGAACGCCGCGGCGTCGCGGTGCGGCACGAGGATGCCGGTTTCACCGTCCCGGACGACGCCGGGCACGCCGCCGGCCGCGCCGGCAAGCGCCGGGCAGCCCTGCAGCGCGGCTTCCAGGAACACCATGCCGAATGCCTCGTTGACCGCCGGCCAGACGAGCAGGTCGGCGGCGGCGTAGAGGGCCGCGAGAAGTCTCCGCTCCGAGACGAGGCCGAGGAACCGGACGCGCGCACCGAAGGAAGCGAACATCGCCTCCACCTCGGGGCGAGCCGGGCCATCGCCGACGATATCGAGAGTCACGTCCGCTGGCGCGGCTGCAAAGGCCCTCGCCAGTTCCCCGTAGGAGGAGAGCTTGTCGCCCGGTCGCATCATCGCCACGGCCAGGAGCCGAAGCGGCGCGACCGGAGCGGTTTGGGCGCGAGGGAGATCCGGCCACCCGGCGGCGTCGACGAAGGGCGGAAACGCGACGAGCCCCTGCCCTGCCGGCGCAGCGGCCGCCAGCGATGCCCGATCGCGCTCATTCAGAACGAGTACCGAATCGGCGGCGTCGAGTGCCGCCTCGGCGAGGCGGTGTCCTTCGGACCACGGACCATCGGCGCGCCGGGGCGCGCGAGACCCTTCGGCGACGACGTAGGGGATCCTCAACGCCCGCGCGATGCGCGGGCCGGCGACGTCGGGCGCCTTGTAGTAGACATGGTAGGTGAAAACAGCGTCCGGACGCTGCGTCCGGCCCGATCGGACGGCCTCGACATAGGCGTCGGCGTCGGCCGCGGCGCCGGCGGCAAGCTCGCGCATCGCCGCGCTGTCGCCGACGCGGTCGAGCATGCGGCGGCGGGACGGCACGTCGATGGTGCAGCCTGACTCGCGGAGCGCCGCGCGGAACAGGCGCGCCATCTCGCGATCGCCGGAAGGGTCGGGATGATCGGGATCCTTCAGCGGGGTGAGCATGGCCACGTGCATCACGCGACTGCGGCCCTGCCGGCATCGACCGGCACGGCGGGAGCCAGCCCTTCCAGCACGGCCGCGACCCCGGCCTCGAACGAGAAGGCCCGGTGAACCCGCGCATGGGCCGCCTGGCCGAGCGAAGCACGCAGCGCCGGTTCGCGGATCAGGCGTTCGAGCGCGCCGGCGAGGGCCGCCGGATCGGCCGGGGGAACGAGCAGGCCCTCGACACCGTCGGAAACGAACTCGGGCACGCCGGCAAAGCGGGTGGAGAGAAGGGGCAGGCGCTGCGTCGCGGCTTCCATGAGCACGTTGGGAAGGCCGTCGCGGTCGCCCTTGTCGCCCTCCTTGCAGGGCAGGACGAACAGGTCGGCGTCCCGCATGGCGGCGACGACGTCGTCCTGGGCGAGGCCGCCGCGCCAGGTAATCCGGTCATCGAGGCCCAGTTGCCGCGCCCTGGCGGCCAGGGCCTGGCGCAGTTCGCCCGAACCGATGTGGACCAGGCGCCAGTGCAGACTGGCGGGCAGCGCGGCGAGGGCGTCGAGCAGGTCGTCGAAGCCCTTCTTGGCGACGGCGCGCCCGACGGCGAGCACGATGACGGGATCGGCGGGATCGGTCCCGTCGCGCGCAGGGCGCACGAGGGGGGGTGCAGGGAAGCGGCCGAGATCGAGCCCGTGATACACGAGCCGGACCCGGTGCGGATCGTCCGGCGGGCAGAGCGGCGTCAGAGCGTCGAGACCAGCCCGCGTGCAGGTGACGGCCCAAGCCGCGTCGGCGAGCTTTTCCCGCTTCTCCCAGTCCGGCGTCGTCCAGATGTCCTTGGCATGTGCCGAAACGCTGAAGCTCCGGCCGGTGAGGAGCGCCGTGTAGCGCACCACGGAGCATGGCGTGTGCAGGTAGTGCACATGGAGATGGCGCACGCCGGGGTCGAGTTCGCGGGCGAAGACGAAGGCCTGGCCGAGACGGCGGCCGCGGTTGGGCGTGGGATCGCGCAGCAGGTCGCGCCAGAAGACGCGCAGCAGCCGGCCAAAGCCGGGCATCCGCCACGCCGCCGCCGCACCGCGCAGCACGCGCAGTGGTTCCTGATACAGGTACTCGGGCAGATAGCGCGCCGTTGCCGTGATCGCCCGGTTGAGGGGGTGCACCGCCTTGTCGGTCGGACGCCGGAGCGCCCAGATCTCGAAGGCAAGGCCGCGACGCTGCAGCGCCAGCATCTCCTGGGAGATGAAGGTTTCGGACAGGCGGGGATACCCTTTCACGACGATGGCGACGGTGGGGCGATACCTGTCGACCGGCGCCCCGGCGCGGGGCGGAGCGTTCATTCGGCGGCGACGCCGACGGGAGGCTTCGGCAGGCCCCGCCGCGCTGCCTCCAGCCAGGGCCGGGTCATCTCCTTGATGCGCTCCAGCCCGTCGAGAAGCCCCGGGACGAAGGCGTCGGACGGCTTGTTCTGATGGCGGAGTGCGCGAATCGCCCGCGCCATCTCGGCGGGGTCATGCTCGCCGCTGGGGTGATCGAGGCCGTCCAGCTGGTGCACGAGGCCGAGGCGCTCGGCGCAGCTGGCGCGGATCGCCTGCTCGAGGCGGGGCCGCTTGCGCGGCACGATCAAGGCGGGCTTGTCGAGCGACAGGATCTCGCAGAACGTGTTGTAGCCGCCCATTGCGACGATGGCGGTCGCCTTCTTCATCAGGTGCTCGAGCTTGGCGTCGAACATGATGGCGTCGACATTATCGAGCTTGGCGATGCGATCGAGGAAGCGGCGGCGGGTGGTGCGGGCAATGAAGGGCCCGAAGACAACCAGCGCCGGCAGCGGGATGTCCTTGTCGGTCTCGTAAGCCCGGATGACCCACTCGATCAGGTCCTCGCCGTCGCCGCCGCCACCGGTCGTGACGAGGACGAAGGGTCCGCGCGTCAGCTTGGGATAGCGGGCGAGATTCGGCTCGTCCGGCAGCTCGCGCCGCAGATAGCCCGTGTAGACGAAACGCTTGGTGACGTCGGGGGGCAGATTCAGCGACACGAGCGGCTCGTAGAGTTCCTCGAGCCCGTAGATCCAGATGTCGTCGTAGTAGCGCAGGGCGTCGACGGCGCCCTTGCGTTCCCACTCGGGCACCAGCAGCGCCGGTTCGTCCATGACGTCGCGGATGCCGAGAACCAGCCGGGCTCCCCACGACTTCGCGGCCTCCAGCGTCGGCAGGATCTCGCCGCGAAAGCCGGTGGGCTCCTTGTCGACGATGACAAGGTCCGGCTTCAGCGCGACCGCGGCGTTGCGGATGATCGTCTCGCGCAGCGCGACGGCCTCGTCGAGGTCGAGATTCAGGTTGAGGCTCGTGTAGTCACCGTTCGGAAGCTTCACGACGCCGGGCACGCGGATGAAGTCGACGCCGTTGCCGAACTCGAAGCTGCCGATGACGGGCGAACCGGAGACGATCACGACGGACGCGTCGGGGTTCGCGCTCACGAGCGCGTTCGCAATGGCGCGCGAGCGCCTGAGGTGTCCGAGACCGAAGGTGTCGTGACTATAGATGAGAACGCGTGGGGAGCGTTGGCCGACAGGCGGGCTCCACCGGCCGGCATGGGTGCCCGGCGTTCCGAATGGCATCACAGACCGACCCCCATGCGGACACTGAACGACAATCTGGCCGGACGTGACACCGCGTTAGGCGGCGCGCCCACGTCGCGCCGACTGCAGCCCCGCGCCGCCCCAAGGCTTCGGAGTTCAAGGCGATGATAGCCGCTCGCCCCCCGTTTGGCACGACGAATTTTCCTGCCCGCACCTGTAAAGTTCGAATGCGAAAAGACCCGGTCCGGCAGGGACGTCTTGGGCACTTCCGGATCGCCTGCAGCGGGAATCGGCCGTTATCGCCTGAATATCACCGTCACATTGGTCGATTCCGCCGTTTCCAGGGGCGATCTGGCCGGATGCGCCTGCTCTTCGAGGACGCCGGGCTCGAACCCGGACAGTGCGTCGAAAATGGCACGCGTGCGAAGCTTGATCTCGGCCTCGCCGGTTCCCGCCGCCGCGAGCAGGACCGGGTGGAAGGCCACGAGGACCCGGCGACAGCGCGGCGGCAGGACCGCGGCGAGGGCGGGAAGGAGATCGTATTCGCCGCCCTCGATGTCGACCTTGACGACCAGCGGCGCATCCCCGCCGGTCCGGGCGAGGAGTTCTGCCGGGGTGACGGCCTGGGTCTCCCATGCATCGGAGGCATGAGCGAGCAGTGCGCTGCTCATGCTGTCGCCGCGCTTGCGCGCCGCGCCGAGGCGCACGGGGCCAGCGGACGCCGCAGCGGCTGCGGCGATGACGGAGACACGGTCAGCAAGGGCGGGATTGACCGCGAGATTGCCGCGCAGGAGTTCGAGCGCCCGCGGATCGGCCTCCACCGCGACGACCCTCGCTGCGCCGAGGGACGCGCTGAAGAGCACCGTAGGACCCACCCACGCGCCGATGTCGATCACGTCGCAGCCCGGGGAAACGGCCTCCTCCAGGGCCGCGAGCGTCTCCGGCTCCCAGCGTCCCGATTCGGCGCGGTCCCAGAACGTCGGCTTGTCGTCGCGGACGAAGAAGGTTCGTCCCCGCACGGTCACCGGCCGTGGCGCCTCCACCGCTTCGTCCTGCATCACCCGCGCCCTCCCGATCCGGTCCAGTCGCCCCTCACCGCCTGCACAAGCGCCAGCGCGGCGACGGCGGCCGTGTCCGCCCGCAGGATGCGGGGTCCGAGCGACAGGCGAAGGAGGTGCGGGACGCGCAGGAGACGGTCGCGCTCCTCCGGCGAAAAGCCTCCTTCCGGCCCCACCAGCACGGCCATCGGCCCCCGCGGCACGCCGGCCAGCGCCGCGACGGGGTCGGCGACGGGCGCATCCTCGTCGCAGAACACGAGGAGCCGGTCGGCCGGCCACGCGTCGAGCACCTTGTCCAGCCTCGCCTCGTCCCGGACGTCGGGGACGGACAGGACGCCGCATTGCTCGGCGGCCTCGACGGCGTTGGCACGCAGGCGGTCGTGGTTGATCCTGGACACCTGCGTGTGGCGGGTGATCACCGGCCGCAATTCGCCGGCGCCCATCTCGACCGCCTTCTGAACCATGTAGTCGAGCCGCGCCTGCTTCAGTGGCGCGAAGAGATAGTGCAGGTCGCAACGCGCCGTCTGCCCGCGCGTCTGCTCCTCGACGGCCATGACCGCATCGCGGCGTCCCGCCTGGCCGACGCGTGCCAGCCACTCCCCATCCCGGCCGTTGAAGAGCAGAAGCGGGTCGCCGGCAGCGAGGCGCAGCACGCTCAGGACATAATGCGACTGTTCGCGCGACAGAGCGACCTGCGCACCAGCGTCGAGCGGTGCGTCGACGTACAGGCGCTGGGCCTTGAAGTCATAGGCGGCCAAAGACGAACCCTCGTCACGACAGGCGCCGGACAGATGCCTGCGCCGCGGGCCGGAATTCGGCCGCTTTCACGTGGATAGTGTGTCGCATGGCGATATGCCAAGGGTCTGCCCGGCGCAACATTGCCGGCGCAACCTTATTTCTGTATGGGCATAACGGGTTTTCGCTGAGCAGGACGATGACGATGACCATGAAGTCGACCGGCCGGACTCGCTTCACGACCGCTGCGTGGATGCTTCTTGCCGTCATGGCCGCCCCGGTCGTGGCGTCGCGGCCCGCGGCGGCGCAGGCCGAGGACTGCAAGCCGCTGGTGAAGCTGATGCAGGAGCGCGGCGTGCTGCTGCAGCGCCTCAACGCCCTGAATGCCAAGAAGCAGAAGGATCCGGCGCAGTTCTGCGCGATCTTCCAGCAACTCGGCGCGAAGATCACCGAGGTCATTCCCGAGGTCGAGCGCAACGGCTCCTGGTGCCACGTGCCAGACGCGGTGCTTCCGGGCCTCAAGTCCGAGCAGCCCAAGATCGCCCAGGCGCGGGCTCAAGCCTGCAAGGTCGCGGCCGAGCAGAAGAAGATGCAGGAGGCCGCGCGCTCCCAGCAGCAGCGTGGCCCCGGCCTGATGGGCGGCGGCGACGGCATCGTCGGCGGCCCGGTCCGCATGCCGTCGGGCGCCCTGTGACGCACGGCGCCGGTTCCGGCGCCCGAGACGTCCCCGTTCCTGACGCCCCGGCCGGCAATATCGTCGATCGCCTCGCGCCGACTGCCTGGCGGCCGTTCCTGCGCCTTGCCCGGATCGACCGCCCGATCGGCTGGTGGTTGCTGCTCTTGCCATGCTGGTGGTCCGCCGCGCTCGCCGCCATCGCTGCGGGAGCGCCCTTTCCGAACCCGTTCCACCTGATCCTGTTCCTGATCGGCGCGATCGCCATGCGCGGGGCGGGTTCGACTTACAACGACCTCGTCGACCGGGACCTCGATGCGCAGGTGGAGCGGACGCGCAACCGGCCGATCCCGGCCGGTCTCGTGTCGCCCAGGCAGGCGGCGGTCTTCGTGGTCGCCCAATGCCTCGTCGGCCTCGCCGTGCTGCTCAGCTTCAATTCCTTCGCCATCGCGACCGGCTTCGCGTCGATGATCTTCGTGGCGATCTATCCGTTCATGAAGCGCATCACCTCGTGGCCGCAGGCGGTGCTTGGCCTCGCCTTCGCGTGGGGCGCCCTGATGGGCTGGGCGGCGCAGTTCGGGAGCCTCGCCTGGCCGGCCTTCGCGCTCTACCTGGCGGCGATCCTTTGGACCATGGGCTACGACACGATCTACGCGATCCAGGATGCCAGGGACGACGCCGTGGTCGGCATCCGGTCGACGGCGCGCCTGTTCGGCGACCGGGCGCGGGAGGCGGTGGGGCTGCTCTACCTCGGTACGATGATCGCGCTCGTCCTCGCGCTGCGCGGAGCCGGGGCCGGGGTCGTCGCCCATATGGGCCTGATGGCCTTCGGCACGCACCTGCTCTGGCAGGTGAGGCGGATCAGGCCCGACGACAAGTCGGGCGCCCTGCGACTGTTCAGGTCGAACCGCGATGCGGGCCTGATCCTGTTCGCGGGCCTGGCGCTGGATGCGATCATCCGCGCCGCGTGACGGTCAGGCCCGCGTCTCGACCGGCAGGCCCATGCGCCGGCGCGTGAGGAAGCGCGGGCGACGGCGAGCCACCACGGCGCTGCGCCGGCGAATGCGGATGGCACCGAGGGATACCCGACCGATCTGCCCCCATGGCGCATGGTGCGTCCCCTCGGCGTCCTCGATCATCAGCGGAAGACCGAGATCGGCTGCATAGCGGCGCCAGCGGGCGACGACATCGCTGTCATCCACGGAGAACAGGATGGGCGTCGGCGTACGGCCCTCGGCGAAGACGATCGACACCTCGAAGCAGTCGCTGCCGTCCAGGCTCGGCCGGCGGCTCAGCATGACGCCGAGCGCACCCCGGGCAACGGTTGCGCCAGCCGCCATCGGGCCGTATCCGGCCCACGTCATGGCCGTAGGGTGAGCATCGATCGGCCTCGTGTCCGGTCGGCGCATCGCCTGAGCGGGTTCGGCGGGCTTGCGGCTGGCGTATTGGAGTATCCGGCCACCGCGTGCCATCGCGTTGTCGCGCTCGAACGACCGCATGCTCGACGTCTCCCTGATGAGGCGCGGCAGTGAGGGCCGCAATCCGACCGCCATCTTTCCGACATCGAGGGATTGAACGCTTAAGCGTGGTGGTTAAGCGGTTGTAACGTGCTCGTTAATCCTTGTTTTCCTTACCCGCTTCTTGTCGGCGGTCGCGGAGACGTCGCTTGCCGCGCTGCAGCATCGGCGGTAGAACTCCGGGCCAATTCTCGGACCCGCGCATGCCCGTCGCCAAGCCCGATATCCCAGCCCGCGTGCTCGTCGCGGCCCGCGACGCTGCGCGGGATGCCGGCCGCCTCGCCCTGGGTTGGTTCCGTTCAGGGTCGCAGACTGCGGCGACCGTCTCCTACAAGGCCGGCGGGTCCCCCGTGACGGAGGCCGACCTCGCGGTGGATGCGTTCCTGCGCGAGCGGCTGCTTGCGGCGGCGCCCGACTTCGGCTGGCTGTCCGAGGAGACCGCCGACACGTCGGCGCGGCTCGACCGCCGCGCCGTTTGGGTGGTCGATCCGATCGACGGCACCAGGGCGTTCGCACGTGGAGACGACGACTGGACGGTCGCCATCGGCATCGCGGTCGAAGGCCATCCCGTCGCCGGCTTCGTCTATGTGCCGGTCAGCGGAGACATGTTCGAGGCCGAGCCCGGCGATGTTTCCAGGCTCAACGGCCGCCCGATCCTCGCGAGCGGGCGCGAGACGCTGGCGCAGGCGCACGTGGCGGGACCGGCCCCGATGATCGACCGCCTCGCTGACGGACCGGCTGCCATCCGGCGCGGTCCCCGCCTGCGCTCGCTGGCGCTAAGGCTCGTGCGCGTCGCCGACGGCACGCTCGACGCCGGCATGGCCAGCGACAGAGCGCACGATTGGGATATCGCCGCGGCGCATGCGATCCTGCTTGGCTCCGGCGCGACCCTCATCGGTGCCTCCGGCTCATCGCCGCGCTACAACCGCACGATCACCCACCACGAGCCCCTGGCGGCCGGCAGCGAGACGCTCGCCCGGCAGCTTGCCGGGACGCTCGCCGCAGCCTGACCGCCCTTACCGGGCGGACTTGCCCGCCCATTCCTTGCCGAGGACCGATAGACGATGACGACGAAGCAGCTTCCCCACCTCGTATTCGGCGGCGAACTTGTGGAACTCGGCGGCACCGAGTTCCGCGACCTGTCGAAGCTCGACATCGTGGGGATCTTCCCCAACTACGCCAGCGCGCACACCGCCTGGAAGGCCAAGGCCCAGTCCACCGTGGACAATGCCCACATGCGCTATTTCATCGTCCACCTGCACCGCCTGCTCGAGCCGGGTTCGACCGCCGAGGCGGCTCCCGGACAGCGTAGCTGACGCCGGCCCGTCCCCCATGCTGAAGCGGATCGGGCGCTCGGCGCCGGTACAGACGGCCCTCGGCCGGCTGTTGGCCGGCTATCTGCGCCTTGTCGGCCGCACCAGCACGCTTGTGCTCGATCCGCCGGACCTTTTCGAGCGGCTCGATCCGCAGATGCCGTACATCTGCGCGCTGTGGCACGGCCAGCATTTCATGATCCCGCTCGGCAAGCGCCCGCAGGATCGCTATGCGGTTCTGATCTCCCGCCACGGCGACGGCGGGATCAACGCGGCCGCCTGTGACAGCTTCGGGATCCGGCCGATCCGCGCTTCCGGTGGCGCGCCGGGCAAGATGCACAAGCGCGGCGGGGTGTACGGCCTGCGCGAGATGGTCCGGGCCCTCGAGGGGGGCGACAGCGTCACCCTTACCGCGGACGTGCCGAAGACGGCGCGGGTCGCCGGGCTCGGCATCGTGACCCTCGCCCGCCTGTCGGGTCGACCCGTCGTCCCGGTCGCCGTGGTGACCAGCCGCAGGATCACCCTGTCGAACTGGGATCGCACCACGATCGGGTTGCCGTTCTCCACGCTCGTGGTGGCGGCCGGCACGCCCGTTGCCGTGGCACGGGACGCCGACGCGGACGCGCTCGAAACGGCGCGCGCCGCCGTGCAGGACGGGCTCGACGAAGTTCATGCCCGCGCCTACCGTCGCCTCGGCGCGGAGGATCCCGGTGCGCTCTTGCGGGGAGCCGCGGCATGAATGCCGACGCCGTGAGCGAGGCCGCATGAGCGACTTGCCCTTCAGCCTGCGCCTCTACCGCGCCGGATCGGCCCTGCTCGGTCCGCTGACCGGCCTGGTGCTGCGCCAGCGCGCGCGGCGCGGCAAGGAGGAGCCGACACGCCTCGGCGAGCGGCGGGGGGAAGCCTCACAGCAGCGACCGCCCGGGCGCCTCGCCTGGCTGCACGGCGCCAGTGTCGGCGAGACGCTGTCGCTGCTTCCGGTGGCGGAGCGGCTCGTCCAGCGGGGGCTGGCGGTGCTCGTCACCTCCGGGACCGTCACGTCCGCACGGCTCGTCGAGCGGCGCCTGCCGCCGGGCGCCATCCACCAGTTCATCCCGATCGACGTGCCCCGCTACGTCCGCCGGTTCCTCGATCACTGGCGGCCCGACCTGGCGCTCGTGGCCGAATCGGAACTGTGGCCGAACCTCGTGGTGGAATCGGACCTGCGCAACATCCCGATGATCCTCGTCAACGCCCGCATGTCGGAGCGCAGCTTCGCGCGCTGGCAGCGTCTGCTGCCGATGATCACCGCCCTCCTCGGGCGTTTCGACATGTGCCTGGCGCAGACGTCTGCCGACGCCGAGCGGCTGTCGCGGCTCGGGGCGCCGCGCGTCGCCGTGGTGGGCAACCTCAAGTTCGACGCGCCGGCGCCGCCGGCCGATCCGCTGCGCGTCTCGGCCCTGAAGGGGCTCGTCGGCGGGCGCCCGGTCTGGGTCGCCGCGTCGACGCATCCGGGCGAGGACGAGCAGGTGGTCGCGGTGCACAGCGCGCTTGCGAAGCACTTTCCGGGTCTCCTGACCATCATCGCGCCACGCCATCCGCAGCGCGGGGCCGACGTCGAGGCGATCGCCGCCGACGCAGGGCTGCGCACGGCGATGCGCTCGCGCGGCCTCGAGCCGGATGGCGCCACCGACGTCTATGTCGCCGACACGATGGGCGAGCTCGGGCTGTTCTACCGCGTCGCTCCCATCGTGTTCATGGGCGGCTCGCTGGTGCCGCATGGCGGGCAGAACCCGATCGAGCCCGGCAAGCTGGGCGCGGCGATCCTGCACGGACCCCACATCCACAACTTCACCGAGGTGTTCGCGGCGCTCGACCGGGACGGCGGATCGGTCGCCGTGGCCGACGCCCAGGGCCTCGCCAACGCGCTCGGCCGGATGCTGGCGGATACCCCCCGCCTGCGGGCCATGTCCCGCGCGGCGGCAGAGACCGTCGATCAGCTGGGCGGAGCGGTCGAGCGGACCGTTCTCGCCGTCGAGCCGTTCCTCATGCACATGCGCCTCGGCGACCGCGGATGAAGGCGCCGGCCTTCTGGTGGACGGATGGATCGGCAGCGGCGGCGCTGCTGTCACCCGTCGGCTGGATCTGGGGCCGTGTCGCTGCGGCGCGCATGGCGCGCGACGGGGTGAAGGCCGCCATCCCCATCGTCTGCATCGGAAACCTCGTCGCTGGCGGCGCCGGCAAGACGCCCACGGCACTGGCGGTGGCGCGGCTGCTTGCCGGGAGAGGCCGGCGACCCGTCTTCCTCAGCCGGGGCTATGGCGGTCGCCTGCGGGAGGCGACGCTGGTCGAGCCGGGCTGCCACGCGGCACAGGACTGCGGCGACGAGCCGTTGCTGCTCGCCCAGGCCTTTCCCACCGTGGTCGCCGCGGACCGGGTGGCGGGAGCCACGCTGGCGGCCCGGCATGGCGACGTCGTCGTGATGGACGACGGCCTGCAGAACCCCTCGCTCCGCAAGGACCTGACCATCGCCGTGGTCGACGGCGAGCGCGGCATCGGCAACGGCCGCTGCATCCCCGCCGGGCCGCTGCGGGCGCCGATCGCCGCGCAATGGCCGCGCGTCGACGCCGTCCTCGTCATCGGCCCGGGAGAGCGTGGCGACGCGCTCGCCCGCCAGGCCGAACAGCGCGACGTGCCCGTTGTCCGGGCATCGCTGACGCCCGGCCGCGACGCTGCGGCTCTCGTGTCCGGCCGCAGGGTGCTGGCGTTTGCCGGCATCGGGCATCCAGGAAAGTTTTTCGCGACGCTCGAAGCCTGCGGGGCTGTCGTGGCGGAGCGGCTGGCCCTGCCCGATCACCATCGTTTCGCGCCCGGCGAACTCGCCGCCATCGTGGCGCGCGCCGAGGCGGCGGGCCTGCTTGCGGTGACGACGGAGAAAGACATCGTCCGCATTCCCGCCCCGGAACTCGGGGCGCTCGCCGGGCGGATCGCCGTCCTGCCGGTGACGCTGGACGTGGCGGGCGACGGACTTGCACGCCTGCTCGAAAGGATCGACTGACGCGCGTCAGTCCTTGGGCCGGGCGCCGAGGCGCTGCAGCACGGCCTCGCGTGAGACGTAGGCTTCCTGGAGATCGACACTCCAGTAGCGCAGTTCGTCGAGCGGGATCGGTTCGCGCGTCACACCGCAGCGAACGAATGCGCCGGGCTTCACGATCCGGAAGTCGCCGTCGAGATACTCGACGACGGCTTCGCCCTGGACCATGGGGCGGCGATCGAATCGGTTCATCGGCTGCTTCTCCGAAGAGTGGGACCGGTCGCAACCGCAGGGTGCTGCGTTGCAAGCGGTCGCCTTGCCTCGTCACACCTCGTCAATTTGGCGACCGACGTCAAGCCGGCACCATGCGCCGGCGAGCCGCCGCTCATCCGAACAGGGTGCCCTGCCCGCCGCCGGCAGGCGGATCGCCCCTGCCCCGGGGCGACTTCGGGCGGGGGGCACCGTCGCCGGCGACGGCGCGCACCCGTCCGTCCTGGAACTCGATGTCGAGCGCGGCACCCTCCGCCACGGCGGCGGCGCTGCGCAGCGGCTTTCCGTCGGCGTCGCGCACCAGCGCGAACCCGCGCGCAAGCACGCCATGATGGCTGTAGCTCTCCGCCAGTTGCCACAGCCCCTCCAGGCGGGTGCGGCGACGATCGAGCATGGTCGCCATGGCCCGTTCCGCCCGCGCGGCAAGGGCGTGCAGCCGGTCGCGGCGCTGCCCGATCCGGAGCCCCTCGGCCCGGGCCAGCGCCACATGGGCCGCGCGCAGCCGGCCGCCGAGCCCGTCGAGCCTTGCGCGGAAGCCGGCCAGCCGCGCCTGCGGCGACAAGCGCGCGAGCCGGCGGGCGACCTCGGCCAGGCGGGCCTCGTGCTTGCGCGAATTCATCACCAGCGCGTTGCCGAGCCGACCCGCGGCAAGGTCGAGGCGCTGCCGGGGCGGGGCCAGAAGATCCTCGGGCCGCGGCAGGGCCCGTGCGGCGCCGCGCCACTCCGTGCGGCGGCGGTCGAGGAGCCGGCGAACCGCGCCTTCGAGCCGGCGGGCGAAATCTCCGGTCTGGGCCATCAGGTCCGAACGGACGGGCACCGCGATCTCGGCGGCGCCGGTTGGCGTGGGGGCCCTGCGATCCGAGGCGAAGTCGATCAGCGTCGTGTCGGTCTCGTGCCCCACCGCGGAAATCAGCGGGATCATGCTCTCGGCCGCCGCGCGGACCACCCGCTCGTCGTTGAAGCCCCAGAGGTCCTCCAGGGAACCGCCGCCGCGCGCCACGATCAGCAGGTCGGGCCGGGGGATGGGCCCACCCTCGGGCAATGCGTTGAAGCCGCGGATGGCGGCGGCGACCTCGGGCGCGCAGGTGTCACCCTGCACGCGCACCGGCCACACCAGGACATGACGCGGGAATCGGTCGTCGAGCCGGTGCAGGATGTCGCGGATCACCGCGCCCGTGGGCGACGTGACGACGCCGATCACCTGCGGCAGGAACGGCAGCAGCTGCTTGCGCGCAGCATCGAACAAGCCTTCGGCTGCCAGTCGCTTGCGCCGCTCCTCGAGCTGGGCGAGCAGCGCTCCGACGCCGGCAGGTTCCAGCGTCTCGATGACGAGCTGGTACTTCGACTGGCCGGCGAAGGTCGTGATTCGCCCGGTCGCGATCACTTCCATGCCCGTCTCGGGCCGGAAGCGAAGGCGCGCCGCGGTGCCTTTCCAGATGACGCCGGCGAGGCTGGCCCGCTCGTCCTTCAGGTCGAGATAGACGTGGCCGGACGAGTGAACCTTGACCCCGCCGAGTTCGCCGCGCACGCGGACATGCCCGTAGGCGTCCTCCAGCGTGCGCTTCAGGGCGCCGGAGAGCTCGGTCACCGACCATTCGGGTGCATTGGGAACGAGAGGCGCGTCGGACATGGGCGTTGTCTACCACGCCCGCCCGCCCGCGACAGCCCTTCGGCCGCCCTCCGCCTCTGGGCACGGCGTCCCGCCGGAGAATGGGGGGCGTCTCCGCGGATCGCCTCGACAGCGTTCGCGACGGGCCGTAAACAGCGGCCGGGACGCAGCGGGGAGACGCGCGATGAAGATCCTGCTCATCGGGTCGGGCGGCCGCGAGCATGCGCTGGCGACGGCGCTCGTGCGCAGCCCGCGCTGCAGCGCGCTGTTCACGGCGCCGGGCAATCCCGGGACGGCGACACTGGGCACCAACGTGGTGCTCGACGTCGCGGACCACGCGGCCGTGGTCGCGTTCTGCCGCACGATGGGTATCGGGCTGGTGGTCGTCGGACCCGAGGCGCCGCTGGTGGCAGGGATCGTCGACGATCTGGCCGCTGCCGGCATCCGCGCGTTCGGCCCTTCGAAGGCCGCCGCGCAGCTCGAGGGATCGAAGGCCTTCACCAAGGCGCTGTGCGACGAGGCTGGCGTTCCGACCGCCGCCTACGCCCGCTTCACGGCGGCGGAACCGGCCCGTGCGTATGTCCGGGCGAAAGGCGCGCCGATCGTCGTCAAGGCAGACGGGCTCGCCGCCGGGAAGGGTGTCGTCGTCGCCGCGACGGTGGACGAGGCGCTCGCCGCCATCGAGATGATGTTCTCCGGAGGGCTCGGCGCAGCAGGCGAAGAGGTGGTCATCGAGGAGTGCCTCCTCGGCGAGGAGGCGTCGTTTTTCGCCCTCGTCGACGGGGAGACAGCCGTGCCCCTCGCCTCGGCCCAGGACCACAAGCGCGTCGGAGACGGCGACACCGGGCCCAACACGGGCGGCATGGGTGCGTATTCGCCGGCGCCGGTCGTGACGCCGGCGGTGGCGGAGCGGGTGATGGCGGAGATCATCCGGCCCAGTGTCGCGACCATGAAGGCCCGCGGGACGCCGTTTCGCGGCGTGCTCTTCGCCGGGCTCATGATCACGGCGCAGGGGCCGAAGCTGATCGAATACAATGTCCGCTTCGGCGATCCAGAATGTGAAGTCCTGATGCCGCGCCTGACGACGGATCTCGTCGCCCTGATCGAAGCGACCATCGACGGAACGCTGGCATCCCTGACGCCTGCGTGGCGCGACGATGCGGCGCTCGCCGTGGTGATGGCCGCCCGGGGCTACCCCGGCAAGCCCGAAACCGGCACGCCGATCCGTGGGATCGACGACGCCGCGCGGCTCGACGGCGTCACCGTCTTCCACGCGGGCACGAGGCAGCGCACGGACGGCACGATCGAAGCCCAGGGCGGGCGCGTCCTTGCCGTCACGGCGCTCGCGCCGACAATCGCGCAAGCCAAGGCGCGCGCCTACGAAGCCGTGGACCGCATCGACTGGCCCGCCGGCTTCTGCCGTCGCGACATCGGATGGCGCGCCGTCTGAACTCGTCGTTCACGGGCTCCACGACCGCCGGGAAGCCGTGGATGGCCGGGCCGGGCCCGGCCATGACGCAACGATGGGCCATGACGCCCGGGGAAAAACGTCCCTTCCGACCGGAGTGGGATGCCCCCATCCACCGCCACGGACGACGCCTCCCCCCCGTCGTCCACGGGCCCGGCCCGTGGACCCACGACTTACCCGGCGGTCGAGTAAGCCGTTGAAGGCCGCGCTCGTCGACGATGCAGGGAGAGGCTGTGCCGTGTCCCGTTTCCGCTGAAAAGAGGAACCGAGGAAAACCGGGTGCTTCAGGGGGCACGAGGGTGTGGCTGGCGGCGGGATGCCATATCATCGGCAAGGACGCTGCAGTGAGGATTACGCCATGAGCGACGATCTCGCCGATCTCTTTCCCGGCTTCGAAAGCCGCTGGATCCCCACCGAAGTGGGCAAGGCCTTCGCGCGCGTCGGCGGATCGGGACCGCCCGTCGTGCTTCTCCACGGCTTTCCGCAAACGCATGTGATGTGGCACTGCGTGGCGCCACGGCTCGCCGAGCGCCACACCGTGGTGGCGCTCGACCTGCGTGGCTACGGATGGTCGTCGGCGCCGGCCGGTGACAGCGCCCACGAAACCTACTCCAAGCGCGCGATGGGACGGGACGTCGTCGGCGTGATGGAGGCGCTGGGCCACTCCCGCTTCCACTGCGTCGGGCATGACCGCGGGGCACGCGTCTCCTACCGGCTCGCGCTCGACCATCCCGGACGCCTGCTGTCGCTGTGCGTGGTCGACATCATGCCGACACTGACGATGTGGGAGGGCATGAACGCGAAGCGGGCGATGCAGGTGTACCACTGGACCTTCCTCGCCCAGCCGGCGCCCATGCCGGAGCGGCTGATCGCAGGTGCGCCACTCTTCTGGCAGGACGACAAGCTGGCGAGCTGGAGCGGCACGCGCACGCTGGAGCGCTTCGATCCCCGGGCTCTGGCCCACTATCATGCGTTCTTCAACAATCCGGACCGCATTCACGCCCTGTGTGAGGACTACCGGGCCGGCGCCACCGTCGACCTCGCCCAGGACCAGGCCGACCGTGACGCCGGCAAGACGATCCTGTGCCCGACCCTGGCGATCTGGGGCGGCTCGGGCATTCCGGCGGCAAGCTCCAGCCCGCTCGACGCATGGCGCTCCACCTTCGCCCCGCGGGCGGAAGGCGCCGGCGTGGACAGCGGTCATTTCGTCCCGGAGGAAAACCCGCAGGCGACGCTGGATCTGCTGCTGCCGTTTCTCGCGAAGGTCGCCTGATCGCCCGGCCCGGCACCAACGCGAGTCCCCCGCCGATGACATCCCTGTTCACCAGCGCGCTGGTCGCGGCCATCGTCGGCTTCGGCGGAACGCTGGCCGTGGTGCTGGCTGCCGCCAAGGCGACCGGAGCCGATCCGGTGCAGACCGCGTCGTGGGTGACCGGGCTCTGCCTCGCCATGGCCGGCACGAGCGCCCTGCTGAGCTGGCGCTACCGCATGCCGGTCGTGACGGCGTGGTCGACCCCCGGGGCGGTCCTGATCGCGGCCTCCGCCGTACCGGTCGGCATGGAAGCCGCCGTCGGCGCCTTCATGGTGGCGGGCCTTCTGGTCCTGCTGACGGCGGGGTTCAGGCCGCTGGGAGACCTTGTCGCGCGCATCCCCGGGCCTGTTGCCTCGGCGATGCTGGCGGGCGTGCTGCTGCGCTTCGTCCTGCCGGCCTTCGAGAGCGCGCAGTCCTCGCCGGCGCTGGTGCTGCCGCTGATCGGGCTGTTCCTCGTCGCGCGCCTCGTCAGCCCGGCATCGGCCGTGCTGCTGGTGCTGGGCGCCGGTGCCGCGCTCGCCGCCGCCCTCGGCAAGGTGGGCCCGATGCCCGGCTGGATCTGGCCGGATGCGGTGTTCATCGCGCCACGCTTCGATCCGTCGGTGGCGCTCGGTCTCGGCGTGCCGCTCTACCTCGTGACGATGGCCTCGCAGAACCTGCCCGGCTTCGCCGTGCTCAGGGCCGCCGGCTACACGCCGCCGGTGCGGCCCATTCTCACGGTCACCGGCATCGCCTCGCTGCTCACCGGGCTGATGGGGGCCCACACGAGCAATCTCGCGGCGATCACGGCGGCCCTCGTGACCGGGCCGGACACCCATCCCGATCCTGCAAGGCGCTGGCCTGCAGGCGTCGCGTATGGCGGGGTGTACCTGATCTTCGCCGTTCTCTCCGGCTTCCTGGTGGCGCTGTTTGCCGCCATGCCGTCCGAACTGATCAAGACCGTCGCCGGCGTGGCGCTGATGACGCCGCTGCTCGGCGCGCTGGCCGGCTCCATGGCCGACGAGAAGCAGCGCTTTGCCGCCGTCCTGACCCTGGCGGTCACCGCGTCCGGGTTTTCGATGGCCGGCGTCGGTTCCGCATTCTGGGGCCTTGTGGCCGGGATCGGTGCGCTGACGCTCGAGGCCGCGCTGCGGCGCTGGCGCTCGCGCTGAGACGCTGCGCGCGCCGCGCGATCAGGATAGAGTGAGGCCATGCAGAAGCACCCTGTCGCGTCCCCCGCACCCGTCCCTATTGCGCTTGCCCTCGGCGGCGGCGGGGCGCGCGGACTGGCCCACATCGTCGTGCTGGAGACGCTGGACGAGCTGGGGCTGAGGCCGACGCGGATCGTCGGCACGTCGATGGGCGCCGTCGTCGGCGCGGCCTATGCGTCCGGGATCGCCGGGCGTGACCTGCGCCGGTACGCGCTGGACCGCCTGCGCGACCGAGCGCGTGTCATGGCGCTCGTGCTGCAGGCCCGCGTCGGGCGCATCACCGACATCCTGCGGTTCGCCGCCAATCCCGTGCTGCTCGACGGCGAGAAGGTGCTCGACCTGTTCTGGCCGGAGACCGTGCCGGACCTTTTCGAGGACCTCGGCATCCCCTTTTCGGCGGTGGCGACGGACTACCATGCCCGCGACGAGGCCGTGTTCGACGCAGGTCCGCTCGTGACCGGCGTCGCCGCCTCGATGGCCATTCCCGGCCTGATCAAGCCGGTGACGGCCGCCGGGCGAATCTTCATCGACGGCGGGATCGTCAATCCGCTGCCCTTCGACCACCTGAAGGGCAGCGACGCCATCCGGGTCGCGGTCGACGTCAGCGGCGGCGCCGTCGAGGATGAGCAGAAGACCCCCGATCCGTTCTCCGCGATGATCGGGGCCGCGCAGATCATGCAAGGCGCCATCGTCGCGCAGAAGCTGAAGTCGCGGGCGCCGGACGTGCTCGTCCGTCCGGCCGTCGGCGGCCACCATGTGCTCGACTTCTTCCACGCCAAGGAGATCTTCGCGGCGGCCGATGCCTGCCGCGATACGCTGAAGCGCGACATCGCGACGGCGGTCGAGGCGGTCAACGCCGCGCGCTGAAGAAGTCCTTCAGCAACGCCGACGCCTCGCTCTCGCGGATGCCTCCATAGACGTCGGGCGCGTGATGGCAGGTGGGCGAAGCATAGAGGCGGACACCGTTTTCCACCGCGCCACCCTTCGGATCGGCTGCGCCGAAGTACAGCCTGCGGATGCGCGCGAAGGAGATGGCGGCCGCGCACATCGGGCAGGGCTCGAGCGTCACCACGAGATCGCAGCCGACGAGCCGCTCGCTGCCGAGGGCCTCGCAGGCGGCGCGGATCGCCAGGATTTCGGCATGCGCCGTGGGATCGCGTTGTTCCAATGTGCGATTTCCGGCGCGGGCGATGACGGTCCCGTCCCTGACGACCAGGGCGCCGACCGGCACCTCGCCCCGCGCCGCGGCGGCCCGGGCCTGCGCGAGAGCTTCTCCCATGGCATCGAGGCGGCCGCTTCCGTCATCCTTCGCCGCTTCCGTCATCGGAGAATTTGCCCGCGCTTCCCTCGCAACACGGCGCGCACTCTGCTATCAGCGCGGCATGAGCGACAAGACGAAAAAGGGCGGCGGCGGCTCCAGGAGCCGGCCCCCGCAGGATCGTGGTCCGCGGCGCGGACCTCCAGGCGGCAGCCGCACCGGCGGCGACAAGGGTGATCGCCCGTTCCGCGCGCGACCCGCGGGTGGCGAGCGCACGGCCGGCGACCGGCCGGCAAGGGCGTTCAAGCCCCGGGAGGATAGCGAGCGCTCCGAGCGCCCGTCCCGCGCCCGATCCGAGGGCGGGGATCGTCCATTCCGCTCCCGTCCCGAAAGCGGCGAACGCCCGCGCGGCGACAGGCCTGCCCGGCCCTTCAAGCCGCGCGAGGAGGGCGAGCGCTCCGAGCGCCCATTCCGAGCCCGATCAGAAGGTGGGGATCGTCCGTTCCGCGCACGTCCAGAGGGCGGAGACCGCCCGAGGGGCGACAGGCCGTCGCGGCCCTACAAGCCGCGTGAGGAGGGCGATCGCTCCGAGCGCCCATTCCGAGCCCGATCAGAAGGTGGGGATCGTCCGTTCCGCGCACGTCCAGAGGGCGGAGACCGCCCGAGGGGCGAGAGGCCGTCGCGGCCCTTCAAGCCGCGCGAGGAGGGCGAGCGCTCCGAGCGCCCGTCCCGCGCCCGATCAGAAGGAGGGGATCGTCCCTTCCGCTCCCGCCCCGAAGGCGGGGATCGTCCCTTCCGCGCACGCCGCGAGGACGGGGACCGGCCGGCGCGGGCTTATCGCCCGCGCGAGGGCGGCGCCGATGCTTCGGCCCGGCCGCGCCGCGAGGATCGCCAGCGCAGCGGTTTCACGCCGCCGACGGCGGCACCGAAGAAGGAATACGCGGAACGCATCGCCAAGGTGATGGCCCGCGCAGGCCTCTGCTCGCGCCGTGATGCCGAGACGTGGATCGAGGCAGGGCGCGTCACCGTCAATGGCGCGGTGATCGCCTCCCCGGCGCTCGACGTGACGCTGCAGGACAAGATCACGGTCGACGGACAGCCGCTGCCGACGCGCGAGCGCACGCGGCTGTTCCTCTACCACAAGCCGCGCGGCCTCGTGACGACCGCCCGCGATCCGGAAGGACGCGAGACGGTGTTCGGCGCCTTGCCGCCAGGGCTTCCCCGCGTGGTGACGGTGGGCCGGCTCGACATCAACACCGAGGGCCTGCTGCTGCTCACCAACGACGGCGGCCTCTCGCGCGTGCTGGAGTTGCCCGAGACCGGCTGGCTGCGCCGCTATCGTGTCCGCGCCTATGGCGACATCACGCAGCCGGCGCTCGACGCGCTGGCCGACGGCGTGACCATCGACGGCATGCACTACGGCCCGGTCGAGGCCGAAGTGAACCGGGAGCAGGGCGACAATGTCTGGCTGACGCTGGGCCTGCGCGAGGGCAAGAACCGCGAGGTCAAGAAGATCCTCGAGCATCTCGGCCTTCAAGTGAACCGGCTGATCCGGCTCTCCTTCGGCCCGTTCCAGCTGGGCGATATCCCGGAGGGAGCGGTCGAGGAGGTGTCGAGCCGGATCCTCGCCGACCAGTTGGGCCCGGACCTGGCCGCGCAGGCGGGCGCGGACTTCGAAGCCCCGGTCTTCGTCTACGAGGAGGACGATTTCCGGCCGAAGAAGCGTGAGGACGCCAGGCCGCAGGAGCGGGCGCGTCCAGAACGGCGCGAACGCGACGCGGCTTCGGCCGAGCGGCCCCGGCGCACCGAGCGCTTCGGCCGCGAAGATCGCCCCGCAAGGCGCGACCGCGACGGCGAGGCGCCGTCCCGGGGCCGTGGCCGCACCGAGGACGCTCCGGAGCAGCCGCGCAAGCCGCCGCGCCGCCATCCGACGGAACTCGTGCGCAGCACGTGGCGGGCCGAGCCGGCCGAAGGCGCGGCGCCTGCCGCCAAGAGGGCCCCGCGCCGCGGCGCCGACCCCAAGGCGGCGCGCACCGAAAGCGCCACCCGCGAGCATATCCGCTCCGGAAAGGTCCAGAGCCGAAGCGGCAAGTCCGTGCTGGTCGAAAGGGTCGCCCGCGATCCGGCGGCCCAGCTTCGGGTCGAAGCCCCGGTCCGCAAGCCACGCCGGGACGACGAGCGCCCGGCCCGCGAGGATCGGCCCCGCCGGTCCGCCTGGGACGAGGGGACGGACCGTCCCGCGCGTCCTCCCCGGTCCGCAGAAGGCGAGCGGCCACGCCGGTCCTTCAGCGAAGCGGGTGACGAGCGACCGCGCCGGCCGCGCACCGACCGTCCCGAAGGTGGAAGGCCGCGAGGCGACAGACCGCAGGGGGATCGCCCGCCGCGCCGCGGCTTCGATGCCCCGCGGGGCGACGCGCCTTCGGGCGACCGTCCGTTCCGCTCCGGGCCGAGGACCGGCAAGCCCGGCGGCGGAAAGCCGTTCGGCGGTCGCCCGGGTGGCGGACGTCCCGGTGGCGGCAAACCCGGCGGCGGAAAGCCTGGCGGGGCCGGCCCCCGGCGTCCGCGCCGCGAGGACTGAGGCCCGGCCGTGCGGATCGTCGGCGGGCGTTTCCGGGGCCGGTCCCTGACCGGTCCGAAATCGATGGCAGTGCGGCCGACGTCCGACCGCCTGCGCGAGACGGTGTTCAACGTCCTCGCCCATGCCTATGAGGATTCCATCGAAGGCGCGCGCGTGCTGGATCTTTTTGCCGGCACGGGGGCCCTGGGGCTGGAGGCTCTCTCGCGCGGCGCCTCGACGGTCCTCTTCGTGGACGACTCGACGGAAGGCCGCGGCCTGGTACGGGCCAATGTCGACGCGCTGGGCGTCGCCGGCATCACGAAGGTCTTCCGACGCGACGCGACACGGCTCGGCGCCGTGCATCCCAACCAGCCGTTCACGCTGGTCTTCTGCGACCCGCCCTACGGTCGCGACCTCGCGACCGCCGCCCTTGCCTCCGCGGCTGCCGGGGGCTGGTTCGCGCCTGGCGCGCTCGTCGTGGTCGAGGAAGCCGCCGACGCCGGCCTGACGCTGCCGCCCGGGCTGGCACTGCTGGAAGAGCGGATCTACGGCGATACGAAGGTCGTCTTCGCGCGGGCGGAGAGGCTACCGGCGGCCGAACAGCCGCTCGATGTCTGACAGCTTCAGCTCGACATAGGTCGGCCGGCCGTGGTTGCACTGGCCCGACAGAGGCGTGCGCTCCATCTCGCGCAGCAGCGCGTTCATCTCGTCCGGGCGCAGGCGTCGCCCGGCACGGATCGAGTGGTGGCAGGCGAAGGTCGCGAGCACGTGGTCGAGCCGGTCCTCGAGCGCGAGTGCGCTGCCCCATTCCTCCAGGCTCTCCGACAGGTCGCGGACGAGGCCCGCGACATCGGCCGAGGCGGCTAGCGCCGCGGGAGCCTCGCTGACTGCGACGGCGCCGGGTCCGAATCCCTCGACCACAAGGCCGAGTTCCGCCAGCAGCGATGCCCGGTCGAGGAGGCGCTCCGCGGCGACCGGATCGAGGTCGACGACGACCGGGATCAGCAGGACCTGGCGCGCCACGCCGGCCCCCGCCCGCTCGCGCTTCAGGCGTTCGTAGACGAGGCGCTCGTGCGCCGCATGCTGGTCGACGATGACGACCCCGTCCGCCGTCTGCGCAACGATGTAGGTGTCGTGGATCTGCGCGCGCGCAGCGCCGAGCGGCTTGCCGGCAAGGTCGGCTTCGACATCGGCCAGCGCGCCGCGCATGTCCGCCGATGGCGTGGCGAGGACGGCGAAGGCAACCTGCGCCGCATCGGCAAAGCCGCCCTCTCCCCGGCGCGGTTCCTCCGGAGCCGCGGGAGAGGTCCGCCAGTCCCAGTCGAGCGGGCGCGAACCCGTGGGGCTCCACGGGCGCTGCGGCGTGGCTGATCCGTTCGGGCGAAGCGCGTCCAGCGTGCGGGCGGACACCGTATTCGACGCGCGGTGGCCGGCGCGGGCCAGCGTCTCCTTCAGTGCGCCGACGACGAGGCCGCGCACCAGCCCCGGATCGCGGAAACGCACCTCGCTCTTGCCGGGATGGACGTTCACGTCCACCGCGCGCGGGGGGCACCGCACGAAAAGTGCCAGAGCGGGATGCCGGCCGAAGGGCACGACGTCCGCATACGCCGCCTTTGCCGCGCCGAGCAGCAGCCTGTCGCGCACCGGGCGACCATTGACGAACAGGTGCACGGCCCCGGCCGTGGGCCGGTGGTAGGTCGGCAGGCCGGCAAGGCCCTCGATCCGTACGTCCTCGCGCATCGCGTCGACCGGGACCGCGTTGGCGGTGAACTCGGCGCCGAGCACCTGCCCGAGCCGTTGGGCCAGCGCCTCCGCCCCCTCCCCCGCGACTGCCGGGTAGTCGAGAGCCGGCGCGCCGTCACCGGCCAGCGAGAAGCGGACGGCAGGGTTCGCCATCGCGAGGCGGCGGACGACGTCGGCGACGGCCTGGGCTTCGGCCCTGTCGGTCTTGAGGAACTTGAGCCGCGCGGGAGTCGCGAAGAACAGGTCGGCCACCTCCACCCGGGTCCCCTGGCCCACGGCCGCCGGACGCACCGGATGCTTGAGCCCGGCGTCGACCAGGATCGACGAGCCATGCCCGGCATCCGCGCGCCGGGTGGCGATGGTGAGGCGCGCGACCGAGGCGATGGACGGCAACGCCTCTCCGCGGAAGCCGAGCGTCTCGATGGCGAAGAGGTCGCCATCCGGCAGCTTGGATGTGGCGTGGCGTTCGACCGCCAGTTCGAGATCCGCGGGGGTCATGCCCGAACCGTCGTCGACGACGCGGATCAGGCGACGACCGCCACCCTCGACGACAACCTCGACGCGACCCGCGCCGGCATCCAGCGCGTTCTCGACCAGTTCCTTGACGGCAGAGGCCGGTCGCTCGACCACCTCGCCCGCCGCGATGCGGTCGACCAGCACAGGATCGAGGCGACGCACGGGCATGATCAGCAGTCCCACCGCCGTGAGAATCACGGCATGCAGGGCATGTTAAGCTTGATCGCACCGCAAATCAGCGGTGCTGCGCCATGAGCGGGGGATATCCGGCCGTTTTTCAGAGATTCAGTGGCTTCCCGACGACAGCGACCAGCAGACGCCCGTCGCCGTAGAGGCGACGCGCGGTGCGCCGTGCATCCTCGGCCGTCACGGCAGCGACCAGGTCGTTGCGCCGGTCCATGTAGTCGATGCCGAGGTTCTCGACCTGGATGCGCACCAGTTGGCCGGCGATCTTCGTCGACGTGTCGAACCCCAGCGCGTAGGAGCCGATCAGGTACTTGCGCGCCTTGTCGAGTTCCTCGTCGGTGGGACCATGCTCGACGAGCGAAGCGATTTCGGACTCGATCACCGAGAGCGATTCCGCGACTCTCTCGTTCTTGGTCGAAGTGCCACCGAAATGCAGGGCTGCATGCTCATAGGGCGCGAGTTGCGACCACACGGAATAGGCAAGGCCGCGCTTTTCCCGGACCTCGCGGAACAGGCGCGAGGAGAACACGCCGCCGCCGAGCACGTGGTTGACCACGATGCCGGGAATCCAGTCCGGATCGTTGCGCATCAGGCCGCGTGCGCCGAAGCGCAGCGACGACTGGGGAATGTCGAGCTCCACCACCCGGCGCGTCCCAATACCCTGCGGTTCGACCGACGACACCGGGCTGAGCGCGCCCCCGACCGGAAGGCCGCCGAACACCCGGTCGAGTTCGGTAGCCAGCGCGACGGCATCGATGGCGCCGACGACGCCGATCTTCAGGCCATCGCGCGCAAGCACGCGATTGCGATAGGCCACGAGGTCGTCCCGCGTGATCGTCGGCAGGCTCTCCAGCGTGCCGTGCACCGGCCGGCCATAGGGATGGCCGGGGAACGCCGTCTCGAAGAACGCGCGCCCGACCATCGAATCCGGATCGTTGATCTCGTGGCGGATGCCCGCCTCGATCTGGGCGCGCACGCGCTCGACCGCCTCCTCGTCCAGCCGTGCCTCGGTGAGGCTGAGGCGCAACATGTCGAACGCCTCGCCGCGGTGCTTCACAAGCGTGCGCAGATGCCCGGACATGCGGTCGCGGTCGATGTTGAACCGCAGTTCGATGGCAAACTCGTCGAGCCGCTCGTGGAAAGCGGAGGAATCGTAAGGCCCGGCACCCTCGTCCAGCAGCCCGGACAGGAAGTAGCCGACGCCGGGTTTGTCCGCTGGATCCTGGGCCGAGCCAGCCGGCAGCGAGAACTCCAGCGCCACCAGCGGCACCGTGTAGTCCTCGACCAGCCACGCCTCGACGCCGCCGGGAGAAACCACGCGCTGGATGCGCGAGGCATGGGTCTTTTCGATGCGGGGCGTCGGCGCGTTCATGACGATCTCTCGAAGCGGAAGGGGACGGCGGCGCTCAGGCCGCCTCGTCCTTGAGGAGGTAGCCCGTCACGGCGCGGCGGGAGTCGAGCCAGCGCGCGGCGGCGTCCTTGACCTGTTCGGCCGTCACGGCCTCGATGTCGCGCGGCCAGCTGGCGACGCTGTCGACGCTGCCTCCCGTGGCGAGCGTCGAGCCGTAGATCCGGGCCAGCGAGGCCTGGCTGTCCTGCGCATACACGGTATCGGCAATCAGGCGCGTCTTGGCGCGGGCCAGTTCGCGCTCGTCGACGCCGTTCGACGCGACGTCCGACACGACGGCGACGAGGTCGCGGTCCAGCGCATCGAGAGACACGCCGGGGCGCGGCACGGCGTAGAGCATCAGACGCGACCGGTCGAGCGCCGTGCTCTGGTACCAGCCGCCGGCGGCCACCGCGACACGCTTCTCGACGACGAGACGGCGGTGGAGGCGCCCGGTGGAGTGGGCGGAGAGGAGTTGCACGAGCACCTCCAGCGCCTCGGCCTCGCCAGGTTCGGCCGTCGTGTAGGACGGCACCATCCAGGCCTTCTGCAGCGAGGGCTGTTCGACCTTGGGATCGGCCAGCGTCACCAGGCGGGATGCGCGCAGTTCCGGCTCCTGCGGCCGGTGCCGCGCCGGCGCCTCGCCGCGGGCTGGCAGGGCCCCGTAGGTGCGCTCCGCCAGGGTACGGACCTCGTCCGGCGTCACGTCGCCGGCGACGACGAGGATGGCATTTTCCGGCGTGTAGAAGCGCCGGTAGTAGGACAGGGCGTCCTCGCGCCGCAGCCCCTCGATCTCGTGCATCCAGCCGATGATCGGCGTGCCGTAGGGGTGGTGCGTGAACAGCGTCTTGGCGACCGTTTCACCCAGCTGGGCGGCCGGATCGGTGTCCGTCCGCATCCGGCGTTCCTCGATCACCACGTCGCGCTCGGGACCGACGACATCATCCGTCAGCACGAGCCCCTGCATCCGGTCGGCCTCGAAGGCCATCACCGTCTCCAGATGCTCGCGCGCCACGCGCTGGTAGTAGGCCGTGTAGTCCATCGAGGTGAAGGCGTTCTCCTGCCCGCCCAGTTCGGCGACGACGTGCGAGAATTCGCCCTGCGGGTGGCGTTCCGTGCCCTTGAACATGAGATGCTCGAGGAAATGCGCGATGCCGGACTTGCCGAGCGGATCGTCGGCCGAACCGTTGCGATACCAGACCATGTGGGTGACAACCGGCGTGCGATGGTCGGGGATGACGACGACCTCGAGCCCGTTCGCCAGCCTGAAGTCGCTCACCTGGGGCCCTTCCGGCAAGGCCCGCGCGCTCGTCTCGGACTGGGTGGACAGGTCTGTCATGGTCGTCGGGTCTCCGGACGGGGGCGGCGGCATGCCCGCGGAGCAATCCGCGGCACGCTCCAGATATAGGCAGGGGGCCCGCCTCGCGACAGACCCCCTTTGTTCACATCATCGGCGTTCTACCCGGCCGGCGTGCCCACGCCGGACAGGGTCAAGCGACCTCGGTCACTCGTCGTCGGGATTCTTGGGCTTCGGACGGAAGGTACGGAGCGGATCGCGCTCCTCCGCATCCGTCATGCCCGGCCTGGCGAGCGTCTTGCCAGCCGTCAGGGGACCGCGGTCGGACGGGACGCGCAGGCCCGTCGGCGGATCGGTCAGATAACGACGCGGCGGCTCCTGTCCTGCGACGAGGGCCGTCTCCGGGCGGGATTGAACGCCCATCGACCTGAGCTTGTCCGGATGAACCCAGCCGCTTCCCGACAGGGTGCGCTCCATGTCATGGGGCGCTGGCTCCTGGGGACCCGTGCTGCGCGGCGTGCGCCCGCCTGGAACGTCGCCGGGGCGCATCAGCTTGCCCTGGCCGATGTCGGATTCACGCGCATTGGGACGCGGGATCCGCGCTGCCTTCGCCTCGGCGGCGCGACGCGCCACGTCCGGATCGGTCGGCCACTGGCTGGATCGCTCGGACGGGGGAGCCTCCGGCGGCCGCAGCTTCATCTGCGGCGGCACGACGAGGGGGGCGCGCTCGCGATAGTCGATTTCAGGAGCCTCCTCGGTCGGCTTGAGGCCGATGGCGCTGAGCAGGCTGTCCATCACCTGCGCCCGCGCCGGCGCGGCAACCGTGACGGTCAGCGCGAGCACGGCGGCGGTGGCGAGAAGTCGATGCTTTGAGACCATGTCAGGCGACCCCCAGCTTTGGACGGCGCGGGACGTCTCCCATGCCATCGCGGCCGATTTGCGGCATTAACAGCGACCATCTCGCGATGGTCATCCAGCCGGCGAACGATCCGGGTCAGCCGGATCGGCTCCGGCCGCGGGCCGCCTCCGGCCGTCGACGACGAGGGAGTCATACAGAAGCAGGCCCACGCCTGCAACGATGGCCGAGTCAGCAAGATTAAAGACGTATGGAAAGAACGGGATCCAGTACAGCAGCACGAAGTCCGCCACGGCCCCGTAGAGCGTCCGGTCGACGGCGTTGCCAAGGGCGCCGCCGATGAGCAGGCCGAGTGCGACGGCCACCAGCTTCGACGGCGAGCGCCACAGCCATACGCCGAGGCCGATCGCTGCCACGATCGAGAGGACGACGAGGCCGTAGCGGCCGATATCGCTATCCTGCTGGAACAGGCCGTAGGAGATGCCGCGGTTCCAGACCATCACCAGGTCGAACAGCGGCCAGACCCGCACGGGGGGGCGTTCCGGCAGGCGGAAGACGAACAGGATCCACGCCTTCAGCGCCTGGTCGAGGACGAAGACGGCGGCAGCAAGGGCGAAGCCGAGTCGGCGAGCGGTCATGGGTCCGACTTAGGGCTTCGGCGAGGCCGGGGCAACCTGCCCGCCCTCGCTCCCGGACCGTTCGTGACGGCGCCGAACGGTCTCACGCCGCGCCGGCGTGAGCCGCATCCCACTCCCGCAGCGCCGCCGCGTCGCGGGGCGTGACATCCGGATAGCCGGGATCGACACCGACATCGGGGGAGATTTTCCACGAACGGGCGCATTTGCGCCCTTCCGCGAGTGCCGGGACGACGGAGACGCCCGGCACGTCCTCGATGCGGAAGGCGTCGGCGGGGCCGTCGCCGTCGAGCAGGACAAGGCCCGACGTGATGCAGATCTCCGCCATGTCGACCGTCGCCAGCAGGCCGCGCAGGGCCTCGTCGGCCACGTAGAGCCGGGGAGCCGCTTCCAGCGAGGCGCCGATGCGCTTGGCCGCCCGCTCGACCTCGAGCGCGCCGGTGACGACGCGCCGGACCCGGCGGATCGTCGCCCACTTTTCCGCGAGCGCTCCGTCGAGCCACGACGGCGGCGTGGGCGGGAAAACCTCGAGATGCACGGACCCGTCGGTGCCGTAGCGGGCGAGCCATGCCTCCTCTGCCGTGAAGACCAGCACCGGCGCCAGCCAGACCGTGACCCGCCGGAACACCTCCTCGATCACCGCCAGCGCAGCCTTCCGGGCTTCGCTCGAGGACGGATCGCAGTAGAGGACGTCCTTGCGCACGTCGAAGTAGAAGGCCGACAGGTCCGTCGTCATGAACGAGGAGAGCTGCGCCACCACCTTCTTGTAGTCGAACTCCGCGTAGGCCTCGCGCACGGTCCCGTCCAGTTCGGCGAGCCGGTGCAGGATGAGACGCTCAAGCTCCGGCAATGTCCCGACCGGCGGCAGTGTCGCGTCGCCGTGGTGGGCAAGCGTGCCGAGCATCCAGCGCAGCGTGTTTCGCAACTTGCGGTAGGTCTCGACGAAGGTTTTCAGGATCTCCGGGCCGATGCGCAGGTCGTCGGAATAGTCCGAGGCCGCGACCCACAGTCGCAGGATATCGGCGCCGCTGTCGCGGATGACGTCCTGCGGGGCGGTGACGTTGCCCTTCGACTTGGACATCTTCTCGCCCTTCTCGTCGAGGACGAAGCCGTGCGTCAGCACGACGTCGTAGGGCGCGCGGCCGCGCGTGCCGCAGCTTTCGAGCAGCGAGGAGTGGAACCAGCCGCGATGCTGGTCGGAGCCCTCGAGGTACATCACCGTGTCGCGTCCGCCGTCGACGACCCGCTTCACGCCGGCGAGGCCGGGGAAGTGGCGCGGATCTTCCAGCGTGAAGGCGTGGGTCGAGCCGGAGTCGAACCAGACGTCGAGGACGTCGTCGATCTTCTCGTAGTGCGCGGGATCGTGCTCCGGAGCGAGGAAGCGCGCACCCGTCGGGTCGGCGAACCAGGCATCCGCGCCCTCGGCCTCGAAGGCGCTCCCGATGCGGGCGTTGACCGTCTCGTCGCGCAGGATCTCGCCGGTCTCGCGGTGCACGAAGACGGTGATCGGCACGCCCCAGGCGCGCTGCCGGGAGATCACCCAGTCCGGGCGGTTCTCGATCATGCCGTTGATGCGGTTCTCGCCGACCGCCGGCACCCAGCGCGTGTGGCTGATCGCGGTGAGCGCCACCTGGCGCAGCGTGCGCCCGCCGAGGCTCGGCACCGCCCGGTCCATGGCGATGAACCATTGCGGCGTGTTGCGGAAGATCAGCGGCGCCTTCGACCGCCACGAATGCGGATAGCTGTGCTGCAGCCGCCCTCGTGCCACCAGCGCGCCGCTGTCGGACAGGGCGGCGATGACCCGACGATTGGCGTCGCCTTCCTTGCCCTTGTCGTCGAGCACCCGTGCGCCTTCGAAGAGCTTCACGTGCGGATAGTAGGCGCCATCGGGCCCCACCGTGTGAGGCACCTGCTCGGTGCCCGCGGCGGCGAAGGCCGCGCGGTTGGCGACGAAGGTGTTGTAGTCGTCGGCGCCATGCCCCGGCGCGGTGTGGACGAAGCCCGTGCCCGCGTCGTCGGTCACGTAGTCGGCCGGCAGCATCGGCACGTCGAAATCGTAGTAGCCGTCGGTGCCCGGCATCCCGCGGAAGGGATGGCGGCAGGTCCGGACCTGCGCGGGGTCGACGTCGCCCAGCCGCACGAAGCTCTCGACCTTGCCAGCCTTCATCACGTCGTCGGCGAGCTTGTCCGCGACGATGTACAGGTCGCCGGGCTTCGCCCAGTTGCCTTCCGGCGCCGCGACGACCTGGAAGATGCCGTAGGCGATGCCGGCGGAATAGGCGATGGCCCGGTTGGCGGGGATGGTCCAGGGCGTCGTGGTCCAGATCACGACCGACGCGCCGGCGAGGGACTCGTCGGACGTGTCCTCGACCGGGAACTTCACCCAGATCGTGGTCGACTGATGGTCGTGATACTCGACTTCGGCCTCGGCCAGCGCCGTTCTCTCGACGATCGACCACATCACGGGCTTCGATCCGCGGTAGAGCTGGCCCGACGTGGCGAACTTCATCAGCTCCCGGGCGATCTGCGCTTCGGCCGCGAAAGCCATGGTCGAATAGGGGTTGGCCCAGTCGCCCTCGACGCCGAGGCGCTTGAACTCTTCCCGCTGCACGCCCAGCCAATGCTCGGCGAAGGCCCTGCATTCCTTGCGGAATTCGACGACGTCGACCTCGTCCTTGTTGCGGCCCTTCTTGCGGTACTCCTCCTCGAT
>CAZJCW010000005.1:0-39737 GCA_964544365.1 uncultured Alsobacter sp.
GACGACGTCGGCGAACCTGCGGCCCCGCCGGCGCGGGCGTTCGGCCGGGTCCCTGGGGCGCTGGATCGTGAAGGATCGTGCCCGGACGCGGTTCCTGCGGTCGGGCGAGGCCTCCCGCAACGAACACCGCAGCATCTCAAGATTTGTCGGGGCGAAGAGCGGGCATGCCGGCAATCCCCGCTTGCAGCAGGAAGCGATTGAACTATGATTTGATCAAACATCAAATCGGGGAGAGACACGCCATGACCCAGACGCAGACGCGCCGCACCGTCCTCGCTTCCATCGCCGCCGGCACGGCGGCCCTCGCAGCGCCGCGGATCGCCCGCGCCCAGGAGAAGATCCTCCGTTGCGGCCACGTGCTGGCACCGACGCACCAGTTCCACCAGGGGCTGGAGCTTGCCGCCAGGGAGGTCGCAGCCGCGACCGCCGGCCGGGTGAAGATCCAGGTGTTCCCCTCCTCCCAGCTCGGCACCGAGCGCGACATGAACATCGCCATCCGTACGGGCGGCATCGACATGGTCCTGGCGTCGCCGGGCGGCGCCAGCGTCCACCTGAAGGAACTGGCCGTCATCGACGCGCCCTTCCTCTTCCGCGACAACCCGCACTGGCAGTCCGTCGTCTACGGTCCCATCGGCGAAGGCTGGCGCACGCGCATCGCCGAGGCCGCCAAGGTGCGGATCGCCGGCTGGTTCCATCGCGGCACCCGCCATGTGATCTCGCGCAACGCGCCCTACGCGACGCTCGACGCGATGAAGGGGCAGAAGGTGCGCGTCGCCGACCTGCCGCCCTACCCGCAGGTGTTCAAGGCGCTCGGCGCCATCCCGACGCCCATCGCCTTCGCCGAGATGTACCAGGCGCTGCAGTCCGGCGTCGTCGACGGCGCCGACGCGCCGCTGGACACCATCCTGTCGCAGAAGCTCTTCGAGGTGGCCAAGTACGCCAACCTCGTCGCGTGGTCGTTCGCCGCGCCGGGCCCGATCCTGATCAGCGATCCCGCGTGGAACAGCCTCCAGGACGGCGATCGCAAGGCGCTTGAGGCGGCCCTGCGCAAGGGATCGGATTTCGTGACGACCTCCTTCACCGAGGGCGAGGAGGCCGTGAAGAAGCAGCTGACCGAGCGCGGCATGATCCTGGTGACGCCGACCGACCCCGACGCGTGGAGGGCGGCCGCCGCCAAGGCCATTCCCGACCTTGCGGCGACGTGGGGCGGCGACGCCGCGCTCTACGATCGCATCCGCAAGTCCTGAGGCAACGCCCTGTGGACCGCACCCTGGCAGGGCTCGATCGGCTGGAACGCGGTCTCGGACTCGTCGAGGACGCGGCCGCCATGGCCCTGCTGACGGCCATGGCGTTCATCGTCAACCTGCAGATCGTCGCCCGCTACGTGTTCGCAGCGCCGATGATCTGGCCCGAGGAAGTCACCCGCCTGACGCTCGTCTGGCTGACCTTCATCGGCGCCGCGGCCCTGTCGCGGCGGAGCGGCGACATCGCCGTCACGACCTTCGTCGAGATGCTTCCGCCGGCCGGGCAGCGGCTGGCGGCCGCCGCCCGCGACGTCGTGCTGGTGGTCCTGTTCGCCCTCGTCATGAGGGAGGGAAGCCGCCTGGCCGAGGCGGTCGCCGGCATGCCGCTGGTCGCGACCGAGTGGCCGACCGCCCTTTTGGCGTGGCCGGTGGCGATCGGCGCGTTCCTGATGATCCTCCATCCCTTCCTCCGGCTGGTGCGCTTCGCGGCCGGCGCGCGGGCGCCGCAGCCATGAGCGCCGCCTATGTCGTCGCGCTCCTCGCGCTGCTGTTCTCCGGCGTGCCGGTCGCGGCCTCGCTCATGATCGTGGGGATCGGCGGCGTCGTGCTCGCGGGAGTGCCGCTGTCGATCATCGGCCAGCGCCTCGCCTTCGGCGTCGACAGCTTTACCCTCATCGCCGTGCCCATGTTCCTGCTCATGGGCAACCTGATGAACGCGAGCGGCATCACCACCCGCATCTTCGACTTCTCGGTCGCGCTGGTCGGCCACTGGAGGGCCGGGCTGGCGCAGGTCAACATCCTCGGATCGCTGGTCTTCTCGGGCATGTCCGGCTCGGCTCTTGCCGACGCCGCGGGGCTCGGCGCGGTCGAGATCCGGGCCATGGTGATGAAGGGCTACAAGCCCGCCTTCGCGGCCGCGGTGACGGCGGCCTCGGCCACCGTCGGCCCGGTGATCCCGCCCTCGACCGTCGCGGTGCTCTACGCATTCATCGCCGACGTCTCGGTCGGCCGGATGTTCCTTGCGGGGGTCGTACCGGGCCTGCTGATGGTTGTCGTGCAGATGGCCATCGTCTGGCGGGCCGGCTCCAGGCTGGACGTCGCGCCGTTCCCGCGTGCCACGCTGGCCGAGCGAAGCCGCGCGACGTGGCGCGCCCTGCCCGCACTGGTCGTCCCCTTCGCGATGATCGGGGGGATGCGCACGGGCGTCTTCACGGCGACGGAAGTGGCCGCCGTCGGCGCGTTCTACGCGCTCGTCCTCGCCGCCGTGTTCCACGCGGAGACGTCCCGCAAGGACGTTCTCGCGGCGTTCAGGGACACCGCCCTCACCACGGGCGGCATCATGCTGATCGTGGCCAGCGCCAACGTCTTCGCCTGGCTGCTGGCGCGTGAGCGCATCCCGCAGGAGATCAGCGCGGCGGTGCTCGATCTTGGCCTGTCGCCGCTGATGCTGCTCATCGCCCTCAACATCCTGCTGCTTCTGCTCGGGATGATCCTCGACAGCGCCGGCATCCTCATCCTCGTGACGCCCGTGGTGGTCCCGGCCGTCGTCGCCGTCGGCATCGACCCGGTGCACTTCGGCATGGTCATGATCGTCAACATGATGATCGGGCTCCTGACCCCGCCGGTCGGCATGGCGCTGTTCATCGTGAGCAACATCTCGCGGGCGCCCATCGTCGCCGTGACGCGCGAAGTGATGCCGTTCGTGATGGGCTTCCTGGTCGTCCTGTTGCTCATCACCCTTGTGCCCTCGCTCGTGCTATGGCTCCCCGACCTCGTCTACGGACCCGCGAAGCCATGACCGCCGAAACAGCGCTCCATCCGGCCGGCACTGCCGGCGAAATCCTCCACGGGGGCGCGCAGCGTCTCGGCGTGCGCTGGGTCAACCGGGCTCGCCCGGACATGACGCTGTCGCGCTACGCCGTTGCCCCGGGGTCGGCGGTGTCGCTCCATGTCCATACCGGCAAGACCGAATACTGGCTGATCACGGCCGGCACGGGCATCGCGACCGTCGGCGGGACCGCGATCCCCGTGGTCGAGGGCGATATCGTCGCCACGGAGCCGCTGGTGCCGCATGCGCTGCTCAACACGGGGACGCAGCCGCTGCTCTTCGTCAACGTCGTCGTGCCGACGGGCGACGGGCCGGTCACGACGACGGAGCTTGCCCAGCCATGAGCCTGCTGCTCGTCACCGGGGGAAGCGGCATGGTGGCGCAGCACGTCGCCGAGGCCGCGGCGGCGCGTGGCCTGCGTGTCCGGCTCGGCGACGTCGCGTGGCCCGCCGGGCGGACCTGGGCGACGGCGGAGGAGACCGTCACCTTCGACATCCGCGACGCCGACGCCTGCCGTGCCCACGTGGCCGGCGTGCGCGCGGTGGTGCATTGCGCGGCCGTGGTCGGCCCGATGCGCGCGCGGGTCGATCCGCTGACGACGCTCGCCGTCAACGTCACCGGCACCGCCAATCTCCTCCAGGCGGCCCACGAGGCCGGGGCCCGCTTCGTCAATGTCAGCACGGCGACCCTTTACGGGAACAGGCCGGACCTCGGCCCGCTGCCGGAGGACGCCGCGACCGACCCATTGACCGTCTATGACGGCACCAAGCTCATGACCGAGACCTACTGCGCCACGCACCGGCGCACGTATGGCAGCGTCGCGGCATCGGTGCGGACCGGTTTCGTCTTCGGCCTCGGGAGCCAGATCGGCGAATACTTCCTGCCGCGGGTGCTGGCCGGGGAGGCCGTGAGCGAGCCCGCCGGATCCGACCACCCCTGCGACTTCACCTATGTCGTCGACCTCGCCGAGGCGCTTGTGGCGGCGGTCGTGGCGCCGTCGCTTCCGGAGACCGTCTACAACGTGACCGGCGGCGTGCTGCGGACGCGCGGCGAGCTTGCGCGCGCGGTGCGCGACCTCGTGCCCGGCGCGCGCATCGACGTCGGTCCCGGTGTCGATCCGGCGCGGCACCTGCGCGGCGCGTGCACGCTGGACCGCGCCCGGCGCGACCTGTCGTGGTCGCCGCGTTTCACGCTGGAGTCGGGACTGGCCGACTGGCGCCGCCGGCTGGAGGGTCGAGCGTGAGCCCGGGACGAGCGCGGCTGGCACGGGCGACCTCGCCCATCCTGCACCGCAAGAAGGCGGATCTCGTCTACGAGCACCTGCGCGAGCAGATCGTCAACGGCACCTATGCGCCGGGGCAGCGGCTGACGCTGGCCGACCTTGCCGCCGACCTCGGCCTCTCGCACATGCCGGTCCGCGAGGCGCTGCTCAGGCTTGAGCGCGAGGGGCTGCTCGAAAGTGAGCCCCACAAGGGCATGCGGGTATCGCGCGTGTCGCTCAGCGACGCGATCGAACTGTTCGAGGTCCGCTGCGAACTGGAGGGGCTGGCGGCGTGGCGGGCCTGCTCGGCCGGCGACGCGACGCTGGTGCAGGATCTCGAGGCCTTCAACGCGACCTTCGCCGCGGCCGTCGCCCGCCCCGACTACACCACCATGGGAGCGGCGAACTGGAGCTTCCACCGGCGCATTCTCACCGCCGCCGGGAGCCAGCAACTGACGCGCCTCCTGGAGGACGTCTGGACCGGGTCGCTGCGCTACCGGCTGGGCTACCAGCGCATTCCCGGCCGCGCGCTGCAGACGGTCCGGGAGCACGAGGCCATCGTCGCCGCCATTCGCTCCGGCGATCCGGATGCGGCCCGCGACGCGGCGCGCGACCACATCCGGCGAGCCGGCGCCGAACTCGCCCGCACCATCGCCGCCGAGGAGGCCGCCTCGTGACGAAGGACCCGGCTTCCGGGACGCCCGCAGCGATCATCCCGCTGCCGCGCACCGTGCTCGTCACCGGCGCGGCCGGCGGGATCGGCTCCGCCATCGTCGCGGCGCTGGCGCTGGCCGGAGTCCGCGTCACCGCCACGGACCGCGGTTCGCCCGGGGCCGCGCTGGCCGGGCTCGCAAACGTCGCCTGGCTGCAAGCCGACCTGACCAGCGCCGCCGACCGGGCCCGGATCGTCGAGGCTGCCGGGCCACGGGTCGAAGGGGTGGTCCATGCCGCGGGCCTCATCGACGGCGCGCCGTGGGACGCCATGGAAGAGGACGCCATCCTGCGCATCCTGTCGGTGAACGTCGTCTCGCCGACCCTTCTGCTTCGGGATCTCGGCCCCTCCCTGGCCGACGGCGGCGCAGTCGTCCTGATCGGCTCGATCGCCGCGCGGCGGGCCTCGCCGAATGCCCTTTTCTACGCGGCCAGCAAGGCAGCGCTGCACAGCGTCGGCGCCTCGCTGGCGGTGGCGCTCGCCGGCCGCGGCATCCGCGTGAACGTGCTGGCGCCCGGCCTGATCGACACGCCGCTCACCGACCAGCTCAACGACCGGCTTGCCCGCGAGGCCGGCCGGCCGCTGGACGAGGTGGCGCGGGCGCGTGCGGAGGGTATCCCCGCCGGCCGCCTCGGATCCCCCGACGACATCGCCGCGCTCTGCCTGCAGCTTCTCAGCGGAGCGTCCGGCTACGTCAGCGGCGCGACCCTGTTCGCGACCGGCGGCGTTCTGGCGGGAGCGATCTGAAGGGTCATCCTTCCGCCGTCCCTTCCGGGCGGAAGACGAACATGCATTCGAGATCCTCGCGGTACGGCTTTCCGTCCACCTGGAGAAGAATGTCCGCCATGTACGCGCGCCACCGGGCCATGGCCGGATGGTTCGCCACGACCTCCGGGCGGTGCCCCTCGCGTCGCGTCTGGAACGCGAACAGCATGCCGGTCGGGGCGTGGAGGTGGATCTCGTAGTGGAGGATCCCGCTCTGCGCGAACAGTGTCTTGAGCTCGGGCCACAGCGCGTCGTGGCGGCGGCGATACTCCGCTTCGGTGCCGGGCTTCAGCTTCAGGACGAAGGCGACGGTCTGCGTGGCTGTCATGGCCGCGCCTCGCGGCCCGCGACCGGAACCTCGACGCCGCCCGCCCCCGCCGACTGGAGCAGGCCGGCGATGACGCCGACGGTGGCGGCCCCGACTTCACCCGGCGACAGGTTCTCGCCCCGGCCCTGGCAGAGGTCCACGAGGGCGTTGGGCGGTCCTTCGCAGGTGTAGACCCACGCGCCGTCGGGAACCTCCCACGTTCGGTTCCGCCCGTCGCGCCGGCGCAGGACGGCGCGGTCGCGGTCGAACTCGACCTCGAGCACGCCGTCCCGGCCGGTGACGATGAACCGAAGGATGGCACGCTCGCCCTCCGGGAGGGCCGCAGCACCGCTCAGCACCGCGACGGCGCCCCCGGCGAAGCGAACGATGCCGGCGTCGCAGACGTCCACGCCGTCGGCGGACACGACGCGGCCGGCGACGCCCGCCGGCTCGAGGCCGGTGAGGTGCAGCATCATGGCGATCGAGTGAGAGAGCTGGCCGTAGGCGAAGCCGCCGCCCTGGGCGGGATCCTGCCAGGTCGAGCGGTCCGGCCGGAAGAACGTGGTGGTCCAGCGCTTCAGCCCCTCGCCGCCCTCGAACACCGCACGGGTGGCCGAGACGAAGGTGCACAGCACGTGCTCGATGGGGCCGACGGCGCCCTCGCGCAGGGCCTGCCGCACGGGCTCGATGTGGCCGAGATAATGGTAGCCGTTTGCGACGACGATCTGGCGCCCGGCCGCGCGGGCGCGGCGCACGAGATCCCACGACTCGGCCGGGTCGAGGGTCATCGGTTTCTCGATCATCACGTGCGCACCGGCCGCGAGTGCTGCGCAGGCCTGCTCGTAGTGCAGGTGATGCGGGGAGGAGACGATCACAGCATCCGGCCGCCGGGCGAGCACCTCGCGATAATCCTCGCTGGCGAAGGCGAAGCCGAAATGGCTGCGAACCCTTTCGAGTTCCTCCGCGCCGAGGCGGCAGACGCCGTCGAGCGCCACGTCGTCCCGCCGCGCCAGCACGGGAATATGGTTCTGCGCGGCGAACCACCCGGCGCCGATCACCGAGACCTTCGTCTTCATCACGTCCTCCGCCTGTCTGCCGCCCGATCAAGCAGGCCCGCCATGGTCCCGCCAAGGATGGTGGCACGCTCCCCGGGGGTCAGGAAGGCGCACTGGCTGCGCACCATCTCCAGCGACTGCCGGTAGGTCATGAACCGCCGCACGACCGGGTAATCCGAACCCCAGCACAGCCGCTGCGCGCCGAACGCATCGCGCAGGGCGCGCAGGACGCCCTGCATCGCGGGATAGGGATAGTCCCAGCCCTCCGCCACCCCGTAGGCGAAGCCCGACGCCTTGACGTAGACGTTTTCGGCGGCCGCCGCCGCAAGGACAGCGTCGAGCGCACCGGCATCGCCCGATCGCGGCCGACCGAGGTGGTGGAGGATCACGGTGAGCGAGGGGTGCCGCCGCGCGGCCTGCGCCACCACCGGCACCTGCCGTGCGCCGCAGGCAAGGCTGAGGATCACGCCGCGCTCATCGAGCAGCCGGAGGCAGGCGTCCCCCTCCTCCCCGAGCAGCCAGCCGGGATCGGCATCCTCCTCGACGTAGTGGGTGATGCCGAGCGGAGCGAAGCGGTCCAGCGCGGCGCGGAACCGCGCAGGCGCGCCGGGCGTGCGATGCGTCGGCAGCCAGCGCGAATCGACGTCCGGGAAGGCCACGAGGCGTCCGCCCGACGCGGCGGCGGCAGCTGCCACGTAGGCGTTGTTCTCCGCATTGTCGCGCAGGCCCGCGCAGATGACGACCGCGCGGGCGACGCCGTTCTGCTCCATCTCCCACAGCAGCTGCTCGACGCGGCCGCGGCTGTCGGGATCGGGGACCGGAGGGTCGTAGGGCCACCGCGCCCAGGCGTGGCAGTGGGAATCGACGATCATGGAAACGCCTCCGTACCGTCGTCGGCACGTTCCAGGCCCCAGTCGACCGAGGGATCGGGCGGCGGGACCGCAGCGACGAGCGCTCGGGTGTAGGGATGGACGGGGTTGCGGATGACGCTGTCGGGATCGCCGTCCTCCACAACCTCGCCCCGGTACATCACGACGATCCGGTCGCCTATCTGATACGCGGTGGTGAGATCGTGCGTCACGTAGACGATGGAGATGCCCCTCTCCTCCTTGAGCCGCCACAGGCTCTCCAGGATCGTGGCGCGCAGCGAGGCGTCGACCATCGAGACCGGCTCGTCGGCGATGAGGATCCGCGGACGCAGCAGCAGGGCGCGGGCGATCATGAGGCGCTGGCGCTGGCCGCCGCTGAGCTGGTGGGGAAACCGGCCGAGCGTGTCGGAGGGGCGCAGTCCCACCGCCTCCAGGCCGACGGCGGCCATCCGCCGCGCATCGTTGGCCGACGCCGCGAGGCCGAAGCGCAGGAGCGGCAGGGTGAGGACGCGGTCGACCCGATAGTACGGATTGAACACCCCGAAAGGATCCTGGAAGACCGCCTGGACCTCCCGCCGGTAGGCGGCGGCGGCGTCCCGGGTCGCCTCGGACAGTTCGACGCCGCGGTAGCGCACGGAACCCGAGGTGGGAGCGAGCAGGCCCAGCAGCAGCCGCATCAGCGTGGTCTTGCCACTGCCGCTCTGCCCGACGACCGCGATGATCGAGGGCTCGTCGGGGACGGCAAGGCTGACGCCGCGCAGAGCGTGGGTCGGCTCCCGGCCGAGGCCGCCGCCGAAGGCCATGCTGACGTCGCTTGCGACGAGGATCGCCATGTCAGGCCGCCTCCTCGTCGGCGAAATGGCAGCGTACGCGCCGCCCGTCCGGAAGCGCGCGCTCGGCGGGGGCCTCGACCGCGCAGCGGCCCTCGGCGCGCGGGCAGCGGGGGTGGAAGGGACATCCCGGCGGCGGGTCGACCAGCGACGGGGGAAGCCCGGGAATGCCCCGGAAGGTGAGCCGCCGCTCGAAGCTGGGCAGGCTCGCGATGAGGAGGCGCGTGTAGGGGTGACGCGGATCGGAGAACAGCGCGGCGGTCGGTCCGATCTCGACGAGGGATCCCGCGTACATGACACCGACGACATGGGCGAACTGAGCCATGAGCGCCATGTCGTGACCGATCAGCAAGACCCCCGCCCCGAGGTCGCGCTGTACGGCGACCAGGGTGCGCAGCACCTGCTTCTGAACCATGACGTCGAGGGCGCTGGTCGGCTCGTCGGCGAGGATGACGCGCGGCGACAGGGCGATCGCCATGGCGATGCACACGCGCTGCTTCATGCCGCCGCTCAGCTCGTGTGGAAAGCGGTCGACGACGGCGGCGTCCAGCCCGACGCGCTCCATCAGCGCCTCGACGTGCCGTCGGCGGTCGGCCGATGCAAGCGGCGTGTCGTGGGCGAGCAGCAGGTCGTCGACCTGCGCCCCGACGGTCAGCACCGGGTTGAGCGCGTTCATCGCGCCTTGCGGCACCAGCGCGATGCGCGAGAAGCGCGCCTGCCGGACCTGAGAAGGCGTGGCGGCCAGCATGTCGAGGTCGCCCAGCCTCACCCGTCCGCGCACGATGCGACCCGGCGGCGGGATCATGCGCATGAGGGCCAGAACCGTCGTCGACTTGCCCGATCCCGATTCCCCGACGAGGCCGAGCCGCTGGCCCGGCGCCAGCGCGAACGACACATCGTCCACCGCGCGCGCGGGACCGCGCGACGTCGCGAAGTGGACGGCGAGATTCTCGACGGCGAGGACCGGAGCGCTCACGATTCAACCCTCAGGCGGGCGTTCACGAAGCGGTCCATCCCCGCCGACGTCAGCAGCAGGCCGATGAAGATCGTCGCCAGCATCGCGACCGGCGGCGTCCACCACCACCACATGTTGCGCATGATGGCGCCGTAGAACTGCGCCCAGTAGATCATCATGCCGAGCGTCAGATCGTTCTGGGGGCCGAGGCCGAGCGCTTCCAGGCCGATGGTCGCGAGCATGGCACTGGACACCGCCGTGACGAAGCTCGCGGCAATGTAGGGCAGCAGGTTGGGGAGGATCTCGGTCAGCACGAGGCGCAGGCCGCCGATACCGTTGAGGCGGGCGACGTCGATGTACGGCCGTTCGCGCATCGACAGCGTCTGCGCCCGGATGGTGCGCGTCGGGTACATCCAGGCGAGGCCGGCGACGATGACGGCCATCAGCAGCACGCTCATGGTCCGCACGTTGACCGCCACCAGCACGAGGACGGCGATGCCGGGGATGGTCATCGCGACGTCTGCGACGGTGCGGATGACCGCATCGACGACGCCCCGGAAATACCCGGCGACGAGACCGAGGAAGACGCCGACGGCGAGGCCGATCAGGCCGGCGAACAGGCCGATCCTGAGCGTCTGCGGCGTCGCCAGGATGAGGGCGGCGAGGACGTCGCGGCCCTGCGCGTCGGTACCCAGCAGGTTCGCGCCTCCCGGGGGGCGGCGCGGCCGGTTGGATCCGATGCCGGCGAGGGTCGTGTCGTGCAGCAGGGGGCCGAGCACGGCGAAAGCCACCACGGAACCGAGCAGGAGGAGCCCGGCGACCAGCATGGGCTGGCGGACGACGCGCGCCGCGACGTCGCGCCAGGGCGATGGCGCCCCGCTCACGGGCGCCTCGACGTGATGCGGGGATCGATCAGGGGATACAGCAGGTCCATGACCAGCATGGTCAGCGCGATCGAGACCGAGAGCAGGAGCACGATCCCCTGGATGACGAAGTAGTCCTTCGCGTGGATCGCCTGGTACAGGCGGTAGCCTATGCCGGGATAGGCGAAGATGACCTCGACGAGGATCGCCCCGGACACGATGTGGCTGAGCGTCAGCGCGAGGTGCGTGAGCTGCGGCAGCATGGCGTTGCGGAGACCATAGGCGAAGAAGATGCGGGACGGGCGCAGGCCCTTCGCCTCGGCCAGCATGATGTAGTCCTCTCCGAGCACGCTGACGATCATGCCCCGCATGGCAATGGCCCAGGCGCCGATCGAGGCCAGGACGATGGACAGGCCGGGCAGCATGGCGTGGTACAGGATCGAGCGCACGCTCTCCCAGTTCCAGCCCAGCAGGGCGCTGAAGGGGTATCCGCCGCCGACGGGAAAGAGCGGCCATGTCAGTCCGAACAGGAACAGGAGCACGATGCCCAGCACGAAGTAGGGCACGGCCGACAGCATGATGATCGGGAAGCCGATGAGACGCACGAGCCGGCCGCTGCCCGGCCACGCCATCAGGCCACCCAGCAGCGTGCCGAAGGCGAAGCTGATCAGGGTCGAGACGCCGAGAAGGCCCAGCGTCCAAGGCAAGCCGGCCGAGATGCTCTGCGACACGCGCTCCGGATAGTTGGCGAGCGAGTAGCCGAGGTCGAGCCGGGCGAGGTCCGCGAGGTAGTTCAGGAACTGGCGCCAGATCGGCTGGTCGAGCCCGAAGCGCGCCCGGTAGGAGGCGACCATCGCCTGGATGTCGCCGACCGTGCCGCCGGAACTGGCGGCAAGCTGGTTGAGCTGTTGCTCGATGGGATCGCCCGGCATGGCGCGGGGGATCAGGAAGTTGATCCCGACCGCCAGGACGATGACCAGCAGCGTCATTCCGATCCGGCGCGCGAGGAAGCCCATCGCAATCCCGTCAGGCACGCATGGCTTCGAGGTCGTCCAGCGTCACGCCGAGGCCGAAGCCCGGCCCCTCGCGCGGAACGAGCTTGCCGTTCACGGGCACCGCCATGTCCTTGAACAGCGTGACCTCCTGTGCCGGCACGCCCGGCGGCGTGGCGCAGAAATACTCGCCCCAGGGCATGTTCGTCATGGCCATGCCGATGTGCTGCCCGTACGGCGTGTTCATGCCGGCGTGGGGAATGACGGCGACCCCGGCTCCTTCGGCGATGTGGCAGATCTTGAGGCAGGCGGTGAGGCCGCCGACCCATGCAATGTCCGGCTGCAGGATGTCGGCGCTGCGCCGCGCGACGGCGCTGGCAAAGGGGAGCGGGGTGTACCAGTGCTCGCCCGTGGCGAGCGTCTGCCACGGCAGCCGCGTGCGAAGCTCGGCCTGTCCGTCCATGTCCTCGGGGAGCAGGCAGTCCTCGATCCATTTCAGCCGGTAGGGCCGCAGGCGTTCCGCGAGCCGCACGGCGAACTCGACGTCGAAGGCCATCCAGCAGTCGAGCATCAACTCCACGTCCGGCCCGATGGCCTCGCGCGTGCGGGCGACGAGTTCCTCGTTCCATGTGAGGGCGTCGAGCCCGTCGGCGGGCCCGAAGGGACAGGCGAGCTTGGTCGCCCTGAAGCCCTGCTCCATGTGCCAGTCCGTGTCGTTGCCGGTGGCGTAGCAGGTGATCGAATCGCGGCTCGGCCCGCCGATGAGCTCGAAGACGGGGCTCTTCAGGATCTTGCCCTTCAGGTCCCACAGCGCGAGGTCGATGGCGCTGATCGCGTAGGTCCCGAGCCCGGCCGCGCCGTAGGGCGAGGCCATGCGCATCATCATGTCCCAGAGGCGCTCGGTGGCCATGCAGGGCTCGTCGACCAGCAGCGGCCCGAGATGCTCATTGACGATCGAAACGACCGGCGCCCCGTAGCGGCTGATCCCGAACCCCCACGTGCCGTCGTCGGCGGTCACGATGCACCCGACCGCGGGCCACGTCGGACGCCACGCCGCGCGCAGCTTCTTGTAGCGGGGATAGCGGGACATCGGGCCCGCCACCTCCGCGTCGGCCGTCCAGGGCGGACGGCGCGGGGTTGTCGTCGGCGCTGAGCCGACAAGGTCGCTCCTGATGGGGAATGCCTTCACAGAGGCGATCTTCACGGGGCGTCTCCCGGGCTTACGGCGAGATGGAGAAGGGGCCGCCGCGCAGGCGGCGGCCGGCCGGCGTCAGCTGCGAGGCTTCAGCCGGTGGACGACGAGGTTGAAGCCCTCCCACGGGAGATAGGGCGCCACGTAGGGATCCTTCGCGTTGGGGAAGCCCGTCCAGTAGGTCGTGTTGAAGGTGAGCGCGTGCATCTCCTCCGCCAGCGTGATCTGCGGCAGGTCCCGCAGGACGATGGCCGTTGCCGCCTTCACCAGACCGACATACTCGGCATCCTTCGCCGAAGGCTGGCGGGCTTCCATCTTGTCGAGGAGCGCGTTCAGCTCGGGATTGTTGTAGCGGGTGGGGGCGCGCGGGTTCGTCCCCTTCTGCCCGGGGGCTGCGGCGTACTTGCCGTGGAAATGCTCGAGCGTCTGCCAGGGATCGTAGACGCTGCCGCAGTGCACGCCGACGGAGACATCGAAGTTGCCCGTGCCGAGCGCGTCGAAGTAGGCGGCGTCCTGCGTCGGCCGGAACACGGCGTCGAACCCGGCCGCCTGCAACTGCTTGGCGAGAACCGGCCCGATGGGATCGCCCTGCTGGTTGAGGATCGTCACCGGCCAGGGCTGGCCGCCGGGCAGCGTCCACTTGCCGTCGGCTCCCTTGGCGAAGCCCTTGCCCTTGAGCAGGTCCTCGGTGCGCTTGAGATCGGTCTTGTCGAGCGCGGCCGCGGTGATGACGTCCTGCATCTGCCCGGTGTAGGCCATGACACCGGCATAGGAGGCGAAGGGGACGACCGACTTCGGCATCGACCCCTCGAAGGCGAGATCGGCGATCTGGTCCCTGTTGATCGCGCTGTTCACCGCGCGACGGACCTCGACCATGTCCCAGGGCGCCTTCTGGTTGTTGAACACCAGACGGAACGTGCAACCGTCGGCGGCACCCCAGACCGGCCCGCTCGTGTTCCAGGATTCGATGCGCGGATTGCGCCCGCGGCTGGCCTCGAAGTTGCCGATCTGCAGCGCGCGGCCGATGTCGACCTCGTTGTTGCTGAAGAGCTGGGGCAGCGCGTCGACGGTGGCCGGACGGTAGATGATCCGCTCCGGACCCGGCATGGCAGGCGCAACCTTCGCTGCGACGGCCCACCAGTCTTCCCGCCTGTCATAGACCACCGAGCCCGAGTCACTGCGCACGAGCTTGTAGGGGCCGGTGCCGACCGGCCACCCCTTCGCCACGTCGAAGAAGCCGAAGGTCTTCGGGTTCTCGCCCTCCCAGATGTGCTTGGGCAGCACGACGAAGCGCGCGGCCTGCCCGGTGGCGAGGAAGTCCTGCGCCCAGCGCGGCCCGGGCTTGTTGAGCTTGATCCGCACCGTGCGCGGATCGACGGCCTGCTCGGAGGCGACCCATTCCTTGATCGCGGCCGACATCACGAGGTCGGGCGCGGTGGCACGCAGCATCGCCAGCGTGTAGACGACGTCGTCGGCGGTGAAGGGCTTGCCGTCGCTCCACTTCACCCCGTCGCGCAGCTTGAGGGTAACCTCGGTGAAGTCGGCGTTGTAGGCAAAGCTCTCGGCCTGCCAGGGGATGATCTCGTTCGTATTGTGGTTTGTATAGAACAGCATCTCGTTCACTGTGTAGTGAAGGCTGTTCCGCTGGTGCAGAAGTACGCCCGCGTAGGGGCTGAAATTGGTCGGCGCGGGAACCTGGTTGTAGAAGTCCCAGCCCTGGCTGATCAGGGTGCGGTTACGCGGGACGCTGCGCAGATCCTGGGCTGCGGCGAACCCCGCGAGACCCACGCCCGCGAAAATGACCGTGGCGCCGGCCAAGCCGGCCGAACGCACGCCGAATGCTGTGTTCCGTGACATGGCGCTTCTCCCTCGTGCGGTCTTCGCCGCTCGCTGTTAGCGCTAACATGCTGCGCCAGCCCAAGGGTTCTGTAAAGCGATCTGTAGGGCGTTTCCGCCTCAGGTGGACTGGCGCACGACCAGGGAGAAGCCAAGGTCGGCAACCGCCGGGCTGACCTCCTCTCCCGCGATCCGAGCGAGCAGCATCTGCCCGGCGCGCCGGCCCAGTTCGTAGCGCTGGATCCTCACCGTGGTCAGGGCCGGCGTGACCAGCGCGGCGAGATCGCTGTCGCCCACCCCGGCGATGGCGATCCGCCCGGGGACGGCCACGCCCTCGCGCTGGCAGGTGAGCACAAGGCCGATTGCCACCTGGTCGGTCATGCAGAACACGCCCTGCAGCGCGGGACGCAGCGCCAGAAGGCGCTGCAGTAGCGCCGGCGTCTGGCCGATGGCGTTCGGGCGCTCGACCTCGATCAGCACCGGCGCGGTCTCGCCCGCTTCCCGGTAGACCTCGCGGAAGCCGTGCACCCGGGCTGCCGACCGGGTGTCGGCGACCGCCGCGTGACCGATGACCGCCACGCGCCGGTGGCCGCGCTCCAGCATATGCCGCGCCATGGCACGGCCAATGCCGGCATTCGAATGGCCGACGGCCATCTCGACCGGGTCGTCCGGCAACTCCCACAGCTGGACCGTCGGCACGCCGGAGCGCCGCAGCAGGGCCTCGGTGTCCGGTCGCAACTGCGCGCCGGTGACGACGATGCCATCCACGCGACGGCCGAGAAAGGCCTCGATCAGGCCGTGTTCCGTCTCGCGGTCATAGTCCGTCATGCCGACCAGCACCTGGTAGCCCTGGCTGCGGACCGCGTCGGCCAGGCCCTGCACCGGCGAAGCGTGGACAGGATTGGCGATGGTCGGCACCAGGATCGCGATGATGCCGCTGCGGTTGGAGGCCAGGCTTCCGGCGATCAGGTTGGGGACATAGCCCGTCGCGACGATCGAGGCGCGGATCCTTTGCGCCGTGGTCTGGCTGACGAGGGCGGGATCGCGGAAGAAACGCGACACGGTCTGCGCCGAGACGCTCGCGTCGCGCGCGACGTCCTCGATGCGGACATGCCCTGTCCCGCGGGACCGGCGGCGCTTCGCCATATCGATATCGCCCATGCAGGAACGATTAGCACCCCCGCGCCTGGATCGCACCTCCCGGCAACGGGGCATTTCCCGCGCTGCGGCTATGGACCACCCCGGCACCTTCTGATCAAATTCCACCGACGGCCCCAGGTACGGGCACAAGAGGGGGAACTTGCCATGCGTCGGTCTTTGGCCGCCTCGTTGATCGCGATCGGATTGCTCGGCTCATCCGGGGCCTGGGCCCAGGGTCATCTCCGGTTCGGCCTCGCCGACGACGCGGATGCGCTCGACCCGCACTTCAACCGCACGTCGGCGGCCGAGACGATCCTGCACGCCATGTGCGACCGCCTGATCTACCTCGACAAGTCCATGCAGTTCATGCCCGGACTGGCCAAGGAGTGGGCGTGGTCCGACGCCGGCCGCACGCTGACCCTGACGATCCGCGACGGCGTCGTGTTCCACGACGGCACGCCGCTCGACGCGCAGGCGGTGAAGTACAACATCGACCGCGCGATGAACATCCAGGGGTCTGCGCGGCGCTCGGACCTCACCGCCATCGACAAGGTGCAGGTGGAGGGCAACAAGGTCGTCATCAGCCTGAAGGAGGCGAACGCCTCGCTGCTCGCCAAGTTCGCCGAGCGCACGGGGACGATCATCTCGCCCAAGGCCGCCGAGGCGGCCGGCACCAACTTCGCCCGCAGCCCCGTCTGCTCGGGTCCCTACAAGTTCGTCGAACGGGTGGCGCAGGATCGCGTCGTCGTCGAACGGTTTCCGCAGCACTGGGACGCCGGCCGCTATTCGTTCGACAGGATCACCTTCCGCGTGATCCCCGACGACACGGTGCGCCTCGCCAACCTGCGCTCCGGCGACCTCGACATCATCGAGCGCCTGAGCCCGTCCGACGCCACGGCGCTGAAAGCGATGCCGCAATTGAAGGTTCTGGCGGTCGATCCGCTCAACTACCAGAGCATCGTCGTGAACGTCGCCAACAGCCAGAAGAGCGACAACCCGATGGGCAAGGACGCGCGGGTGCGCGAGGCCTTCGAACTCGCCCTTGACCGCAAGGCGATCAACGATGTCGCCTTCGCCGGGCTTTACGTGGCCGGCAACCAGCCGGTGGCGCCCGGCTCGCCGTACTACAACGCAGCCGTGCCATTGCCGGAGCGGGACGTCGCCAAGGCCAGGAAGATCCTCCAGGATGCCGGCTACAAGCTTCCGGTGCCCTTCGAACTGCTCGTTCCGAACCGCACGCTCGCCGTGCGCGTGGCCGAGATGATGCAGGCGATGGTGCAGGAGGCCGGCATCGACATGAAGGTCAAGGTGGTGGAGTTCGCCACGACGCTGAGCATGACCGAGTCGGGCGACTTCCAGGCATGGGGTCCGATCGGCCCGCAGAATGCCAACGATCCCGACGCGGTCACCTTCATGTCGCTGCACTCCAGCGGCAACCGCAACGTCGGCAAGTACGCCAATCCCGAGGTCGACCGCATCGCCAACCTCACCCGCACCGAGACCGATCCCGAAAAGCGGCGCAAGGCGTATCACGACCTGGCCGCGGCGATCAGCAAGGACCGGGCCGTGATCTACCTCTATCACCAGCGCCCGCTTTTCGCGCTGAACGCCAAGGTCAGCGACGTCGAGGTCACCGGCGACGGCTACCTGCTCTTCCGCGGCATGAAGATGGCGAAGTAGACCCTCGCTCCGCCGTGGAGCCGGCATGATCGACACCGTCGAGCCGGCTCCCGGCTATCGCATCTCCCGCATCATCCGCGGCGGCTGGCAGCAGCATGCCGCCGTGACGTCCGACGCCGCCGCGGAGGCGGACCGGATTGAGGCCTTCATGGCGGCCGGGGTCGTCGCCTTCGAGACGTCGGACACATACGACCATGTCGACGACGCCTTGCGCATCGCCATCGCGCGGCGGCGCGACCTCGGCCTCCCACTGCCGCGTGTCCATGCGCGGCTCACCCTGCCGTGCGATGCCGAGGCCTCATGCAGGGCCATCGCCGACCGCCTCGGCCTGCCGTGTCTCGACCTCGTGCAACTCCAGAGCTGGGCGCTCGACGAGACGGCGCTGGCCGAAGCCGCGCGGCGCCTCGCCGGCCTGACGGACGAGGGCCGGGTGCGGCATGTCGGCCTGATGAACATCGGCGAGGCGACGCTGGAACGCCTGCTGCGGTGGGGCGTGCGCCCGCTGACGGTGCAGGTCCAACTGTCGCTCCTCGACCGGCGGCCGCTCGGCGGCCTCGCCCGGTTCGCGATGCTGGAGGGTGTCTCGCTGCTCGCCTACGGCGCGCTGGCCGGGGGCTTCATCGACAGGCGCTGGCTGGGCCGCCCCGATCCCGGTCCGGTTCCCGGCGCCGGCGACCGGTTCCACGCGGAGTACAGGGCGATCATCGACGCCTTCGGCGGCTGGCCACTGTTCCAGGACCTGCTGGGCGCCGTCGCGGCCGTGGCTGAACGCCACCGCGTCGCGATGGCCAGCGTCGCGCTGCGATGGGTGCTCGACCGGCCTGCCGTCGCTGCGACCCTCGTGGGGGCGAGCGACCCGGCGCGCGCGCAGGCCTGGAACGAGGTCTTCGCGATGCGGCTCGCGCCGGCGGACCTCGCCGCGCTGGACGCCGTCCTGGCGCGGGCCCACGGTCCTCGCGGGCCGGTAGGCGGACTGGAGCGCGATCCCTTTGGGCCCATGGCACGGGCCATCGCGGCAAGCCGCGCGGCCTCGCCGGGCTGATCAGGGGCCGAAGCTCTCCGCCGTCCGGGGGTCCCCGGTCATCCACGACAGCAGGGTCCGTGTCCACGGGTTCGCCTCGCGCTGCTGGTCGATGTGGATCCAGAAGTGGTCGAACGCCGGCAGGACCAGTTCCTCAACACGCCCGGACTGCGTCTTCAGGCGGGCGACGAACGCGGGAGCCTGGTGCTTGCAGAACGGATTGTCGTTCTCGCCCCAGGCGACATGAAACGGAACACGGTTGCCCTCCACCCAGTGCAGCGGGCTTGCCTCGCGTTCAAGGCCCGTGTCGCCCATCAGGCCCTCGCACATGGGCACGATGGCGCGCCGGCCGTCGCCCGTGTCGTAGGTCATGTCGTAGACGCCGCTGTAGGGAAAACACGCCTTGACCACGTCGTCGGGCAGACCGCGACGGGACAGCAGATCCCGACGAAGGACCATCAGCGCGGCCAACTGGCCGCCCGCCGAGTGTCCGCCGACGAACAGCCGCGCGGGATCGCCGCCGAACCGGGCGATGTTGGCCACGGTCCATGCCAACGCGTCGAGGCAGTCGTCGAGGGCGACCGGGAACCGGTGCTCCGGCGCCAGTCGGTAGGACACGGAGACGTAGATCGCGGGGGCTGCGACGACAGGCGGCGCATTGAGTCCCATCCACTCCTTGTGGCCGTGCGTCCACGCCCCGCCATGGATGTTGAGGAACACCGGCAGGGGGTGGTCGTAGTCGAGGTCGGGCCGGTAGATGTCGACGGCCTGCCAGCGATCCGGACCGTAGGGCACGTCAAGCGCGGTGCGGGTCGTCATGGCGGCGAGCCGCGACAGCCGCAGCGCCGTCTCGCCATAGGCATCCGCCCGCAGGCTGATCGGCGACTGGGCGGGAAGGTGGGAAAAGAGCATCTTCGGCCTCAGGGCGTGAAAACGGGCGCGGTGGCGGGATCGCCCGTCATCCAGGCGCGCAGCGTCCGGGTCCATGGGTTGCCGGCGCGCTGCTGGTCGACGTGGATCCAGAAGTGGTCGAAGAGCGGATACATCCATCCTTCGGCGCGGCCGCCGGCCTCGCGCAGGGCGGCGAGGAAGAGCGGCCCCTGCGCCTTGCAGTAGGCGTTGTCGTTCTCCGACCATGTCACGACGAAGGGCGTGCGGTTGCCTTCAACGTGGCGGATCGGCGACGCCGCCGGAACCTCCTCGCCCCTCTCCTGCGGCACGAGCTTGAGCGTCGAGGGCACGCGGACCCGATCGCCCCGGGCGTCCGGCATCGTCAGGTCGTAGACGCCGCTATAGGGGAAACAGGCCTTGACGAAATCCGGCGGAAGGCCGTGGCGCGCCTGCAGGTCGCGGCGCAGCGTCAGGAGCGCGGCGAGGTGGCCGCCCGCGGAGTGGCCGCCGAGGAAGACCCTGTCGGGATCGCCGCCGTAGCGCGCGATGGTGTCGCGCACGAAGGCGAGGCCGGCGAGACAGTCGTCGAGCGGCGTGGGGAAGGTGTGGTCGGGCGCGAGCCGGTAGGACAGCGAGACGTACACGGCGGGAAAGGATGTGATGACCGGGGCGTTCAGGCCCATCCATTCCTTGTAGCCGTGCGTCCAGCCACCGCCGTGGATGTTCACGAAGACGGGCAGCCCGCGCAGCGATTCATCCGCCGGAAGGTAGATGTCCAGTTTCTGCCAGTAGTCGTCGCCATACGCGACATCGAGAACGCAGCGGGTCGTGGCGGCGGCATACCGGGACAGGAGGAGCGCGGTCGCGGCATAGGCGTCGGCGCGGATGTTGATGGGCGGCTGGGGCGGAAGGTCGTCGAAGCTCATCGAAGCGTTTCCGGAAGCGGATGCGGCGCGGCGGCGCGGACGCTTGTCCCACTGTGATGCCTCCAGCGCCGCCCGTCCATGCCCGATCCCGGCTTGACGATGGCCGGCGGATCGCGAAGCCTGACCACCTCATCGTCCGGCCAGGAGCAGCGACCGTGATCAGCATCGACGCACGGATTCCCTCCGGACGCATCGAGGTCATCAGCGCGGACGATCCGCGCGACATCCGGCTCGCGGTGCCGAAGGACCCGCACTGCGACCTGATGGGCTGGTATCACTTCCGCGCCTCCGGGGTTCGCGGGGTGGACTGCCGGTTCTCGCTCATCAACGCCGGCGAGAGCCTCAAGGTGCGGCTGGCCAACCGCGAAGACTACGACGACCGATGGACCAATACGGGCCCGGTCGCGAGCTACGACCGGCGCCACTGGTTCCGCCTGCCGGCGACCTATGACGGGATGGTCTTTTCCTTCAGCCATACGCCGGAACACGACCTCTGCTACTACGGGCTGTGGGCGCCCTTTCCGCTCGAACGGGACGCCGACATGATCGCGCGTGCGCAGGTGAGCCCGCGCGTGCGCCTCGATACGCTCGGCCACAGCGTCGAGGGCCGGGCGATCGACATGCTGACCATCGGCGAGGCCGCGCCGTCGAAGAAGCGCTGCTGGGTCATCGCGCGCCAGCACCCGTCCGAGACGCAGGGTGGCTTCTTCCTCGAAGGGATGCTGGACAGGCTCCTCGACCCGGCCGATCCGGTCGCGACGGCGCTGCTCGACCGGGCCGTGCTCTACGTGGTGCCGAACATGAACCCGGACGGCACCGCGAACGGCCTCAGCCGCAGCAATGTTCTCGGCGTCAACCTCAACCGCGAATGGGTATCACCCAGCCGGGAGCGCTCGCCCGAGGTCCTGTGCGTGCGCGATCGCATGGAAGCGACGGGCGTCGACTTCTGCATCGACTGCCATGCCGACGCGGAACTCACCTGCAACTTCATCTGGCCGTCGGAGAACGTCCCGACCTGGACGCCGGAGCGGCGCAAGCCCTTCGAGGTTTTCGAGCGGCACTGGGCAGCCGCCTCACCCGACTACGAGATGGGCCATCCCTACCCCGGTGGCGTGCCGGCGCAGGCCGATCTCGGCATGGGCTGGAACTGGATCGGCAACCGGTTCCCGGGAGCCCTTTCCGTCCTGCTCGAGCAGCCGTTCAAGGACGTCTCCTGGCGCAAGACGCCCGAAACGGGCTGGTCGCCGCAGCGCGCGACCCGCCTCGGCGCCTCCTTCCCGATCGCCCTGCTCGGCGTACTCGACTCGCTCGGCTGACAGGGCGGACGATGACCCGTGCGCCGGCACCAGGCGGATGTCGACGCCGCCGTCTCGCGTCGACTCCCGTGCCCGAAGACACGCCCCTGTCGCGCCAACCGGAAGGATACCGCATGAGCGATCCCCCGCTATCCGACAGCCCCGTGCGGTCCGCCCGTAGCAAGCAGGATCGCCCAGCGGTAGGGTCGAGCAGTGTCCGCGGCCGGTCCAGCCCTGTCCGCGGTGCGCTCAATCACCATCGCGGAGCGAGGCCTGCCGCCGACACGGAGCAAGGCCCTGGGAGGTCACGTTGAAGATCACGGACGTCAAGTGCGCCATCATCGCCAGCAGCCCCGTCATCCGCATCACGACGGATGAAGGCATCACGGGCTGGAGCCAGATCGAGACGCCCAAGCCCTACCTGCAGCCCGTGGTGCTGCAGCTCAAGTCGTGGCTGGTGGGCCAGGATCCGGTGAACGTCGAGCGGGTGATGAAGCGGATCCGGGTTCGCGGCGGCTTCAAGCCGTGGGGCGCGGCCGTGAGCGCGATCGAGATCGCGCTGTGGGACATCGCGGGCAAGGCCGCAGGTCTCCCGGTCTATCGCCTTCTGGGCGGCAAGGTGCGCGACCAGGTGCGAACCTATCGCACGCTCTATCACCACGAGGTGGGCGTCGGTCACACGCCGGACGACTACCGGAAGTGGGCGGAGTACGGCATGGCGCTGGAGGGCGGCTTCAGCATGTTCAAGCTGCCGACGTCGTTCCACTCCTCGATGGTCCGGGACATCCCCGGCTTCCACTACGGCGCCGTCCAGCACGACGCGCCGTTCCCCTATCCTCACAAGGGCCTGATCAGCGAAGACGGCTTCAACCATCTGGTCGCCTGCGTCCGCGCGGCCAAGCAGACGCTCGGCTCGAAGTACGGCCTCGCCGTGGATGCCGGCCCCGGCTTCCTCACGCATGACGCGCTGCGCTTCGCCAGGGCGGTGGAGGACCTCCATCTGCTTTGGATCGAGGACATGATCGCCGGAGACTACGTTCCCTTCGTCGGCGCGGAGGAGTACCGCGCGGTCACCCCGCACACCACCACGCCGATCCACACCGGCGAGCAGATCTACCTGCGGCAGAACTACAGGGCCCTGATCGAGACGCGGGCGGTGGATGTGATCGGGCCGGATCCGTGCGACGTCGGCGGCATCGCGGAACTCAAGTGGATCGCGGAGTATGCCGACCTGCACGGCATCGCCATGGCGCCCCACGGCACGGCGAACGGCATCGTCGGCCTCGCCTCGCTGATCCAGGTCTGCGCGACGCTGCCCGACAACCTGATCGCCTTCGAGTACCCGGCCCGCTTCGAGCCGTTCTGGTACGACATCACCGAAGGGTTCGAGGGGATGCCGGTGAAGGACGGGTTGATCGACGTTCCCGACCGGCCGGGGCTGGGCGTGAACCTCATCGCCGCCGAGGCGAAGAAATACCTGTCGGAGGGCGACGCGGACTTCTTCGACTGAAGAAAGCCGTTTGCCGGCAGGACGACGGCAGTTGTTGCAGACCGGCCGCTACTTCGGGGCATAGACCAGCCTCGGCTCCGCCACTCCCTTGAGATTGAACGGACCGAGAGGCTCGAACGCATCGAGACCGACAAGGAGGCCGAATTCGCTCGAAACCAGAATGGACCGATCAACTTGGGAGCATAGCGACTCGATCCGCGCAGCAGTGTTCACGGCCGATCCAATGACGGTAAAGTCGAGACGATCGGCCGCGCCTATGTTCCCGTAGTGAACGTCGCCGACATGCAGTGCGATATCCATCTGAATACCTCGCGGGAGGCCTTTCTGAACGGCAATCGCGGCGGCAAGCGCCGACCTCGCAGCAGCAGCGGGATCTTCCTCCGTTTGGAAGATAGCGAGGAAACCGTCCCCCATGAACTTGAGGATCTGTCCGCCGGCTGCCACGATTGCAACGGCCGCCGCATCGAAGGTCTCATTGAGAAGCGACACGAGATCGGCGCGCTGCATCTTCTCGCTCATGGCCGTGAAGGCCCGGATATCGGCCATCATGATGGCAGCCGAGATATCCGTTACTGTTCCGCGCGTGATTGCGCCGCCCATGACCTTGCCTGCGGCATCGGCGCCCAGATAGGCGGCCAGCACATCCCGGGACAGGTCCTGAAACACGCGCGACTTGATCGCAGCCGCGAGAGCAGGGCAAACGCTCCGGAGCCTTGAGAGATCGGGGTCGGAAAATCCAGCGGGCGCGGCCGTCGCCCAACTGACGATCATCCCCAGACTTCCCGTTGAAAGTTTATCTGCGGACCAGCCGAAGTCGATGAGAAAGGCGATCCAGTCGGTCAGGCCCTGGGCACGGAAGGATTCGAGGACCGGAAAATCCCGCCGACGCGTCTCGCTGTGCAATGCAACACGAAGTTCACTCACCTTCTGATCGATCATGTGGAAGAAGGGACTTTCACGCCAGACCGCCTTGGTCGTCCCCCCATGGCCAAAGTTTTCCCGCACCGCACCCGCTTCCGGGAGCCAGGTAACACCCACGGCATTGATCAAGGGATGAAGGGTCGCCGTCGAAACATGGGCCCGCGAAACCGGAATGCCCGTCGCCGTGATCGACGAACAGAAGTCGGCAAAGAGAATCTCATACGACGATCCGGACAGTGACGACCGCGTCAGGTCATCCAGTATCGCCGCTCTCGCGTCTATCCACTGCACCGGGTTGCTCCAAAGCGATCGGCGAACTGATTGGTTCTCGATTGCGGGCACTTGTTCGATAGCCTGGAAGGATCGTCTTTCACCTGCTTGTTCAGCGTCCGCGTCCGGCTTCCATGCCTGCCCTACCCTCCCCGACAGAACGACCGGGCGGTCAGGACAGCGGACGCAGTGGAAACGAGCAAGACCATTCGGGACGAAACCTTCAATCGGACTCTGGCCGCAGCGCCGCTTTGAATTCAGCCAACTGGCGCTCGGCTGCGTCCCGCGTTCCCAGCGGCCGGGACCGGATATGGTCTCCGCTCGTCAGCCTCAGCACCGCATACCAGTCGTTGGGACCGTCCGAATTGGCCGCCTCCTCAACCGCGAAGTCCAGAATGTTCTCGGCAGGGACCGTTCTCTGTGACCGTCCCCAAGGATACTCGTAGCTGATTGAAATAGACCCCGGCGCGAAACGCAGGCTGACCGCCGGCGACAGCAGTCCGCCTTGCAGGAAAGCGGCACCGACCGTCATGCCGCCGAACATGATGAGCGCGAAGAAAGGCGTCGTCGCATTCAGCGGCCAGACCCCGCGCCACAACTCGTAGGGCGTGATCAGCATCACGAACGCACCCGCAAGAGTCATGATCACCCGAACAGCGGTCGGATGAGGCAGAAGATAGGTCTTGCCGTCTTGTTCCATCAGGAGACCAGTCCAAGCATTGAAAACGCAAGGCGTCCCGGACGCTCCATGACATGTATCACCGAAGACCGGGATGACGATCCGTGATCGCGACTCATGGACGACAAGCGGTTACGGCAACACGCCATGACGTGCGGTCCTTGCCGCTTCGCACCGGTGGAAGACCGAAGCGGTGCCTTCATGGACTGCAAACCCGGATCGACCACACGACTTACTCTGGTGTCTGCCACGAAACGCCCCGAGACACCTTGGAGAGATGGTCGGCTGGACAGGCGGAAGGATCGACAGGGTAATCAGTCTTTCGCGCAATGCAGGAACGGACTGCCCTGAACTTGCATTTTCAGTTAGCAAAACAAAAGAATCGATGTTGGCAAAGAATCCGATATCCGCTATCGCCTATCGCGGTAACCGATTGAGAGAAAACCAATGACCGACATGCCCAGCTCCGACAATCTCGTTGTATTGGCGGCCGATGTTGTCGCGGCCTATGTCAGCAACAACACCGTCGCGATGGCCGAGATCCCGTCCTTGATCGCGCAGGTTCACAAGGCTCTCGTCGCGACGGCGACCGGAGCAGTCGAGAAGCCCGTGGAGGCGCAGGCCCCGGCGGTGTCGATCAAGAAGTCGATCCATCCCGATTACCTGATCTGCCTCGAAGACGGAAAGAAGTTCAAGTCGCTGAAGCGGCACCTGCGGACGAAGTACGATCTGTCGCCGGAGGACTATCGCGCGAAGTGGGGCCTGCCCATGGACTATCCGATGGTGGCGCCGAACTACGCGGCCGCGCGCTCGGAACTGGCCAAGAGCATGGGCCTCGGCCAGCAGCGCCGCAAGCCGGTTGCCGCGCCGGAGCCGGTGAAGAAGGGCCGCAAGGCCAAGTCGGCGGCGTGAGACGAAACCCCGGGCAAACCCCGGGGTTTTTCGTTTCCTGGACTGGTCGGCGCGCCTCCGGGCGACCATGAGCGACCCGGCGCGAGCAGCGATGCGGCGGCGGGCCGGGCCCTCCGGATCCGCGGAAGGACCGAGGTACCAGCGCGGCACTCTTGTCCCCTCGGCTCCGCTCGGCGCGTCTATGGATCCTGCCAGCCTGTCAGGCGCTCAATCGATCACGTCGTCGGCTTGCGTCAGCAGCGCAAAAGGGATGCTGACGTCGAGCGTCCTTGCGATCCTCTGATTGACGGCGAACTCGAAGACCGTCGGCTGCTCGATCGCAATCTCGCCCGGGGCCGTGCCGCGAAAGATGCGGGCGACCTGATCGGCCATCCGCTTCCGCAGTGCGGTGCGGTTCGGCCCGTAGCCCATCAGGCACCCCGTCTGCGCCATCTCGGCCCATTCGCAGATGGTGGGCAGGCGAGCCTCCAGCGCCAGCGCTGCCAGTTGCTTTCCGTCCCGGAAGAACGTCGACGTCGCGCTGATCAACAGCGCCTGCATGCCTGCCGCCTTCATTGCTGCGAACGCCGCGGGATAGTCGCCGGGTGTCGCGACCGGGTAGACAGCCAGATCCACGCCGAGCCCTGCCGCGGCCTTCCTCAAGGCTGCCTCCCCCAGCGCCGTGGCCGGGGACGTCAGGACCGCCACCCGTCGCCGTTCGGGCAGCGCCTCCAGCAACATCGAGAGGCGCTTCACCTCGAGTTCGCTGATCAGGATCACGACGCCGGTCACGTTGCCTCCGGGCCGGGCATAACTGCCGGCGAAACCGAGTTGCACCGGGTCGGCGCCGAAGGTGACGACGGGAACGTCCCGTGTCGCGCCGGCGGCGGCGATTGCCGGCGCGCCGATGGCGATGACCGCATCCGGTCGCGCGGCAACGAGCTCGCGCATGAGACCAGGCAACGCATCCGATTCGCCCACGCGCGCGTCGAAGATGAGGTTGCGGCCCTCGACGAAGCCAAGCCTCGCCAGTTCAGGGAGGGTCGTCTCGCGGGTCAATGCTTCGGTGGACGCAGCATTTCCGAGGTGGCCAAGACGATAGACCCGACCCGGGGCTTGTGCGCGCAGCAGCGTCGGCCAGGCAGCGACGGCGCCGCCGAGCGCACCGACGAAATCCCTCCGCCTCACTCGATCACCTCATCCGCCTGGGCGAGCAGCAGAGGTGGAATGGTCACGCCGAGCGCCTTGGCGGTCTTCAGGTTCAAGACAAATTCGAACTTCGTGGGGCGAAGGACCGGCAGATCACTGGTTCTGGCCCCCTTCAGGATCATGCCGGCATAGAGGCCGATCTGACGATAGGCATCGGTCAGGCTCGCGCCATAACTCGTAAGGCCGCCCAGTGCGGCGAAGCCGCGGACGATGCCGATCGTGGGAATGCGCAAGCGCAGAGCTTGCTCCGCAATCTCGGGCCGCTGCGCGAGGAACGTATCTTCGCCGACGAGCAGTGCATCGGGGCGTTCCCGCGCCATCGCAGCGAAGGCCGCATCGATCTCCCCTGCCGTCGCCGCATTCAGAACCGTCAGGCGCACGCCCTTTGTCCTTGCGACGCCGTCGACCTCGCTGATCCAGGGGTTCGGCACGCTCGGATTGACGAGCAGCGCGAAGAGCCGGCCCTGGGGAACCAGTTCGGTCATCAGGTCGAGGCGTCTCGCCATCAGCTCCGAACCAAGGAGGGCGACACCGGTCAGATTGCCGCCAGGGCGCGCGAAACTCGCCACCAGGCCATCGGCAACCGGGTCGATCCCGACACCGAAGACGATCGGGGTCGTCGTGGTCGCAGCCTTGGCTGCGCGGGTCGCCGGTGGTGCCTGGGTGATGAACACGTCGACCTTTTGCGCGAGGAGTTCGGCAATCAGGCCTGGCAGCCGGTCATACACGCCCTCCGCCCCGCGGACATGAAGTACGAGGTTATCACCCTCGACGAAGCCGGCCTGGCGCAACCCCTGCCGGATACCCGTCAACTGCTCCACGGCGCTCGTTCCGCGGGTGGAGGCGACAAAGCCGACGACAGAGGTCGGCTTCGGCTGCGCGCGCACCAGTGTCGGCGAGGCAGCGACGGCGCCGCCGAGCAGCCCGATGAAGTCCCTCCGCCTCACTCGATCACCTCGTCGGCCTGGGCGAGCAGCAGTGGCGAGACGGCCAGATCGAAGGCCCGCGCGGTCTTCAGGTTGAGCACCAGGTCGAACCTGGTCGGTTGCCGAACGGGGATATCCGCCGGCTTCGCGCCCTTGAAGATCTGGTCGACCTGAGCCGCAGCGACGGCCATCATTTCGGTCCCTCTTCCCGTGTATGAAATGAAGCCTCCCAGATGGGCGTAGCCTTGGGCCGGCGATCCGGTTGGGAGCCTGTGCCGGCTCGCGAGCGCGACCACAGCCTGTCGCGGGAGCGTCGGCTGCACGATGGCCGCATCGATCTTTTGCGCGGCAATCTGCTCGAAGGTGCCCTCCAGGTCTTCGGGCCTGGGGATCCGGAAGATCCGCAGGTCAACCTTGACGCCAGCATTGGCGGCCTCGACGCCTTCGATGAGGCGCCGGTGAAAGGGATCCGCCGAATTGACGAGCAGGCCGATGCGGCTCGCCGTCGGAAGACCTTCGCGCAGAAGCCCGAGGATAGACCCGGCCGTCTCCGCGACGGCGGCCGAAATCCCGGTGATATTGCCGCCGGGGCGGGACAGGCTCGCAACGAACCCCGACCCCAGCGGATCGGCAGCCACCGACATGATGATCGGGATGGTGCTCGTCGCAGCCTTCGCCGCGGCCACTGCTGGCGTGGTGGCCGCCATGATGACATCCACGTTGCGAGCAACGAGATCCGCCGCCATGGCCGAAAGCCGGGCTGGTGAACTGTCGGCGACCCGCACCTCGTATCGGATGTTCTCGCCTTCGCGGTAGCCGAGGCGTGCGAATGCAGTTCGGATCGTGCTGGCGTCAGGCTCGGGATTGGACAGAAACAGCAGGCCGACGACCGGCTTGCCCGCCGACTGCGCGCCAGCGCGGAAGGGCCACGCTACGGTTGCCGCGCCAACGCCTGCAACAAGATCCCTGCGGTTCATTGGAACACCTGATCTTCCCGAGCGAGGAGCAAAAGGCAGGGTCGGCGCGCGAAACGTCTTTGGCTGGCTAGAGCACCAGGAGCCTATCGAACTTGATGGGCCAATGCACGGCAAGCTCTTTGGACGACGGATCGCCCAGGTGTTCCCGGTCCGGGCACCCGTCAGGCGAGCCGGCTCCGTCCTGCGGCCGGTGACCGTCTCTTGCGTGACGATGTCAGGTCCGGGATCGACCGTCGCACGAACCGCATCGTCAAGGTCGCCCTTTCGCGATCCGCGCCTGCAGCAGTTCGACCATCGCCTGATAACCGCGCGAGCGGGCCAGCGTCAGCGGCGCAACGCCTTGGCCATCAGCGAGATGAGGGTCGGCCCCGGCGTCGAGAAGGGCCTTGAGGCAGGCGGTATGGCGCGGCCCGCCGTCGCCGAGCACGATCGACTCGATCAGCGCGGTCCACTTGAGATTGTTGACGTGATCGACTGGCGCGCCGGCCTCGATCAAGGCGCGCACCACGCCGTCGTGCCCGAGATGTGCGGCTGCGATCAATGCGGTCCCGTCGTAGGGGCTCGTGATCGCCTTGGGATCGGATCCGAGCGAGACGGCAAGCCGCACCATCGCCTCGTCGTCGCGCACGGCCGCGATCGTCACGATGTCATAGCGCCGCGAATCCAGTGCCCGCGGGTCTGCTCCGCCGACGACCAGCGCGCGGACAGCCTCCCTGTGTCCACCGTGGGCCGCAACGTGCAGCGGGGTGCGCTGATGTCCGTCGCGTGCCTTCACGTCCGCCCCTTCGGCGATGAGCCGCGCGATCTCGACCGCATCTCCCCTGGCCGCCGCCGCGAACAGACCCTTGTAGGCGGCGATCTCCGACGCGCTCGGCGGCGTCTGCGCCTCGGCGCAGCGCATCGAGGGACCGAGGAGCAGCATGATCACCAATGCCGCCCAGCCCATGGGTGTGGTGCGATGGCCGGCCATGGCGGTTCTCCTCGTGCTTAAGGGTCTTGAACGGCAGCGGGACGACTTGCGGTCTTGGGCAGGGCGAAAATGACAGCCTCCAGGCGGAGCATGGCATTCTCAACGGACTTCACGAGAAGTGTCACAGAAATCCGCCTGATGCCGCAAGCGCCTGACGCGGGAACGCCTTGCGAGCATCGCCACCGCGCGTGCCCCCCTGAAGACGCATCGGTCCCCGGTCGCGCCCGTGCTTCCGCCCCGGCCGTCGTCGCGGCCCGGCGGTTTGTGCTGGCTCATGGCGCTCCAGCGGGGTACTCAACCGCAAGGGCTCCTTCGGGTCGCGTGCGCAGCCATGCTCGCATGCCGGTCCCGTTTGACGGGCCTCTGCGCGCGCGCGGGACACCGGACGTCGAACAGGGATGTTCGATCGGACGGGTCGACGCGAGCGGGATTGGGGGGATCCAAGTTCGTGCAACTGGCGCCTTTCCGTCACCGGATCTATCGCGACATCTGGATCGCGAGCCTCGCCTCGAATTTCGGCGGCCTGATCCAATCGGTCGGCGCGTCCTGGCTGATGGTCTCGCTGCACGCGAGCCCCGGCGTCATCTCGCTCGTCCAGGCGGCGACGACCCTTCCCATCATGCTCTTCGCTCTCATGGCCGGCGCGATTGCCGACAATGCGGACCGACGGAAAGTGATGCTGGCGGCCCAGCTGTTCCTCTTCTTCGTCTCCGTCGCGCTGGCCGTCGCGAGTTTCTTCGGCGCCTTGAGCCCCATCTCCCTGCTCGCGTTCACGTTCCTGATCGGATGCGGATCGGCCTTCAATGGCCCGGCCTGGCAATCGCTCGTGGGCGAAATGGTGCCTCGGACGGAGATCCCGTCGGCTGTTGCCTTGAACAGCGTCGGCTTCAACCTCGCCCGAAGCGTCGGGCCGGCCATCGGCGGTGTCATCGTCGCCTCGTTCGGCGCGTCGGTGGCCTTTGCCGTCAACGCCGTCAGCTATCTGGGTCTTCTCGCGGTCCTGGGCCGATGGAAGCCGGAGACCCAGCCGAGCCCTCTTCCGCCGGAGCGGCTCGCAAGTGCAATGGGAGCGGGCCTCAAATACGTGATGATGTCTCCACCCATTGGCGTCGTGATCCTGCGGGGCGCGGCGTTTGGCGTGGCCGGCATCGCAGTCCAGGCGCTGCTGCCCGTCGTGGCCAGGGACCTGGTGTACGGCGGACCGCTCACCTTCGGACTGCTGCTGGGAGGCTTCGGGATCGGGGCCGTGGGCGGGGCCATCCTCGGGGGAGAACTGCGCCAGCGCTCGGTTCCCGCGGAGATCATCATCCGGCTCGCATTCTGCGGCTCCGCAGCCAGCGCCGCCGTGATCGGCCTGAGCCCGGTCGCGACCCTGAGCTTCGCCGCCATGATCGTCGGCGGCGGCAGCTGGGTCCTCGCGCTGTCCGGGTTCAATTCCTCCGTCCAGCTGTCTGCTCCACGCTGGGTCGTGGGCCGGGCGCTCGCGCTGTACCAGATGGCGACCTTCGGCGGCATGGCCTTCGGAAGCTGGATGTGGGGATACGCGGCCGACCACCTGGGCACCGGGACCGCACTGCTCGGCTCGGCAATCGCGTTGCTGGGCGGCGCAGCGCTGGGTCTGCGGCTTCGCGTGCCTGATACCGCCGACATGAACCTCGACCCTCGCGGGTGGGACGAGCCGATGATCTCGCTGGACATCCGACCGCGAAGCGGTCCCATCGTCGTGACGATCGAGTATGTCATCCGGCAGGAGGACGTGATCCCGTTCCTCAACGCGATGGCGAGCCGCAGGCGCGTTCGGATCCGCGACGGGGCCCGAAACTGGACGCTGCTCCGGGATCTTTCGACGCCGTCCGTGTGGATCGAAAGGTACGAGACACCCACTTGGCAGGAATACATCCGGCACAACAAGAGGTTGACCCAGGCGGACATCGCGATCACCGAAACACTGCGGGCCCTTCATCAAGGCGATGAGCCCCCGCGCGTCCGGCGGCTGATCGAACGCCAGACAACCGTGGGTGCGGCCATGGACCTGCCGATGGAGCAGCACCTGCCCACGCGCGTTCATGAAGGCCGAGACGCATTGGGCCGCCTCGATCCCCACGCCTGACGTTCCGCCGCTCCGTGACGGACTTGGCGAACCTAACCTCCATGACGGTTGAGGTCCCAACGGCGGACCGAAGCAAACACAAGGGGAGATCCGGATGTCTCTGAAAGGCGATGCGAAGGGTTCCGGCACGGCGGGAGATCCCTGGCGCTTGAAGACGCCCCCCCTCACGTCCGATTTCACCATCCATCGCGAAAGCAGGGACGGAAAGGACGTATTGGTCTGCACGGTCGGAAAGACGATCCTGCTCTACGACGCGCGCTGCCTCGATCACCTGCACTCGATGCTGCAGTCCCATGGTGACTGGATTGAACTGGGCTCCGCCGACGAGCAAAAGGAAGCAAGGGAAGGAACGGTCGAAGCCTGGGCACGGTCTCCGGACAACCCGATCGGGGGATGGTACGGACTGAAGAAGGGGTTGCGCGGCCGTTTCGGCATGTATGTGCCACCGCTGATGGAGGCCCTCGGGCTCGCCGAAGTCGAGCACAACCCTCGCGGCAACCGCATGCGCGCGATGGCGAAGCCCCTACCCTAACGCGGGCACCGCGGGACGCGCACATGGCACGTCCCTCGACCTGCAGCGCGTCGCAACCCGCCTTCGCGGAGCCCCCTGCCCTCGAGCGGGACGCTCGACATTGGCACCAACCCGGTCGAGCCGACTTGTTCAGTTCCGGGTCCAGAGCGGAGGTCATCCTCCATGGCCAGGGAGCCTCCAATCGTCCTAGTGGCGGACCGCGGAAGATCCTGCCTCGATTGCAGAAGCCAGGAGCCTCGCCCGATCGCGAACAGGCCGGTGGGTGAAACGTCTGCGGAAGCTGTGCTATGCATGCGCGCATGGATCGTCGCGCTTTTCTGGGAGTTGTCGGAGCGGCCATTGCGCCGCCCGTCGTCCGTGCCCAACAGCGCCGGAGCCAATCGCGCGTCGGCTTTCTGATGACGGCAAATCCGCAGCCCAATTGGGACGGTTTGCGGGAGGGGCTGCGCGATCTGGGATATGTCGACGGACAGGGCGCCCAGTTCGAATACAGATCGGCAGAGGGAAAACTCGATCTTCTGCCTGGACTTGCCGCAGAGCTTGTTCAACTCGACGTCGACGTGATCGTCGTTTGGCAGACGCCCGCAGCCCTGGCCGCGCACCACGAAACATCGACGATCCCGATCGTCATGGCCGGCGTGGCGGACCCTGTAGGCTCCGGACTGGTCGCCAGCCTCGCTCGCCCCGGCGGGAACATCACGGGGGTGTCTGGCGCGACCCTCGAGACATCGTCGAAACTCCTCGAACTGATGAGCGAGATGCTGCCGTCGGTCCGGCGCATCGGAGTGTTGGCCAACGCAGCCGACCCGTTCAGCAAGGCCCTGGTGGAGCGCATCGCGCAGAGCGCCGGGCCTCTCGGGATCTCGATCATGGTCAAGCTGGTCCGGGGGACCGGCGACTTCGATACGGCGCTCGCCGACATGAAGGCTGAGCGGATGGATGTCGTGTTCGTCCAGCCAAGCCTGCCGTTCAAGCCCATCGTCGACGCCGCCCTGAAGCATGGGTTGCCGTCGGCGTCTCCGGTCCGGCCATTCCCGATCGCAGGCGGTCTGATGTCGTACTCGGCTGACCAGGCCCATAGCTTCAGGCTGGCCGCTTCGTATGTGGACCGCATCCTGAAGGGGTCGAAGCCCGCCGACCTGCCGGTTTCCCAGCCGACACGATATTCGTTGTTCATCAATCTCAGAACAGCGGGCGCTCTCGGCATCGCCGTACCGCCGGCGCTTCTGGCGCGGACCGACGAGATCATCGAATAGTTGTTGCGGCTGCTTTTCGTGCCGGAGCAAATGTCGCGGAAGGACGTCAGCGGCTCGCCGGCGACGTATCTGCCACGAGCGCCTGACCTCCCGAGCCAGGTCATCGACGGTCACCGGCAGCCGGACGCTGCCGCAGTCCGCCGGCACGTCGGAAACGAGGTCGAGGCGTCGGCCTCTGGCGGGACGCCTGCCGCGACGAGACCGGTGCCCACGGGACCAAGCGACGTCGCTCAAGATCGAGCACATCGAACGCTTCGACAACGCCCCGCAACGTCTCGCGCCGCGAGACGGTGTCAGCCCCTTCGAATTGCAACGGACCGCGGCGCTATCCTACCCCGCGGTCCACGCAACGGGCATCCGGGCCGTCGCTCAGAAGTGCACGCCGATGCCAGCAAAGACACCATGAAGGGTTGTCTCGTAAGTGAACCCGCTCTTCTTGTAGTCCGTGTAGAGCGCGCGATAGCCGATCGACGTCGAGATCGTCTCCGTCCAGCGATAACCGATGGCCGCAAAGCCTTGCGTCGTGAGCTGCGAACCGACACCGAAGCCGCCGATATCGCCGATCACGTTCAGAAACCAGCGCTTGTCAAAGTTGTACTGCATCGCGATGCCGACGACCGGGTCGACCCAGTTCTTGGTATCGGACGCTGTCCGGTCGAAAATGGGCAGAACGCCGAAGTGGGTGATGTCGACCTCGAGGTTCTGCACCCGAGCGCCAGCGATCACTCGCAGGTCGAGCGCAGGCGGTCCGACAGGAATGCGATAGCCGACATATCCGGTTGCAATTGTCAGGGTCTGGTTGAAGTCGAGCTGACCACCGAAGCGGTTCTCCCGCTTCTTGCCGAGGTCGGAGTAGACCACGTCCGCGAGCACCATCCAGGTCTCGTTCTTGGCCTGGAAGGCGCCCATGAAGCCGCCCTTGAGATTGTCGAGGATCTGGTCAAACCCGACATTCACACCGATGGGCTGGCGGTAGCGCGCGCCGATATCGCCATTGAGGGCAGTGGCCCAACCATAGAGCGTGGCCTGGAACGTCCAGCCCGAAACCTGCGGCGGAGCCGGTGGCGGGGCCTGGCGCGACGGCAGGTCGGCGGCCGAGACGGACCCTGCGGCGCCCAAGGCCACCGCACCCACAAACCAAGACAGCATACGCATCGACAAAGGCCCCCGCCCACGTGGCTCAGTGCATCGCTTCAAGCAGAACGAACGACACCCGGTTCAGCATCATATCGTCGCCGACAAAGTCAAGCTGACTCCGACCGCAAGCGAGGAGAGATCGGAAGAAAAGACAAGGGTGGTCCGCGCATGCAACAGCCCGGACCACCCCGTCGTGACTTACTTCATCTCGATTCCAAGCTTGGCCCGCTCATCCTTGAAGACGACGGCAATTGCCTCGATGATTTTCTTGGAGGTGTTGGCCTTGCAATAAACGATCAACTCATGCTCCAGGTCCTTGGAGCGCTGCACGTTGATGGCATGTTTCTTCGCAAGACCATTGTACCAGCCGCTGTACCAGGCGGTGAGCATGTCTGCATCTTCCTGGAAGGTTCCTGCAAGCTGAGCGCAGGTCAGCTTCTGGACGTCGATCCACCCCTTGTCATCGGCATACGCCGACAGCGGAACAGGGGCCGTCTGAGCCAACGCAACGGATGACGTGGCGACGACAGCCAGAACAGAAATGATCGCGATCTTCATTGAAGAGCTCCAGTTGATCGAATCAAGGGGCAGCAACCGCCATCGCTCTGCAATGGCAATGCAAAGGTTGCGATCGCCGTGACCATACCCGCCGGCAGGAAGCCGGCGGGTACGAACTCTGGAATCAGAACTTGTAGTTGATGCCTACGCGGACGAGACCTGCGCCCGTGCCGCCGCTGGTCGAAGCCGTATAGACCCCCGCAGGCAGAACACCGCCGGCGTTCGTAAAGGTGCGCACGTCGTTGTCGCTGTCGTTCTGGATGTACAGGCCTTCAATCTTGGCCGTCCAATTGTTGGTGAAGGCGTATTCCACGCCCGCGCCGATCGTCCAGCCAGCATTGCTGGTCGAATTGCCGGTGAACGGATTCGTGTTCATGCCGCCGTAGGCGAGACCGCCGGTCACATAGAGGAGGGTTCGGTCGAAGGCGTAGCCGACACGAGCGCGCAACGTGCCGAGATAGCCGCCGTCACCATTGCCGTTCGCCCACCACGTATAGTTGCCCCACGACACGCCGCCGCCGCTGCCCACATACTGGATGTCGGTTTCGAGGCCGAAGACCCAAGCGCCGCTCTGGATGTTGTAGCCAATCTGGCCACCGCCGACGAAGCGCCCGTCGCCGCCCGTGCCCAGGATGCCAGAACCGCCGGCAGGACCAGTGACGATCACGTCACGCGAGTCGGCCCAGCCCACGCCGGCATTCAAGCCGACATAGAATCCGGACCACGTGAAAGCCGGCGCATAGACCGGGGCGGGCGCCGGAGCGCGCGACGGCAGGTCGGCCGCGAGCGCAGGAACGGCGAAGGCAATCGTCGTCGATGCCAACAGGATTGAACGGAGCATTATCAGTTTTCCCCCAAAAAAATTTGTTACCTAATCCGGCTCCATGCCGGATTTACTTCGCGTCGCTGGCGGCGCGCATCGCGTCGACCAGCTTCTTTTCATCGTCGGGCGTCAATTGTGGCCGCTCGACTGTGAAGGTGAGCTTGTCCAGCTTGCCCGTGAAGGCGAACGGAACCTTGTAGTCCTTGTCGTCGACGGGCGTTCCGGTATCGGAGAGCACATCGAAGGTCTCGTCGACGGGAAGCGCAAGCGGGACGGTGCGATCCATCGTCTGCCGCGCCACTTCCTTGCCGTCGACCTTCAACACACCCACGCCGCTACGGCCGATTCCACTGAGGTTGTTGAAGGCAAGCGTCGCGAATCCGAGGCCGTCGTACTTGAATTCGAATTCGATGCGATGCTTGCCGGGGGCCAGAACGGCGTCGCCTTCCCACCTGACGCGCTTGAGATCGAGCAGGTTCCAGGTGAAGACGGGTTTTCCCTTGAGGAGATAGAGCCCGTACCCACCGAAGCGTCCGCCTTCCGTGACGATGACACCTTCGGCCCCGGCCTGAGGAACGACGATGTCGGCAACGATCGTGTAGGAGGTATTGAGGACGGAGGGTGCCGCGCCGTCCGGAATTCCCGTGACGGCCCCGAGATAGGTGAACGTGTTCCGCCCCGTCGACAGGCTCGGTCGCGGAGCGACCAATCGAGTTGCCACCGACGCGTCGAGCGGCAGGACCTGATGCTTTCCGAATTCGGCGAACATCAGCCTTTGCAGTTCCTGGACCTTCTGCGGGTTTGCAGCGGCGACGTCGTTGTTCTGCGTCCAGTCCTTGGCAACATTGAACAGTTCGAACTTGTAGGCCGTGGCCGGATCCGTGATCGCTGCCCCGAGAAGCTGCCACGGCGGGCGGACCGGAACCGCACTGAGCATCCAGCCGTCATGATACAGGCCCTGGACGCCCATCATCTCGAAGTATTGTGTCTTGCGCGCCGAGGGAGCGGCAGTATTGGCCTTGTCCCAGGTATACGCCAGGCTCACGCCTTCGATCGGCTTCTGGGCGATCCCGTCGACCGCGATCGGTGCCGGGACCCCCGTGGCCTCGAGCAGTGTCGGGACGATGTCGATGACATGATGGAACTGGTTTCGAATACCGCCCTTGTCCGTGATGCGCTTCGGCCAGGAGATCGCCATGCCCTGCCGGGTGCCGCCGAAGTAGGACGGAACCTGCTTCGTCCACTTGAAGGGGGTGTTGAAGGCCCAGGTCCACCCCACGGCCATGTGGTTGTAGGTGAACTCGGACCCCCACGCGTCGTACCAGGGCATCTGCTCCTTGGCAGTGAGTTCGACGCCATTGAACTGCATCATCTCGCTGGGCGTGCCGTTCGGTGAGCCCTCGGCGCTGCCGCCGTTGTCGCCGCTGATGTAGATGATCAGCGTGTCGTCCAGCTTGCCCATGTCCTGGACCGCCTGGATGACGCGACCGATCTCGTGATCCGCATACGCGAGGTAGGCGGCGTAGACGTTGGCCTGCCTGATGAAGAGCTTTCTCTCGTCGTCGGACAGTGTCTCCCAGCGCTTGAGAAGCGTGTCCGGCCACGCCGTCATCTGCGCGTCCTGCGGGATCACGCCCAGCTTCTTCTGGTTCGCGAAGATCTGGTCGCGCAGGGCGTTCCAGCCCTTGTCGAACAGATTCATGTCGCTGACGGTCTTGATCCATTCAGGCGTCGGGTGATGGGGAGCGTGGGTTGCCCCCGGCACGAAGTGCAGGAAGAACGGCATCGACGGATCGATGGAGTTGAGCTGATTGAGCCAGCCGATGGCATCGTCCGCCATGGCGGTGATCAGGTTCCATCCGGGTTTCCCGACATAGGGGTAGATCGCCGTGGTGTTGCGGAACAGGTTCGGCTGCCACTGGCTCGTGTCGCCGCCGACGAAGCCGTAGAAGTATTCGAACCCCATCCCCGTCGGCCACTGGTCGAAGGGGCCGGCCTGGCTGGCCGCAAAGCTCGGCGTGTTGTGATTCTTGCCGAACCACGACGTCCGATAGCCGTTCTCGAGCAGGATCCGGCCGATCGTGGCGTTCTCCTTGGTGATGATGCTGTTGTAGCCGGGGAAGCCCGTGGACTGCTCCGAGATGACGCCGAAGCCGACGGAATGATGATTTCGGCCGGTGATCAGGGCGGCCCGCGTCGGCGAGCAGAGCGACGTCGAATGGAAATTCGTGTAGCGCAGGCCGCTGTCCGCGATGCGGTCGAGGTTCGGCGTCGGTATGACCCCGCCGAACGTCGACGGCGCGCCGAAGCCCACATCGTCCGTCATGATCAGGAGGATGTTGGGGGCCCCCTGGGGCGGCACGACGCGCGGGGCCCATGAGGGGGTCGATCCGATCGCGTTGAGGCCGATCGCCCCGCCGAAGGGAGTGGGCGGCGGGGGCAGGGTAAGGCCGTCAATGGTCGACGTGGCGGTGGGCGAGCCCGGCACACCCGTCGTCGACGCGACACGCACAGGCGGACCAGGCTGTCGCTGCGTGCCATCCAGCGCCTGCTGGGTCGCCCTGATGGCCTGATTGAGGGTCACGCCCGGCGTCGACTGCTGCGCCATCGCGGCCGCGGCGAAAAGGAGGCCTGATGTCGACAGCAAAACACGCAAGACAGCCGTCACGCTGGTTCGATCCGGACGCGCCATGCTGAGCCCCTTTGGTGTCACAACACACTCGTGGTCATCTATCGATAACCGAGATGCAAACCCGTCGCTTGTGAATACAGGACACGGCGACAGTGAAGTGACCGGGCGAATAGCCAACACGCAAAGTCACGCGGAGGAAGCCGCCTTCAGCCTGGCGTCGTCGCGAGAGGAATTTCCTCTCGCGGCATTGTCAGGGTTCGACAGAAACGCTGGATAGCCGCGCAACCGTCGGCTCAAGGGTAGAGGCACTGGCTGCCTGAAGAGGCTCAGCGCCAACCGGGGCCGCGATAGCCCACGCCCACGCCGTGGAAGCCGACTCCCACACCGCCTCCGACACCGATCCAGTCGATGAAGAGCGATGTCTGCCCGGCGCTCTTGGGAAGCGTGCCCTTGATCAGCTTGTATGAGTAGACGAGGTCCTTGCCGTCAATCTTCGGGTTGCTGATCTCGACGACCGCAAGGGTGCTGTCGGGCTGGCCCGGCTCGTAGACAGAAATCGCCGCGTTGGGTGGATCCTTCGAGAAATTGTCCTTCCCCGCTTTCGAGGTCCACTCCTTCATGTAGTTCTCAAGCGTGATGTGGCCGGCGAGCCGGACGGGCCGATCGGCGAAGTA
>CAZJCW010000005.1:39837-42489 GCA_964544365.1 uncultured Alsobacter sp.
GCTGAAGAAGACGGGTCAAGGTCATCGGGAAAAGCGGGATGAACACTGCCTGAGCGACCATCCGGCGATGCCAGTTCGAGCCGCCGCCGGTCGATGGCCCGCTTGGCCTGGCTGACCAGCAACGGAAAAGCTGGATTGATTTCGTCCCCCTTCCCTGCTGCCTGCTTGCGAAATGCGTCCTGCACGAGCCCGTCCACCTGCGTCTCGATATCGTTGACGTCCGCTGGCGTGGGCGCTTCCCGGGCAGCGACCCAAAGGTCCAGCAGCCGGAGCGTCGACGTGGGGCGCCGGGGCAGGAACGTCCGAACCAGGGCCGTGAGCGCTGCGGCCGTCGAGGCCAACAGGCTCCCGATGATCCCAACCCAATACAGAAGGTTCTGGGCCTCGTCGGCGATACTTGGCTGGTTGCCCGACAGGTAGGCCGCGGTGCCGGGATGCACCGGAAGCGAAGCGTTCAGCTTGTCCGTCTCGGGCGGTTCCACGACCGCGGTTTTGGGCAGCTGAGCGGCCACACGCGGTTTGTCCGTCAGGAGGATACGCGTGAGTTCGGCGGCGACGGTGTCCGTCATCCGGCTCGTCGCGAAAACGCGCGTCGACACTCCGAGCGTCGACGTGTCGTCGTCGGGAAGGGAGGTCGATCCCAGCAGGACGCCCTTCGGCAGATCCACGTTCTCCAGGATGTGATTGCGCTTCACGATCGCGGGAGCGAGGTCGATCGGAAGGATCTTCGGCGGGCCCTTTCCGGCATCCCGGACGCCGGCCAGCGTGCGAGCCATGGTTTCTCCGCCGGGAGCACCGACGACAAAGACCGCCTGCACCTTCTTGTCCCGGATCGCTTCCGCAACGTCGCCCGCGCTCAGCGGGACGACCGCGGGCGCTCCCGGCAATCCGTACTCGGACCGAACCGTCTCGAAGAGTGCTGCATCACCGGGCGAGGTGCCGACGATAGCGATCGTTGCACCATGCAGGGCCCCGATGGCGTCGACCTTGGAACCGTGCGGAAGCACGAAGAGTGCCGCGTCGTGCCTCAGGACGGCAATCGTCAGCCCGACGGGATTGCCGGAATCGCTGCGCGCAATGGCGATATCGGCCTTTCCCGCCTGGAGCGCGCGGAGTGCCTCGGCGTCATCGGGGAACGCCATCGCGCTGACGCGAACGCTCGGATGATCAAGATTGACGATATGGACCAGCGAGGTCGCGAACTGTGCGCCGAAACCGCCGGCCGCCCCCGTCGCGATGCGCAACACCACCACGCGGTGAAGAACATGATACAGGTAGCCGCCACCGGCGGCCAACAGGGCAAAGACGATCAGGGCAATGGCCCAAAGTCCTTTACTGGTCACTCCAATCACCCCCCCCTGACAGGCCCGTGCGGCGACGCAGTCTTGTCCCTCCGGGATTGCCCGTCTTTCTACTTCGGGTCGGTTGCCGCTTCCCCTTGCGGGCCTACAATAGGCGGCGGTCAGGATGCTCGAATGTGTTTGGGGGACATGCGTGCCAATGAACTCACCCCCAGCTCTTCAAAGGGCCGGCCCCTTTGCAAGACTTCCAGAACTGCTGGATGAATTCGGGGTGTCGGCAGAGCCGATTCTGGCAAGCTGCAATATCGACCTGCAGACACTGCGCCCGGATTCCTATCTGCCGCTCGCGGACTGCGTCGCGGCGCTTCAGGTGGCGGCAGAAGCAGCCCGGTGCGACCATCTTGGGCTGCTGCTGGGCAGCCGTTTCGTCCTCGCAGATCTCGAGCCGCTGAACGGGCTCATGAAATCAGCGCCAACGCTCAAGGACGCGCTGCTGGACTATGTGACATGGCAACCCCGATTTTCGACCGCAGCCGCGGCCTATGTGCACGGCACTCGGGGTGTCTGGTTCTGGGGCTATGCCGCATACGACCGGACATCGATCGGGAGCCGCCATCTCTATGACCTGGTAATGGCCGTTGGCGTGCGGATCCTCGAAGAACTGGCGGGCGATTCTGCCAAGCCGCTAGAAGTTCACATTTGCCATAGTAAGCCGTCAAAGGTTTCCGTCTTCGAGAAGATAATAAAGACCCCTGTTTTATTTAATCAGGCCCAGACCTGCATTGTCATCTCCGATGCTGTGATGAATCAAGAAATCAAGAATTATGAACCAAATAGACGCGCCCGTATCGTCGAGGAATTTGATATTTTACTCTCTCACAGGGCGCATACATTCAGTAACAGGCTAAAACACTACGTGAGACCGGACATCATCCGGAAGGATATTTCGCTTGAGACCGCCGCAAATCGATTGAATATTCACCCGCGTACATTGCGGCGAAAGCTTCAGAAAGAAGGGCAAAAATTCGAAGACATCGTCGCCGAGGTCAGATGCACGATGGCTTGCGAACTGCTTGCAATGACGGATATTCCTCTGAGCGAGATCAGTGAAATACTTGAATACTCGATGCAGAGCAATTTCTCGCACGCATTCAAGCGGTGGACCGGGATGAGCCCGACCGCCTGGCGCGAGGCGCATAAGGCAGGACACAGATAGAGTGACTGCCAGTCTGGCTTGACTTGGCGCTGCACCGAAAGGCAGCAAGGCCACCTCCCGATTGCAGGTTACGATCGATCTGGGCCGAGGCTGTTGTTTCACTGGCCTGAACGGATCGCCGCGCAGCGCAAAGCG
>CAZJCW010000006.1:0-42080 GCA_964544365.1 uncultured Alsobacter sp.
CGTCTGCGCCTTGATGGTGATGCCGCGCTCGCGCTCGATGTCCATCGAGTCGAGCACCTGCTCCACCATCTCGCGGGCCTGGAGCCCCCCGGTCACCTGGATGAGCCGGTCGGCGAGCGTGGACTTCCCATGGTCGATGTGGGCGACGATCGAGAAGTTGCGGATGTTGTCGATGGGGTGCGCGGTCATGCCCGGGCAAATAGCAGTCGCGCCGCGCTTTTCCAAGCGACACAGGCGCGCGGCGGCGCGGCTGACCTGCGGCGTGGTCGACGGGTCCGGCAGCGGGGACACGTCGGGCGCCGCGGGATTCGACGCGGAAGCGCCCGTCGCCGCCCCTGGAGAGAGACCGGCATCGTCGCGCCAGATCGTGCAGAAGCCGAAGGTGTTCGGAGGAGGCGAGGGGACATGGTGCAGGGTGAAATACATCGGGGATCCCAAAATGACGATGACAATAAGAATATAAACCTAAATCGGCGACCGGCTTTCGTCAAGTGCATCGGCCGCTGGACGTCATTCCCTCCCCGACATTTGCCGCTCCGGCCGGGGCGCCATGCCCTGCTGGAGCGTTGGCTCGGGGCGCGCCGCCTGCTATTCCATGGCGGCGGGGCAAGGGCTTGACCTTGTGCCGAGATCTCTGCCTTGGCCGGGGGGCCGGGCCCGGAATCCGCTGCCATGAGCCTCGACCTTCGCCACGACATCCGCATCCTTGATCACGCCGCCGCGGCCGCCGCCCTGCCCGCGCTGGTCGACATCCTGGTCGACTGCGTCAACGGCGGGGCCTCCGTCGGCTTCATGAACCCGTTCGGTCCAGCGGACGCGCATCCCTGGTGGACGGGCGTGCTGGAGGAGGTGGGTGCCGGTCGCACAGTGCTCTTCGGCGCGCTGGCCGACGGCGAGGTCGTCGGAACGGCCCAGTTGATCCCGGCCACCAAGCCGAACCAGCCGCACAGGGCCGACGTGTCGAAGCTGCTCGTCCATAGCCGGGCGCGCGGCAGCGGCATCGGTGCCGCATTGATGCGCGCCGTCGAGGACGAAGCGCGCCGTCGCGGCCTGCGCGTGCTGGTGCTCGACACCGCAACCGGTTCCGACGCCGAACGGCTCTATCCGAGGCTGGGATGGGACCGGACGGGCGTGATTCCCGATTATGCGCTGTGGCCCGACGGCGGCCTGTGCGACACGACGGTGTTCTACAAGCGGCTCCTGCCTTGAGCGCCCTCGTCTCTCGCTTATTCACGTGATGGTACGTAGAATAATTTCATTCCACATCGATCGCCGTACTGTTTGACAAACCGAACGGTTCGCTATAAAGAACGATCCCGCGCCGATTTGAGCGAGCAGCTTGCTGGGCGCGACCCGGGGGAGACCCCGGGAAAAATGCAGCTAAAGCGCCGCGGGCGAGGCTCGGACCTCGGACCCACGACCGCAGCCCCTGCAACCGTGGAAATCTGGAGGTTCCAATGACCGTCTTCACGCGCCGCACCATCATCGCCGGCCTCGCCGGTTTCGCCGCTCTCGGGCTCGCGGCGGGCCCCGCCGCCGCGCAGATCAAGGAAATCCGCATCGACTGGGCCACCTACAATCCCGTCAGCCTGGTGCTGAAGGACAACGGCCTGCTCGAGAAGGAATTCGCCAAGGACGGCATCACCATCCGTTGGGTGCAGTCCGCCGGATCGAACAAGGCGCTCGAATTCCTCAACGCCGGTTCGCTGGACTTCGGCTCGACCGCCGGAGCCGCCGCCCTGGTCGGCAAGATCAACGGCAACCCGATCCAGTCGATCTACGTCTATTCCCGTCCCGAGTGGACCGCGCTCGTCACCAAGGGCGACAGCGCGATCAAGACGGTCGCCGACCTGAAGGGCAAGCGCGTCGCCGTCACCCGCGGCACCGATCCGCACATCTTCCTCGTGCGCGCCCTGGCCGAGAACAAGCTGACCGAGAAGGACGTGAAGCTCGTCCTCCTGCAGCACGCCGACGGCCGCCTCGCCCTCGAGCGCGGCGATGTCGAGGCCTGGGCCGGGCTCGATCCGATCATGGCGTCCGCGGAGGTGGAGGGCGGCGCCCGGCTGTTCTTCCGCAAGCCGGAGGCGAACACCTGGGGCGTCCTGAACGTCCGCGAGGAATTCGCCAAGGCGAACCCCGACGTCGTGAAGCGCGTGCTGAAAGTCTACGAAGACGCGCGCAAGTACGCGCTGGCCAACCGGCCCGAACTGGTGAAGAGCCTCGTCACCGCCACCAAGCTGCCCGACACCGTCATCGCCCGCCAGCTCGAGCGCACCGAGCTGACGCACGGTCCGATCGGCGCGGCGCAGGCCGACACCATCGTCGCCGCCGGCGTCGCGCTTCAGGAAGCGGGCGTGCTCGACGCCAAGCTCGACATCAAGGCGGTCGTCGCCGGGCTGGTCGAGCCGAAGTACCTCGCCGCCTCGCCCACGCAGTGACGGGGCGCCGGATCCTTCGCCGAGCCTGAACACTCGACGCGGCAAGCAGGGCGGGGCAGAGTGCCCGCCCTGCTTCTTGCTTTCTCCCGACACTCCAGACCCGCGCTCCCCGCATGTCCGCGCCCGCCCCGACCCTGACCGACGACGTCCTCGCGGCGCCCGCCGCGACGCCGCGCCCGCGCGGTCCGTCCGGCCGCGTCCTCCTGGGCCTCGTGGTGCCGCTGGTGCTCGCGGCGGGATGGGAGCTGGCGATCCGGTCCGGCTGGGTGCAGGGGCGGCTGATGCCGCCGCCTTCGCGCATCTTCGCCACGCTGGCGGACCTTGCCGCCTCCGGCGAGCTTGCCACCCATGTCGCGGCGACGCTGCTGCGCGTCCTCGCCGGTTTCGCGCTCGGGGCCGTGGCGGGCACCATCATGGGCGCCGTGGCGGGAACGTCCGACACGATGCGCCGCATCTTCGATCCCAGCCTGCAGGCGCTGCGTGCCGTCCCCTCCATCGCGTGGGTGCCGCTCTTCATCCTCTGGCTCGGCATCTTCGAGGCGTCGAAGGTGGCGCTGATCGCGGTGGGCGTCTTCTTCCCGGTCTATCTCGGCGTCGCCGGCGCGATCGAGGGCATCGACCGCAAGCTCATCGAGGTCGGCCGCGTGTTCCGGCTGAGCCGGCTCGACATGGTGCGCCGGGTCATCCTGCCGGCGGTGCTGCCGTCCTGGCTCATCTCGCTGCGCTCCGGCCTGGGGCTGGGCTTCATGTTCGTCGTGGCCGCGGAGTTCATGGGAGCGTCCGAAGGCCTCGGCTACCTGCTCGTCGACGGCCAGCAGATGGGCCGGCCCGACGCCATCCTCGCGGCGATCATCGCCTTCGCCGTCCTCGGCAAGCTGTGCGACACGATCCTCGTCCTCCTGACGCGTCCGATGGTTCGCTGGCAGGACACGGTGCGGGACCGGCTCTGACATGTTCGTCGTCGAAAACCTCTCCAAGACCTACGCCGACGGCACGAACGCGCTCTCGGCGATCAACCTGACGGTGGAGGCGGGCGAGATCGTCGCCCTCGTCGGCGGCTCTGGCTGCGGCAAGACCACACTGCTGCGCCTCGTCGCCGGACTCGACCAGGCGTCGCAGGGGCGGATCGTTGTCGACGGCGAGACCATCACGGCGCCGCATCCCTTCGTCGGCATCGCGTTCCAGGAGCCGCGGCTGCTGCCGTGGCTCACCGTCGCCGACAATGTCGGCTTCGGCATCGACGACCTGCCCGCCGCCGAGCGCAAGGCCCGCGTCACCGACGCACTGGCCCGCGTCCATCTCGCCGAACATGCCGGCCGCTGGCCACGCGAGCTCTCGGGCGGCCAGCAGCAGCGCGTCTCGATCGCCCGGGCGCTGGTCGCGCGGCCCCGCGTCCTGCTGCTCGACGAGCCGTTCTCGGCGCTGGATGCCTTCACCCGGGCGAGCCTGCACGAGCACCTGCTGACGCTGTGGGAGGCGAGCCGGCCGACCGTCGTCGTCGTGACCCACGACGTCGACGAGGCCGTGACGCTGGCCGACCGCGTCATCGTGATGCGCCCGCGTCCCGGACGCCTCTACGAGACGATCACCGTGCACGCCGACCGCCCGCGCGACAAGCTCGCGGTAGGGTTCGACAAGGCCAAGCGCCGCGTGCTCAACGCTCTTGACCGCTCGCTCAAGACGTCCGACACCGAGCCGCCCAAGACGGCCGACGCCGGCGCCGCCCACTGGTGGTAGGCGCCGGTCGCAACCGACAGATCCTCGCCGACCCATCACGGAGACGACCATGGACGCCGACGCGCTGCGCGCTTTGCAGGCCCCCATCAAGGCGAAGTATCGCGAGGCGCCCGACGCCGCGGTCATCACGCTGCGCGCCTCCGGCGAAATCGACGAGAGCAAGATCGCCTGCAAGCTGGAGACCGGCCGGGCCATCGTCGAGGCCGGCCTGCACCCGGCGTCCGGCGGCTCCGGCCTGGAGCTGTGCTCGGGCGACATGCTGCTCGAGGCGCTGGTCGCCTGCGCCGGCGTCACGCTGAAGGCGGTCGCCACCGCCCTCGACATCCCGTTGCGCAAGGGCACCGTGCGCGCCGAAGGCGACCTCGACTTCCGCGGCACGCTCGGCGTCGACCGCGAGGCGCCCGTCGGCTTCCGCGAGATCCGCCTGGCCTTCGACGTCGACACCGACGCCCCGCAGGAGAAGCTCGACACGCTCCTCAAGCTCACCGAGCGCTACTGCGTCGTGTTCCAGACGATCAACGCGAAGCCGCAGCTCACCGTCACGATGAACCGCGACTGAGGGTTGCGCCTGGACGGGTAGGCTGTCTCCCCGCCCGCGCGGGCGGGGACGAGGGATCGCCCCGTGCGCCCCGCGCGCCCCGCGCTCAGCGCCGGCCGATCTTGTCCTCGATGCATTCCCAGATCGAGACGGCGAGGTCCGGCCCGCCGAGGCGCTTGATCGCGCGCACGCCCGTGGGGGACGTGACGTTGATCTCCGTGAGATGGCCGTCGATCACGTCGATGCCCACGAAGATGAGCCCCATCTGCTTGAGGAAGGGGCCGATCCGGCTGCAGATCTCGCGCTCGCGGTCGGACAGCTGCGTCGTCTCGGCCGCGCCGCCGCGCACCATGTTGGAGCGGATGTCGTTGGGCGCCGGCACCCGGTTGACCGCACCCAGCGGCTCGCCGTCGACGAGGATGATGCGCTTGTCGCCGTCGACCACCTTCGGCAGGAAATGCTGCACCACCCACGGTTCGCGGAAGGTCGCGGCGAACATGTCGAACAGCGAGCCGAAGTTCGGGTCCTTCACCGAGACCTTGAACACCGCGGCACCGCCGTTGCCGTAGAGCGGCTTCATCACGACGTCGCCGTGCTCCTCGCGGAACGCCTCGATCTCGTCCCGGTCGCGGGTGATCAGCGTCGCGGGCATGAGGTCGGGAAACTGCGTGACGAAGATCTTCTCGGGCGCGTTGCGGACCTGCGCGGGGTCGTTGACGACCAGCGTGCGCGGGTGAATCCGCTCGAGCAGGTGCGTCGAGGTGATGTAGGCGAGGTCGAACGGCGGATCCTGGCGCAGCAGCACCACGTCGAACTCCCCGACGTCGCGCCGTTGCGCCTCGCCGAGCGCGCAATGGTCGCCCTTCACGTCCTGCACGCGCAGCGGCTGGACCGGCGCGGTGACGACGCCGTCGCGCATCGAGAGCTTGTCGGGCGTGTAGTAGAAGAGGTGGTGCCCGCGCGCCTGCGCCTCGAGCAGCAGCGCGAAGGTTGAATCGCCCGTGATGTTGATGCGCTCGATGGGGTCCATCTGGACGGCGACGGTCAACGGCATGGGGCGTTCCTTGCTGCGGGCGGTGCGTTCGCGCGCACCTTCCACCGCTTCGCGCGGGGAGGCAACCGCCCGCGTCGGGCTAGGGCTCGAGCGGGAACGCGTCCTCGACGTGCCGGGGCCAGCGCCAGGGCGCCATGAGCACCGCATCGCCGCGCAGCGCATGGCCCGACGCCCAGGGGTGGCGCATGCGCCAGTGGGCGACGGCCTTCGCGATGCGCCGCCGCTTCGTTCCGCCTATCGCCTCGCCTGCCGCGTCGAGGTCGCCGCGCAGCTTCACCTCGACGAAGGCGATCGTGCGGCCGCGGCGCGCGACGATGTCGACCTCGCCGCCGACGACGGCATAGTTGCGGTCGAGGATCGCATAGCCCTTCAGGCGAAGGAGAAGGGCGGCTGCAATCTCTGCGTGCAGTCCCAGTTGCAGCGCGGCCCGCCTCTCGCGGGAGCCGCGCCGGCCGCTCACCCGCTTTTCACCAGCGCGACGGCGCGGGCGTAGACGCGCTTGCGCGGCACGCCGGTCTCCTGCGCCACCACGTCGACCGCGTCCTTCACGGACAATGTCGCGAGCTGGGCGCGCAGGCGGGCGTCGAGGTCGTCGGCGTCGTCGCGCACGGCCGTGGCGGCATCGGGAGGGCCGATCAGCACGACGATCTCGCCCTTCGGGTCGGGCTCACCGCCATAGGCGGCCGCGAGGGAGCCCAGCGTCCCGCGGCGGACGGTCTCGAACATCTTGGTGAGTTCGCGCGCCACCGCCGCCGGCCTGTCGCCGAGCACCGCGGCGGCATCCGCCAGCATCTCGGCCACGCGCCGGGGGCTTTCGAAGAACACCAGCGTGCCGGGGATGTCGCGCAGCGCCTCGAGGCGCTCGCGCCGTGCCGCCGAACGCGGCGGCATGAAGCCCTCGAAGAAGAAGCGGTCCGTCGGCAGTCCGGCCACCACCAGCGCGGCCAGAACGGCCGAGGGACCGGGAACGGTCGACACCGGATGCCCGGCCGCCACGGCGGCCCCCACCAGCTTGAAGCCCGGATCCGACACCAGCGGCGTGCCGGCGTCCGACACGAGCGCCAGCGCCTGTCCTTCCGCGAGCCGCGCCAGCACCTTGGGGCGCATCTCCTCGGCGTTGTGCTCGTGATAGGGGATCAGCGGCGTGGTGATGCCGTAATGCGCCAGCAGCGTCTTGGTGACCCGCGTGTCCTCGGCCAGCACCGCGGCGGCGGCCGCCAACGTGGACAGGGCCCGGAACGAGACGTCGCCGAGGTTGCCGATGGGTGTCGCCACCACGTGCAGCCCCGGCGCGATGGGGGCCGCCTCGGCCCGCATCCCGAAGGCGGTGAAGGCGGACGGCGCGCCCCGGCCTGTGGCCTTGTTGCTGCTCATGCGGCGATTCTCATGGTGCGCGGACCATGCCATGCCCGGTTGGGCTTCGCAAAGACGCCCCTCATGCGTTAACAAGGAGGCGTAGTAGCTGTGCAGAGCACGGATGTCGGCCTGCCGACATCCTCCGGCCGCGGCGGCCGGTGCCTCCCGCGAGGAGGCCTGCGCGGCGTTGGAGGAGAGAGCCGGTGTTGCGTGCTGCGATGAGCTTTGCCCCCGTTCCGACCGTTCCGCGACGTCCGCGCGCCTGGCGCGCCCTGGCCTGCGCGGGCCTACTCGCCACCCTCCTCGCCGGTTGCACGACCAGTGGCCTGCCGGGCCTGGGATCGTCGGAGGCGCCCGCGACGCCGGCCGAAATCCCGGTGATCCCCGGCAAGGTCCGCGTCGGGCTGATCCTGCCGCTGTCGGCGGGCGGCAATCCCGGGGCCGTGGGCGCGTCGCTCAAGAACGCTGCCGAAATGGCGGTCGCCGAATATCCGGGTTCCAAGGTCCAGCTTCTCGTCAAGGACGACCGCGGCGTGGCCGATGGCGCGCGCGAGGGTGCCCAGCAGGCGCTGGCCGAAGGGGCGGAGATCATCCTCGGGCCCCTGCTCGCCCCCTCGGTCTCTGCCGTCGGCAGCGTCACGCGCCCGGCCGGACGGCCGGTCATCGCCTTCTCGACGGACGCGACGGTGGCCACCCGTGGCGTCTACCTGCTCAGCTTCATGCCGGAAACGGAGGTCGAGCGCATCGTCGAGTTCGCCGCGTCGCGCGGCAAGCGTTCCATCGCCGCGATGATCCCGAACACGGCCTATGGCAACGTCGTCGCGGCGGCGTTCCAGGAGGAGGCGTCCCGGCGCGGCCTGCGCGTTCCGGCCCTCGAGCGCTACGATCGCGGCACCGCCGCCGGCGCCGCCCAGCGCATCGCGGCGCTTGGCGACCAGGCGGACGCGCTGTTCGTGCCGGACAATGCGGACGGGATGGCCGCCGTCGGACCCGCCCTCGCGGCTGCCGGGGTGCGCTACCAGCTCCTCGGCACCAGCGCGTGGGACGACGCGCGCGCGCTGTCGAACCGGGCGCTGCAGGGAGGCTGGTACGCCGCACCCGACAAGTCCGGGTTCAACGCCTTCGCCGCCCGCTATCGGGCGCGCTACGGGCAGGAGCCGAGCCGCGCCGCGTCGCTGGCCTATGATGCGGTATTCCTGGTCGAGGCGCTGTACGGCAGGTCGGGCTCGGCCGGCTTCTCGGACGCGACGCTGACCAACGCCGACGGAATCATCGGCACGGACGGCCTGTTCCGCTTCCGCCCGGACGGCACCAACCAGCGCGGCCTCGCGGTGATGCAGGTCGGCGCCGGCTCGGCCACGGTCGTCAGCCCCGCCCCGCGCAGCTTCGGCGCCGGCAGCGGCACCTGAGTCTCAGGCGGCGAGGTCGGCCACGATCGCGTCGAGCACGGGGAACCCCTCGCGCGAGACGCGAAGCCGGCCCTCGCCGGCCTCCTCGACGAGGTTGTCCTGCATCAGGCTCCGAACCCGACGCTCGTCCAGCGTCCGGCCGGACAGGACCGTGTAGCGCGCCGGGTCGATCCCCTCGGTGAGGCGAAGGCCCATCAGCAGGAACTCGTCGCCCTCCGCCTCCGCCGACAGTCGCTCCGCCTCGATGACGCCGTGCCCCTGCTCCTCGACCCGGGCCAGCCAGGCCTCGGGAACGAGTTCGGTCGACATCGCCAGCCGACCGGTCCCGGTGGCGAGCCGGGCATGGGCGCCGGGGCCGACGCCGGCATACTCGCCGTAGCGCCAGTAGACGAGGTTGTGGCGGCATTCCGCGCCCGGCCGGGCGTGGTTCGAGATCTCGTAGCCGGGCAGTCCGCGCTTCTCGCAGATCTCCCGCGTCACGTCGTAGAGCACGCGCGCCGTCTCGGCGTCCGGCACGACCAGCTTCCCGGCATCGCGCAGGCGCTCGAACATCGTGCCGGCCTCGATGGTGAGCTGGTAGAGCGAGAGGTGCTCGGCCGCCCGGTCGATCGCCTCCTCGAGTTCGGCGGCCCAAGCCTGCGGCGTCTGGTGCGGGCGGGCGTAGATGAGGTCGAAGGAGTAGCGCTCGAAGATGGTCCCGGCCATGGCAACGGCCGCCATCGCCTCCGACGAGGAGTGCAGGCGGCCCAGCGCGCGCAGGTCGGGGTCGTTCATCGCCTGCACGCCGAGCGACAGGCGGTTCACCCCGGCCGCGCGGTAGCCGCGCAGGCGTCCCGCCTCGACGCTTGTCGGGTTCGCCTCGAGCGTGACCTCGACGTCGGACGCCACGCTCCAGTGCGCTGCGATGGCATCGAGGACCGCGCCCACCGTCGCCGGCTGCATCAGCGAGGGCGTTCCCCCGCCCAGGAAGATGCTGGACACCGTCCGCCCGGGCGTCATCGCCGCCTGGTGGGCAATCTCGCGGGCGAAGGCCGCGGCATAGCGCGGCTCGTCGATGCGCTGGTGACGGACATGGCTGTTGAAGTCGCAGTACGGGCACTTCGACGCGCAGAAAGGCCAGTGCACGTAAACGCCGAAGCCGGCATCGAACGGAGGATGAGCGATCATGCCCGTGATGTCGTCGTTTTGGCGGGCAAAGGCAAGTGGAACAGACCCTCGGGCGATCCCTCTCCCTCTCGCTGGCCGGCCCGGACAGCCCGGCAGCCGACTGGTTGCGCGATGGGATTTGACGCCGCCGCCGGAAACAGGCACAGGCAGGGCGCGGGCCTCATGGGACCGCCACGGACCCCCCGTCATGACGCAGACCGCAGCTCCGTCCCTTTTCCCGTCGGCGCCCCAGGCCTCGCCGGTGTTCGACCGGTCCGGCCTCCACACCGAAGCGCGCCGCGCGCTGAAGGCGGCGGGACAGGACGCGGCGGCCCGACGCGCCGCCGTCGTCGGCGTGCTGCGCGAGGCGCTGGCCGTCGGCCGCGAGCGGGCGCGCGAGCTGCTCGAGAAGGAGCGCAACGGCCTGAATTGCGCGTGGCGACTGTCCGACCTGATGGACGCCATCGTGGTGACGCTGCACGACCTTGCGGTCCGCGAGCTCTACCCGGCGGACAATCCGTCCTCCTCCGAGCGCCTCTGCGTCGCCGCGGTCGGCGGCTACGGCCGCGGGACGCTGGCCCCGGGCTCCGACGTCGACCTGCTGTTCCTGCTGCCCTACAAGGCGACGCCGTGGTCGGAAAGCATCGTCGAGGTCATCCTCTACGCGCTGTGGGACCTGAAGCTGAAGGTCGGTCACTCGGTGCGCACCGTCGAGGAGTGCATCCGCGAAGCGAAGTCGGACATGACCATCCGCACGGCGCTGCTGGAAGCCCGCTGGCTGGCCGGCGACAGCGGCCTCTACGCGGAGTTCGAGCAGCGCTACGACCGCGACGTCGTGCAGGGCACGGCCGCGCAGTTCGTGGCGGAAAAGCTCTCCGAGCGCGAGAAGCGGGTCAATCGGGCAGGCGCCTCGCGCTATCTGGTCGAGCCCAACGTCAAGGACGGGAAGGGTGGGCTGCGAGACCTGAACACGCTGTTCTGGATCGCGAAATACGTCTACCGCGTGAAGGATACGCAGGACCTCGTCTCGGCCGGCCTGTTCGACGAGGAGGAACGCAAGCTCTTCCTGCGCTGCGAGGAGTTCCTCTGGCGCGTGCGGTGCGAGATGCACTTCGTCACCGGCCGGGCCGAGGAGCGCCTGACGTTCGACCTGCAGCGGACCGTGTCCGACCGCATCGGCTACGGTAACCGTGGCGGGTTGTCGTCGGTCGAGCGCTTCATGAAGCGCTACTTCCTCGTCGCCAAGGACGTCGGCGACCTCACCGCCATCGTCTGCGCGGCACTCGAGGCCCGCCACACCAAGCCGCGGGCGATGCTGGACCGGCTCGTCGGCAAGTTCCGCCGCAGCGGACGGGCCATCGCCGAGACCACGGACTTCGTCATCGACAACGACCGTCTCAGCGTGGCGCACGATGCCGTCTTCCAGCGCGACCCGGTGAACCTGCTGCGCCTCTACCTGTTCGCCGACCGGCTGAACCGCGCCATCCACCCGGACGCCACCCGGCTGGTGACGCGCTCGCTGAAGCTCGTCGATCCGGCGTTGCGCCGGAATCCCGAGGCCAACCGCCTGTTCATGGAGATCCTCACCTCCAAGGGCGCGCCGGAAGTGGTGCTGCGCCGCATGAACGAGGCGGGCCTGCTCGGGCGGTTCATCCCCGAGTTCGGCCGCGTCGTGGCGATGATGCAGTTCAACATGTACCACCACTTCACCGTGGACGAGCACCTGATCCGCTCCACGGGCGTCCTCGCCGACCTCGAGAACGGCCGGCTGAAGGACGAGCTGCCGGTCGCCAACGAGATCCTGCCGACGATCCGCAACCGGCGCGTGCTGGCCGTTGCCTTGTTCATCCACGACATCGCGAAGGGCCGGCCCGAGGACCACTCGCTCGGAGGGGCTGCCATCGCCCGGAAGCTGGGGCCGCGGCTGGGCCTCGACGAGGCGGAGGTGGACGCCGTCGCGTGGCTGGTGGAGTTCCACCTGCTCATGTCGATCGTGGCACAGAGCCGCGACCTCTCAGACCCGCGCACGATCGAGACCTTCGCGGCGACGGTCCAGACGCTGGAGCGGCTGAAGATGCTGCTCGTGCTCACCGTCTGCGACATCAAGGCGGTCGGCCCCGGCGTATGGAACGGCTGGAAGGGACAGCTGCTGCGGACGCTCTACTGGGAGACGGAGATCGTGCTCGCGGGCGGCCATTCCGCCATCGACCGCGCCCAGCGCGTGCGTCGCGCGCAGGACGAGCTGCGGCGCGCTCTGCCGGCCTGGTCCGATCCCGACCTCGACGCCTATGTCGCGCGCCACTACCCGGCCTACTGGCTGAAGGTGGATCTGGACCGCAAGGTGAAGCATGCCGCCTTCCTGCTGGCAGCGGAGCAGGAGATGCGCTCGCTCGCCACCGAGGTCGCGACCGACGGCTTCCGCGGCGTCACCGAGCTCACCGTGGCCGCCCCGGACCATCCGCGGCTGCTCGCCATCATCACCGGCGCCTGCGCGGCGGCGGGCGCCAACATCGTCGACGCGCAGATCTACACGACCACCGACGGGCTGGCGCTCGACACGATCTTCATCTCGCGCGCCTTCGACCGGGACGAGGACGAGCTGCGCCGTGCCGGCCGCGTGGCCCAGCACATCGAGCGGGCCCTGAAGGGCGAGATCCGGATCGCCGAGGCCGTGGCCGCGCGCGCACCCGACAAGTCGATGTCGAAGGCCTTCTCGGTCCCGCCGGAGGTGGTGATCGACAACGCGGTTTCGGCGCGCCACACGGTGATCGAGGTCAGCGGCCTCGACCGGCCGGGCCTGCTCTACGAACTCACGACGGCGCTGGGCAAGCTGAACCTCAACATCGGCTCGGCGCACATCGCGACCTTCGGCGAGAAGGCGGTCGACGTGTTCTACGTGACGGACCTCACCGGTACGAAGGTGGCCAATCCGTCGCGGCAGGCGGCGATCCGCCGCTCTCTGCTCGAGGTGCTGACCGCCCGCGATGCCCAGAGGGAGCGCGAGCGCGACGCGCGCTCCAAGGCGTCCGTGTCAGGGCGGTAACGCCGGCCGTCGCCGACCCGCGCCGGGGCCGTTCTCGGTCGTCGCCCTTGATTTTCGAGCCTGCCGGCCTGATATGCCGGGCGTATACCCGCGTCTTCACCGTGAATTGAAGAGAGCCATGACCGAGCCGAAGCCGAACGCCGAACCGTCCCCCGACACGGCCGCCGCCGCCCAGACCGAGGCGGGCGCAACCCAGGCCGCCGCGGAGGCCGCGCCCGAGCGCGACGTCCACTCCGTCATTGAAGCGCTGGCCGCCGAGAACGCGCAGATGAAGGACAAGGTGCTGCGCACGCTCGCGGAGATGGAAAACCTCCGCCGCCGCACCGAGAAGGAGGTGGCGGACGCGCGCGCCTACGCCACCACCAATTTCGCCCGTGACATGCTCACCGTCGCCGACAACATGCGCCGTGCCATCGAGACGCTCGGCGAGGAGGCGCGCGGCGCGGCCGAGGGGGCCTTCAAGGGCCTGATCGAGGGCATCGAGCTGACCGAACGCGACCTGCTCAAGACGCTGGAACGCCACGGAATCCGCAAGATCGAGCCGAAGGGCGAGAAATTCGACCCCAACCTGCATCAGGCGATGTTCGAGGTTCCGGACCCCTCCGTGCCCAACGGCACGGTGCGCGAGGTCATGCAGGCAGGGTTCGTGATCGGCGAGCGGGTGCTGCGCCCGGCGCTGGTCGGCGTCGCCAAGGGCGGGCCGAAGGCCGCGGCAGAGCCGCAGGTCGACCGGCAGGCCTGAAACTCCTCTTCCCGCCTCCGGCGTCGCGACGGCCTGCGGGACCGGGCGCGCGTCGCCGCGGGCGGGACGATTGGCCTGTACGGCGAGACTCGGCTACGAGATCGGGAGATCCAGCGGCAGCGAGGCGCCCATGAACGTGACGATCCGACCGGCGGGCGAAGCCGATCTCCCGGCCATCCTCGACATGGTCAACGACGCCATCCTGAACACGACGGCCATCTGGTCGCACCATGCGGTGGACCTGGACAGCCGCCGGCACTGGCTGCGGGACCGCCAGTCGAAAGGCTATCCGGTGCTGGTGGCCGAGATCGGCGGCAGCGTCGTCGGCTTCGCGAGCTTCGGCGATTTCCGGCCGTGGGACGGGTACGCCCACACCGTCGAGCACTCGATCTACGTGCACCGCCACCACCACGGGAAGGGCTTCGGCAAGCAGCTGATGACGCCGCTGATGGCGGCGGCGAAGGATTGCGGCAAGCACGTGATGATGGCCGGCATCGAGGCCGGCAACCGCGCCTCGATCCACTTCCATCACGGCTTCGGTTTTGTCGAGACCGGCCGGCTCAAGGAGGTCGGCTGGAAGTTCGACCGGTGGCTGGACCTCGTCTTCATGCAGAAGATGCTGGACTGACCAGCCTCCCCGGGGCTGGCGCGATGCGCCGGGGACGGACATTGTCGCGAGGACCGTCACCCCGGCATATCCCTTGACCCTGCTCGCTTTCCTCGCCGGCCTGGCCAGCGCCATCCTGCATGCGGGATGGAACGCCGCCACGCGGCAGCAGCCGGAGCCGGGCAACGCCTTCGCGTCCGTCGTGATCATGGCCGGCATCATCAGCGTGCCGCCGCTGATGGTTTGGGGTTTCCCCAATGCCGAGGCGCTGACCTGGATGGGGATCGGCGCGGCCTTCAACGTGCTGACCATGCGCCTGATCATGGCGACCTACCGGCGCACGCCCTTCGCCGTGGGCTATCCGGTCATTCGCGGGACATCGCCGCTGGCCGTCGCCCTGATCGGCTTCGCGCTCTTCGGCGAACATCTCAGTGCGTTCGGCGTGCTCGGAATCGCGGCGATTTCCGGCGGCGTGTTCCTCCTCGCTCTCTCCACCCGCGGCGGGGCGCAGTCGGCGCGGTCCGGCGTGCTGCTGGCCGTCGCGGCGGGGCTGTCGAACGCCTGCTTCGTGCTGGCCGACGCGCGCGGCGTGCGCGCGGCGGGCGACGTGCTGCAATACGGCTTTCTTGTCTCCATCGTGAACGCCGTGCTGTTGAGCGGGCTGATCACGATGGAAAAGGTCGACGTGGTGGCGATGATGCGTCGCAACTTCCGCTTCTCGCTGGCGGCCGGCGCGACCTCGACGGCCTCCTACCTGTTCATCCTCTATGCCTTCACCCACGGTCCGATCGGCCCGGTAGCAGCGCTGCGGGAGACGAGCGTCTTCTTCGGCATCCTGCTGGCCGCGACGGTGCTGCGGGAGCCGGTGGGCGCGCTGCGCTGGATGGCCGCCGTGCTGGCGGTCGGTGGCACCGCGATGATCCGGGTGTCGTGAAGGCCCGGCGCCGCAACGCGCCGGATGGCTTCAGCGACCGCTCTCGAGCAGGCGCGAGACCACCTTCGCGGTGTAGTCCACCATCGGCACGATGCGCGCATAGTTGAGGCGGGTCGGCCCGATCACCCCGACGACGCCGACGATGGTCTGGCTGGCGTCGCGGAAAGGCGCGGCGATCATCGACGAGCCGGAGAGCGAGAAGAGCTTGTTCTCCGAGCCGATGAAGATGCGTACGCCCTCGCCGACTTCGGCCCGCGACAGCAGGTCGATGACCTCCTTCTTGGTCTCGAGGTCGGCGAACAGGAGGCGGATCCGCTCGAGATCCTCGGCATGCAGGTCCTCGAGCAGGTTCGCCTGTCCGCGCACGATGAGCTGGCGCCCCTCGGAAGGGCCGCCCCAGCTCGCGAGCCCGCTCTCGACGAGCCTGGCGGTGAGCGTGTCGAGTTCCTGCTCGGCACGCCTGCGCTCGTTCTCGATCTCCGCCGCGATGTCGGCGATGGTCTTGCCCCGGATGCGGGCCAGCAGGTAGTTCGACGCTTCCGCGAGGGCGGACGCGGGGAGCCCGGGCGGCAGGTCGACGAGGCGGTTCTCGACCGAGCCGTCGTCGCCGACGAGCACGACCAGCGCGCGCGCGGAATCCAGGCGAACGAACTCGATGTGGCGCAGGCGCTTCGAGGCGGTCGTCGTCAGCACGACGCCGGCGCCGCGCGACAGGCCCGACAGCAGGGCCGAGGCCTCGGACAGCAGACCTTCCGTGGTCTTGCCCTGCCCGGCGGCCTTGACCTCCGTCTCGATCCGCGTTCGATCCTCGGCCGAGACGTCGCCGATCTGCATCAGGGCGTCGACGAAGAACCGCAGGCCTGCCTCCGTCGGCAGGCGGCCGGCGCTGGTATGGGGGGCGTAGATGAGACCCGCCGATTCAAGGTCCGACATGACGTTGCGCACCGAGGCGGGCGACAGCGTCATGGGCAGGATGCGCGACAGGTTGCGCGATCCCACCGGCTCGCCCGTGGCGAGGTAGCTTTCCACGATGCGCCGGAAGATCTCGCGCGACCGCTCGTTGATGTCGACGAGCATGCCCCGGGCGGGCTCTGCCTTGTTCATGGATGGAGGATGCTCCTTTCCTGACGCCGCGCATAGAGTGTGGGGACGGGGATCGCCCCGATCAAGTCGTTGCGCCCGACATGGCGAATCCGGCTCCCCCGCCACGCCCCGATGCGCTAGAAGCATCCCGCTGCCGGACCGCCGGGCCCGGCCCCGTTTCAAGGACCTCCCCATGCGACCCTCCAAGCGCGCCGCCGACGAACTGCGCAAGGTCAGCCTCGAGCGCGGCGTCGCGCGCTACGCGGAAGGCTCTTGCCTCGTCAAGTTCGGGGAGACGCACGTGCTGTGCACGGCCAGCCTCGAGGAACGCGGCCCGCCGTGGCTGCGCGGGTCGGGCAAGGGCTGGGTCACGGCCGAGTACGCCATGCTGCCGCGCGCCACCCACGAGCGGACCCGCCGCGAGGTGACGAGCGGCAAGCCCTCCGGCCGCACGCAGGAGATCCAGCGCCTGATCGGCCGCTCGCTCCGCGCGGTGGTGGACCTCACGGCCATCGGCGAGCGCCAGATCGTGATCGACTGCGACGTCCTCCAGGCCGATGGAGGCACCCGAACCGCCGCCATCACCGGCGGCTGGGTGGCGCTGCACGACTGCCTGCAGTGGATGCGCGGGCGTTCCATGCTCTCCGGCAGCGCGATGAAGGACCACGTCGCCGCCATATCCTGCGGCATTGCTGGGGGCGTCCCGGTGCTCGATGTGGTCTATGCCGAGGATTCGGGGGCCGAGACGTACGAGAACTTCGTGATGACGGGCGCCGGCGGCATCGTCGAGGTGCAGGGCACGGCGGAGGGCAAGCCCTTCTCCGAGGAGCAGTTCCTCGCCCTCATGGCGCTCGCGCGCAAGGGCATCGGCCGGCTGGTCGACCTTCAGAAGCTCGCGGTGGGGTGACCCGGGCCGCGACGGCGGCGGCTTTCGCCGCCCGGAGCGGCGCGCTATACCGCCGTCAGCCAGAGGAGATCGACATGACCGAGATGCGGCTCGTCGTCGTCGGCGCCGCCGGGCGCATGGGGCGGATGCTCGTGAAGACCATCCACGAGACGCCGGGGGCGACGCTGTCGGGCGCCGTCGAGCAGACCGGGTCGAGCGCCCTTGGCCAGGACGCCGGCGTCCTCGCCGGCATCGGCGAGACCGGGATCACGATCACCGACGATCCGTTGCCCCTCTTCGCCAAGGCCCAGGGCGTTCTCGACTTCACCGCGCCGGCGGCGACCGTGGCGTTCGCCGGGCTCGCCGCCCAGGCGCGGATCGTCCACGTCGTGGGCACCACCGGCATGGAGGAGAGCCACCTCGACAAGCTGGACGCGGCGGCGCGCCACGCCACCATCGTGCGCTCCGGCAACATGAGCCTCGGCGTCAACCTGCTCGCGGCGATGACGCGCAAGGTGGCCAGGGCGCTGGGCGAGGACTTCGACATCGAGATCGTCGAGATGCATCACCGCATGAAGGTGGACGCGCCGTCGGGAACGGCGCTGCTGCTCGGCGAGGCGGCGGCGGGCGGGCGCGGGATCGCGCTCAAGGAGCATTCCGAGCGCGGCCGCGACGGCATCACCGGCGCCCGCAAGCCCGGTGCCATCGGCTTTGCTTCCCTGCGGGGCGGAACGGTGATCGGGGATCACAGCGTCGTCTTCGCCGGACCGTCGGAGCGCATCGTCCTGAGCCACGTCGCCGAGGACCGCTCGCTGTTCGCCAAGGGCGCGGTCAGGGCCGCGCTGTGGGCGCAGGGGCGGAAGCCGGGGTTGTACTCCATGTTCGACGTGCTGGGGCTCAACGACTAAACCTTCGTCCCGGAGGACGGCCGCCGCGAAAGCGGTTCCATCCGCCCAGGACACGCGAAACCATCCGGAGACCTCCATGGACCGCCTTCTCGTGCTCGTGCGCCACGGCCAGAGCGACTGGAACCTGAAGAACCTGTTCACCGGCTGGAAGGATCCCGGACTGACCGAGAAGGGGGTCGAGGAGGCCACGGCGGCGGGCCGGCGCCTGAAGGCGCTCGGGCTCGGCTTCGACATCGCCTACACCTCGGCGCTGACCCGTGCGCAGAACACGTGCGGGCTGATCCTCCAGGAACTGGGCCAGCCCGGCCTCGAGACGATCCGCGAGCAGGCGCTGAACGAGCGCGACTACGGCGACCTCTCCGGCCTCAACAAGGACGACGCGCGCAAGCGCTGGGGCGAGGAACAGGTGCATGTATGGCGCCGCTCCTACGACATCGCGCCTCCCGGCGGCGAGAGCCTGAAGGACACGGTGGCCCGCGTGCTGCCCTACTACTGCCAGGAGATCCTCCCGCGGGTGCTGCGCGGCGAGCGCGTACTCGTCGCGGCGCACGGCAATTCGCTGCGCGCGCTCGTGATGGTGCTCGACCGCCTGACGCCGCAGACGATCCCGTCGATGGAACTCGACACGGGCGTGCCGCTCGTCTACCGGCTCAATGCCGACTCGACCGTGGCCTCGAAGCAGGTGCTGGCGGGCTGAACGCGGCGTTTCGCAGCCTGGCCGTCGCCCCGTCATGCTCGTCCTCCAGCCCGGCGTGACCGTCCATCCGGGCTACCTGACGCCCGACGAGCAACGCGCGTTGGTGGCGGACCTGCGGGAGGCGGCGAAGGCGGCGCCGTTCTTCACGCCGGTCATGCCGCGCACAGGCAAGCCGTTCTCGGTGCGCATGACCAATTGCGGCGAACTCGGCTGGGTCTCGGACGTGCGTGGCTACCGCTACCAGCCCGTTCACCCGGAGACCGGAACGCCCTGGCCGCCCATGCCGGCGCTGGCGCGGCGCGCGTGGACGGATCTCTCGGGCGAGGCCCGCGCACCGCAGGCCTGCCTCGTGAACTTCTACGGGGCGGGCACGAAGATGGGTCTTCACCAGGACCGCGACGAGGAAACCTTCGACGCGCCGGTGGTGTCCCTGTCGCTCGGCGACACTGCCGTGTTCCGGATCGGCGGGACGACGCGCGGCGGTCCGACGCGCTCGATCAGGCTTGCCTCGGGCGATGCCCTCGTCTTCGGCGGCGAGGCCCGGCTGGCGTTCCACGGCATCGACCGGGTCTTGCCGGGGACCTCGGGGCTGCTGGACAAGGGCGGCCGCATCAACCTGACGCTTCGGCGCGTGACGCCCTGAGCGTCCAGGCAGCCGGCCGCCGGCAGGCGGCCGGGAGTCAGGGTCAGGCGGCCCGCGCGTGCGGACGACGCCGGCGGGTGTCGAAGGTGAACTGGCCGGCGAGGCTCTCGAGCCGCGCGGTTTCCTGCTCCGTGGTCTGGATCGCAGCATGCGTCTCCTCGACGAGGGAGGCATTCTGCTGGGCCACGTCGCCCAGGCGGTTCACGGCATCGTTCAGCCCGACGATGGTGGCCGCCTGCTCGTTCGAGGTCTGCGCGATCGTGGAGATCACGCCCGTCACGTCCGAGACGGCGGTGAAGATCGATCCGAGCTGGTTCGACGTCTCCTCGACGAGGGAGACGCCCGACGCGATCTCGGACTGGGCCTGGTCGATCAGGCCCTTGATTTCCTGCGAGGCGACCGCGGCGCGCTGTGCCAGGGTGCGGACCTCGGAGGCGACCACGGCGAAGCCGCGACCGACCTCGCCCGCGCGCGCCGCCTCGACTGCCGCGTTGAGGGCGAGAAGGTTCGTCTGGAAGGCGATGCCGTCGATCAGCTCGACGATGTCCGAGATGCGGCCCGACGAGGCGCTGATGCGGTTCATCGCCTCGCGCGCCGACGAGAGGACGGTGCCGCCCTGCCGCGCCTGCGCTTCGGCGTCGCGCACGACGCTGGCGGCCTGTCCCGCCCGGCCCGCATTCTCGCGGATGCTGACGGTGAAGCGGTCGAGCGCGGCGCATGTCTCGCTCACCGTGGTCGCCTGCTCGGAGGTGCGGGACGCGAGGTCGTGGATGCCCATCGAGATCTCGCCCGTCGCGGTCCGGACGGCCACGGCCGAATCGGCGAGGCGGCCGAGCGCGTCGGCCAGGCTGTCGGCGAGGGTGTTCGTGCCGTTCTTGAGCGCGTCGAAGGCGCCGCGATACTGGCCCGAGACGCGCACCGTCAGGTCGCCCTGCGAGAGCGTGCTCAGCACCATGATCGTCTCGCCCAGTCCGTCGTCGATGGTCTGGACGAGGTCGTTGAGGCGATGCGACACGGCGCTCAGGTCCTTGTCGCCGTCATGGGCCGCGATCCGCTCGGAGAAATTGCCGCGGGCGGCCGCATCGACGACAACGCCGATCTGCCGGGTCATTTCCGCGAGGACGCGGCGACGATCCTCCGTTGCGGCGAGGTCGGCCTGCACGCGGGCGTGCTCCTGCATCGCACGCTCGTCGATCGCCTCGCGGAACACCGTGATGGTGCGGGCCATCGAGCCGATCTCGTCCTTGCGGTCGGTGTGCGGAATGGTGATGGACGTGCGGCCCTTGCCCAGCTCGCGCATCGTGTTGTCGATGTCGGTGATGGGACGAACGACGCTCCGGCTGACCAGCACGAAAAGCACCCCGGCGGCGAACAGCGCGACGACCAGGCCGCCGATCCCGAGCCAGTCCGCCATCTGGCGCGAACGGTTCGCATGAACCTGCGCCGTCCGCGCGTCGGCTTCCAGCACGTCCCCGGCCTTTTCCATGGCCTCCTCGAGCGCCAGGAAGCGCTTGTCGAAGAGCGGCATCTCCGCCATCGCGGCCGCGCGATCCTTGAAGGCGAGGGCCACGATCCGCTCGGCCTGGGTGATGTAGTCGTTCAGGGGTGTTTCGAGATCGGCCAGGGTCGACTTGGCTTCCGGGCTTTCGACGATGGCCGTGGTCGCCTCGATCCGGTCGCGGAATTCCTTCGCGTGCTCTGCCGTTTCCTTGATGGTCTCGGCCCCGTCTTCCTTCAGGTCCGACCGGATGAGCGCCGCATACACGTCGGCCCTCAGGCCATCGTGCAGCATGTCGCCGACCGTGTGATTCCGGATCGCCACCGCGGAATTGGCAATGTCGTCAATCGCGTTGCCGACCTGCTTGGAGGCAAACAAGCCGCCCCCCGCAATGGTGCTGGCAATGAGGGCGAGGAAAACGCAAAACAGCGCCGCGCGGCTCTTGAGCGATGACATGAAAGCTTCCCGGGTCAGCAATATCCCGGATAACCTTACGTGCCATTTGTTACTTTCGGCATAACATGTCTGCACATTATACGTGCAGAAACTTGCGCGGTCAGCGGATGGCGCTTGCGATGTCCGCGACGATCGCAGCCGCGGCCGCCCGCGGATCCGCCGCCTGCGTCACGGGCCGGCCGACGACGAGCCTGTCGGCGCCCGACGCTATCGCCTTCGCCGGCGTCACCACCCGCTTCTGGTCGCCCGCCGCGTCTCCCGCCGGCCTGATGCCGGGCGTGATCAAGGTCATGCCGTCGCCCACCACGGCGCGCATCGCGCCAACCTCTTCGGCCGACAGGATGAGGCCGTCGACCGAGGCCTCCGTCGCCTGCCGGGCGCGGCGGGCGACGAGGTCACGCACGCCGTAGGCATAGCCCGCCTCGGCGAGGTCGGCATCGTCGCATGACGTCAGGACCGTCACCGCCAGGATCTGCAGGCGAGATCCCTTCCGGCCCTCGACTGCGGCCTTCATCGTCTGCGGGTAGCCATGGACCGTCAGATAGGTGGCGCCGAGGTCCGCCACCCGCTCCGTGGCCTTGGCCACGGTGTTGGGAATGTCGTGCAGCTTGAGGTCGAGGAAGACGCTCTTGCCGGCCGCCACGAGATCCCTCACGAGGCCGAGGCCGCCGGCGTAAACCAGCTCCATGCCGACCTTGTAGAAGCTGGCGCTGTCGCCGATCCGGTCGACCAGGGCCATCGCCGCGCGGACATCGGGAACATCGAGGGCGACGATCAGGCGGTCGCGAGGGGCGATCTCACGGGAGGCAGACGTCACGCGGGCTCTCCGATTCCGGCGTCCTCGAGGGCGCGCCAGGGGTGGAGCACGGCGAGGCTCGTCCTGTCAAAGGCGAAGACGTTTCCGCCACCGGGCGGCTGGTCATGCAGGCGCTGGATCGGCAGTCCGGCGAGGGCGCAGAAGAGCAGCGTGCCGACGCCGCCATGGCCGCAGAAGGCGACATGGCCTGGCGTCGCTTCGGCCAGCGCGGCGTGAACGCCCCGGAGAATGCGGGCCTGCGCATCGGCGGCCCGTTCCCAGCCCCGCACGCTCTCATGTGGATTGGCGAAGAAGGCATCCGCCATCCGCTCGAACTCGGGCGGGGGCAGGAAGCCCGTCGCGCTGCGGTCGTTCTCGTGCAGGCCCTCGCGAACCGTGACCGCAGTCCCGGAGGGCGCGGCCAGGAGGTGCGCGGTCTCGATCGCCTTGGTCTCGTCGGACGACACGACCGCCGACAGCGCGCGAACCCATTCACGGTCGGCGATCGACAGCATTCGCTGGCGACCGACGTCGGAGAGAGACCAATTCGGAACCGGCACGGCAGGATCGATCCGCACCTGCGGATGGCTGACGTAGTAGACCATCGGCACGATGTCGCCGTCCTCTCAGCTCTTGCCGCGCCACCCACCCCGGCGGCGCAGGGCCGCGTCGGCGGCGACGTGGGTATCCGGCCCCTCGAGGTGGGCGTTGATCCGCCGGATGAGGTCCAGGGTCGGCCGCAGGCGGCGGTCGTCCCGCACCTTGTCCGTCCGTTCCTCGATCGCGTGCAGCACCTTCTCCGTCCGGTCCAGAAACCCGTCGCGCATGCGGCCGGTGTGCTCCTTGAGCCGCAACAGGATCCGCGGCTCCCGATGGACCTCTCCCATCAGCGCCGCGGCAGCGACCTTCCGGTAGACCCAGACACGCGCCGGCGGAATGTTCCGCCATACCGGTGCGGACACATGCGACGACACGCCGGGACCACGCGGGACCGGGGAGGTCAGCCCATAGGTGAACTGGATGAAGGGCGCATCCGGCGCCATCAGCCGGAAAGCGTGCAGCAACAGGCGTACCCGCTCCTCCTCGGGGCGCGTGAGCAGCGGCAGGCTGGAAACCACAGCGGCTGCAGGCTGGTCGATGAGCCCGCGCAGCGTCGTGTCGAGCGCATAGGCGTCGCCGCGGATGACGCGGGCACCCGGGAAACGCTTGGCGAGAAGCCGGCAGAACTCCGGATCGAACTCGACGAGCACCAGGCGTTCCTGCGCGACGCCGCGCTCGACCAGCGCCTGAGTCACGGGACCCGTTCCGGGGCCGAGCTCGATCACGGGACCGGGCCGGGCCGGATCGACCTCCTTCGCCATGGCCGCGGCAAGGAAGGGGCTCGACGGGGAGATCGCGCCCGTCATCAGCGGATTGTCGAGCCAGCTGCGCAGGAAGCGCGCCTCGTCCTGGAGCGTGCGCGTCAGGCGTGCCCCGGCGGTGCGGCGCGGGGAAGGGCGGGTGGTTCGGCGCTGGGACTGCATCGGGTGGTATCTCCCGGGACGCCTGCGAGACATTGAGCGTAAACGGCGGTGCGGCGCCGTCAACCTGAAGCGGGGCGGTGCGGCTCCCGCGCGACGTCCGGTCGATCCCCGTCAGTACGGGAACGGCATGGCGCAATGATGGCCCTCGCGTTCGCCACGGCCGATCGACGCTATTCCCCGCCGGCGAAGAAATCCCGCACCCGCGTGAAGAAGCTGGCGCTCTCGGGCTGCGTGTCCTTCGAACTTTCGTTCTCGAACTCGCGGAGCAGTTCCTTCTGGCGCGGGCTCAGCTTCTGCGGTGTTTCGACGACGATCTGGATGTAGAGGTCGCCCTGCTCCCGGGCGCGCAGCACCGGCATGCCGCGGCCGCGGATGCGGATCTGCTTTCCGGTCTGCGTCCCCTCGGGGACCTTGACCGCCACCTCCTGGCCGTCGAGCACCGGGACGGTCAGGTCGCCGCCGAGGCTCGCCGTCACCATGGACACGGGCACGCGGCAGAACAGGTCGGCCCCGTCGCGCTGCAGGAACGGGTGCGGCTTGATGGAGAGGAAGATGTACAGGTCGCCGGACGGGCCGCCGCGCAGGCCGGCCTCGCCTTCGCCGGCGAGGCGGATGCGCGTTCCGTCCTCGACGCCGGCCGGGACGTTCACGGACAGGGTCCGTTCGCGCGTGACGCGGCCGGCGCCGCCGCAGGAGCGGCAGGGATCGTCGATCGTCTCGCCGCGTCCGCCGCAGCTCGGGCAGGTTCTCTCGATGGAGAAGAAGCCCTGGCTGGCCCGCACGCGCCCCTGGCCGCCGCAGGTGGAACAGGTCTTCGGCTTGGAGCCGGGCTTCGCGCCGGAGCCGGAACAGGCATCGCAGGTGATGGAGGTCGGCACCTTCAGCGTCGCCGTCTTGCCCTTGTAGGCCTCCTCGAGCGTGATCTCGAGGTTGTAGCGCAGGTCGGAGCCGCGCTCCCGACCGTCGGCGCGCCGTCCACCGCCCCGCCGACCCGACAGGTCGCCGAACAGGTCTTCGAAGATGTCGGCCATGGACGATGCGAAATCGTTGCCGAAGCCGGGGCCGCCACCGCCGCCGTTCTCGAAGGCGGCATGACCGAAACGATCATAGGCCGCGCGCTTCTGCTGGTCGGACAGCACCTGGTAGGCCTCGTTCAACTCCTTGAACTTTGCCTCGGCCGCCGTGTCGCCCGGATTCTTGTCCGGGTGGTGCTTCATGGCCAGCTTGCGGAACGCCGACTTCAGTTCGGCATCCGACGCGGTCCGGCTCACGCCGAGAAGCTCATAATAGTCAGTCTTGGCCATGGGTCGTGTTGCTCAATCCGGCTCTGCTAGGGGGCGAAATGGCAGCGGCCCCGGTCGATTCGAGAGCGGGGCGCGGCGATCCCATATGCTCGGTCACCGTGTCCCAAACGACGGCCATGCTCAAGCTTTGGTCAAGTCAGTCCCGGATCTTCGCGCGATCGATACCGGTTCGACCAGAGCCGTCCCGCTGTCGTCGGTCCGTCTCGCGCACAGCGCGGCAGACGGTGTTCCCGCCAGACGAAGGGCGAGCCTCTCGGCTCGCCCTTCTGTTCCTTACGCGCGCTTCTTCTTGTCGTCGTCGCCGACTTCGCGGAAATCGGCGTCGATGACGTCGTCCTTCTCGCCGGACTGCGGGCCGCCTTCGTCCGACCCGCCGGCCGCGCCGGCCTCATACATCGCCTGGCCGAGCTTCATCGAAAGCTGCATCAGCTCGTTCGACTTCGAGCGGATGTCCTCGACGTCCTCGCCGGCAAGGGCAGTGCGAAGCGTCGCGACCGCAGCCTCCACGGCCGACTTGTCGGAAGCGCCGGCCTTGTCGCCGAGTTCGGCAAGAGACTTCTCGGTCTGGTGGATGAGGCTTTCGCCCTGGTTGCGGGCCTCGACCAGCTCACGCCGCTTCTTGTCCTCGGCGGCATGCGCCTCGGCATCCTTCACCATCTTCTCGATGTCGGCGTCACTGAGGCCGCCGGAGGCCTGGATGCGGATCTGCTGCTCCTTGCCGGTGGCCTTGTCCTTCGCCGACACGTTGACGATGCCGTTGGCGTCGATATCGAACGTGACTTCCACCTGCGGCACGCCACGCGGGGCGGGCGGAAGGCCGACGAGGTCGAACTGGCCGAGCAGCTTGTTGTCCGCTGCCATCTCGCGCTCGCCCTGGAAGACCCGGATCGTCACTGCCGTCTGGTTGTCCTCGGCGGTGGAGAAGACCTGGCCCTTCTTGGTCGGGATCGTGGTGTTGCGGTCGATCAGCCGGGTAAACACGCCACCCAGCGTCTCGATGCCCAGCGAAAGCGGGGTCACGTCGAGCAGCAGCACGTCCTTGACGTCGCCCTGAAGCACGCCGGCCTGCACGGCGGCACCGATGGCGACGACCTCGTCGGGGTTGACGCCCTTGTGGGGCTCCTTGCCGAAGAACTGCTTCACCGCCTCCTGGACCTTCGGCATGCGCGACTGGCCGCCGACGAGAATGACCTCGTCGATCTCGGCCGCCGTCAGGCCGGCGTCCTTGAGCGCCTTGCGGCAGGGCTCGATGGTCTTCTGGACGAGATCGTCGACCAGCGCCTCGAACTTGGCGCGGGTGAGCTTCAGCGTCAGGTGCTTGGGCCCGGTCGCGTCGGCCGTGATGTAGGGCAGGTTGATTTCGGTCTGGCTCGCGGATGACAGCTCGATCTTGGCCTTCTCGGCGGCCTCCTTGAGGCGCTGGAGGGCGAGCTTGTCCTTCTTCAGGTCGATTCCGTTTTCCTTCCGGAATTCCTCCGCAAGATACTCGACGAGGCGCATGTCGAAGTCTTCGCCGCCCAGGAACGTGTCGCCGTTCGTGGACTTCACCTCGAACACGCCGTCTCCGATCTCGAGGATCGAGACGTCGAAGGTGCCGCCGCCGAGGTCGTACACGGCCACCGTGCCCGACTTCTTCTTGTCGAGGCCATAGGCAAGCGCCGCCGCGGTGGGCTCGTTGATGATGCGCAGCACCTCGAGGCCGGCGATCTTGCCGGCGTCCTTGGTGGCCTGGCGCTGGGCGTCGTTGAAGTAGGCCGGGACGGTGATGACGGCCTGCGTCACGCCGGTGCCGATGAAGGCTTCGGCCGTCTCCTTCATCTTCTGGAGGATGAAGGCGGAAATCTGCGAGGGCGAGTACTGCTTGCCGTCGGCGTCCACCCATGCGTCGCCGTTGCCGCCGCGCACGATGTTGTAGGGCACCAGGCCCTTGTCCTTCTGCGTCATCGGATCGTCATAGGTCCGGCCGATGAGGCGCTTGATGGCGAAGAAGGTGCGCTCGGGATTCGTGACCGCCTGGCGCTTGGCCGGCTGGCCGACGAGGCGCTCGCCGTCGTCCGTGAAAGCGACGATGGAGGGCGTGGTGCGCGCGCCTTCCGCATTCTCGATGACCTTCGGCGTGCTGCCTTCCATGATGGCAACGCACGAATTCGTGGTTCCGAGGTCAATTCCGATGACTTTAGCCATAGTTACAGTCCCCTTTCGCGGCGAGACCGCCGGGCCCCGTAGGCGCCCCGGCCGTGACCGCCCTGCTGTCGTCTCGCGACGACCGTCGGGCGGCTGGTCCCCTCAGGATTTCGCGGGGTTTCCCGCGTTCCGGCGGTATATAAGGAGGGGCCCATAGGCGCGCAAGGCGCGAGCGTCGCAAAGCCGCCTCGACCGTGACCGACGCATTAAAACCACAGCAGGACGCGAATCCGTCCTGCACCGGTGCCGTGCTCTCGCCCCTCACCGGGCGGCTTGCTAGGGTCCGCCGCATGAAGGCATTCGCCCGTCAGATTCCGCTGCGTCCCGCGCTGGCTGCGCTCTTAACTGCCTGCGCGCTCCTGCCGTTGCCGGCGGTGGCCCAGTTGATGCTGCCGCAGGCCCCGGCCGGCGGAGGGCCTGCAGGCGCCGGTGCGCCGGCCGGCGCACCCGGCCCCGCGCAGCCGCCACCACCCCCGCGCCCGGTGGCCGTCAAGATCCCCGCCGAATCGACAGTTCTGGGACGGACGCTTTTCTTCAACGGAACCAAGGGCCGCATGATCATCGAGCGCCGCGACAAGGCGGCGCCGATGACGGTGACGATCATCGCCGTGGGGGAAAAGCTGTCGTCCCCGGGCGAGGCATGCGGACTGGATCTGGGCGGCGGAAAGCCCCTCGCCATGTCGCCGGCCGGTCGGCCTAACGGCGTGCCGCGCTTTCGCATCGACATTCCGGCATGCCCGCTCGACGTGGATCTGCTCGACGGCGCCGTCCTGGTGAGCGGCGACGACGCATGCCCGTTCCCGGAAGGGAACTGCCGGATCGACGCGCGCGGCCTGTGGGGGCCCGGCGCCGGGACGCTCGAGAGCCAGCTTCGCGCCATAGAGAGCGATCGTGCGAGCGCGGACCGCGCGGTGAGGGAGAACTTCAAGGCCCTGCTGGCGCGCACGAAGGATCGGAACGCCGTCAAGGCCGTCGCGGCCGAACAGGCGGGCTTCACCTCCGAACGCGAGATGGTCTGCCGCGATTATGCCCGGGAAAGCGTGCACGGCTTTTGCTCCGCGCGTTTCACGGAGCTTCGCTCGGCCGAACTGGCGGCGCGGGTCGAGGCCCTTGGCGGACCGCCGCCCGTCGCCGCGGCTCCCCGACCGCCACGCCCGCCGGCGGTGCAGGGTTCTCCGCCGGCCGGACAGGCGCCGGCAGCCGCAGCTCCTCCGCCGGCTCCCGCACCCTCGCGTTCCATCTTCGATATCTTTCGCTGAACCTCACGCGGTTCCGGTCAACCCGGCTTCCCAGGCGAGCATCGCCTGCTTGCGCGCCGTGCCCCAGTAGTACCCGGTCAGCGCGCCTGACCGGCCCACAACCCTATGGCAGGGCACAAGAAACGAGACGGGATTGCGGCCGACAGCGGCTCCGACCGCCCGTGCCGCCCTGGGCCGGCCGATGCCGGCGGCGAGTTCGGAATAAGTGGTGGCGCCGCCCAGGGGGATCGCGAGCATCGCTTGCCAGACGGTGCGGTCGAAGTCGGTGCCGAGGAGGGCGACGGGGAAGGGGGTCTGCCACCGGCCGGGGTCGAAGATTCGGTCGGCAAAGCGCTCCAGGGCCGCATTTCCGGGCTCGATCGTGGCCGAAGGCCAGCGTCGGCGCATGTCGGCGAGCTCGCTCGGGCGGTCTTCGTCCACGAATCCGACTGCAGCGACCGCATCGCCGGCCGCCAAGACCAGGCAGTCGCCGAAGGGCGACGGCCGGAAGACGTAGTGAAGGGACAGCGGAACACCGTGCCCGACCCGGCGCGCCTCGGTGACCGCGACGGGCAGGTCCACCCGCCGCGGAGCGGGGGCGAGGAGGCCGCCATCGGCCACGAGGGTGCGGGCGAAGCCGGGCGATGCGGCGCGGGCGAAGGCCGCGGCGTCGAGGCCGCCCCAGCGATGGAGCAGCGCGTCTAGGCCGGACGCGGACAGGCCCATCCGCGCGGCGGCCGAGGCGAGGGCGGCGGGTCCCGCGGGCGTGACCGCCAGGGCCGCGACCAACCGCCGGACGATGGCGTAGTCGTCCGACGCCGTCGATGCCGGCGACGGCATCGGCTCCTGGGTCATGCCGAGTAATCCGGGCCGCGCCGCGCCACGGCGAGCGCACGGCCCAGCTCGTCGCCGAAGCTCGCCTTCTCGTCGGGCGTCAGGAACTGGCCGACGGCGACGCTGTGCCCGCGCGACACGAGGGCGAGGCGCTGGACGCCGAACTCCTCGTGTTCCTCCCGGTGAAGGCGGGTCCATATCGGGTTGAAGCGATACTCCTGGGGCCGGCCGCGGACCGGCACCTTGCGCAGCAGGAGTTCGACGGGGCTCACCGTCACCTCCTCGTAGCTGCGCGCCTCGTTTCGGCTGGTGTGCAGGGCGAACCAGATCAGCGCGAAGTCGAGCCCGTAGAAGCCGGCGACCGGCCAGAAACCCATCACCACGAACGGAATGCTGGCCGCCATGCTGGCCGCCGCAACCAGCACGAGCACGAGCCTGTAGCCGCGCAGGCCGAGCGAGCGGTGGGGATGCAGGACCGCCGAGAAGACCGGCCGGTCGGCGGCGGAGTGATCGGGGGATGAATGCGACATCGCGGCCTTGCCGTTCCGTGACGGCCATCACTATAACGCTCGGATGCCGCCACGGAAGCCATCCTCACGACGCGTTGAAGACGCACCGCCGGTCGCAGGCGGGCCCGCGGACGCCCCGGCGCCCCCGGTCGCATCGGCCCGGCCGGCCGGAAAGCCCCTGCCGGCCAAGGCGGGGAGCGGGCGGGTCCGGACTGGGACGACGGCCAAATCCGTCGGCGCGACCCGGCCGTCGCGCCGGGCGAAGGCGCCCAGGCCTCTCGAGCCGGCGCAGGTCGAGGCGTTGTTCTCGCGCTTCCAGCAGGCCAACCCGGAGCCCAAGGGCGAACTCGAGCACGTCAATCCCTACACGCTGCTGGTCGCGGTCGTGCTGTCGGCCCAGGCCACCGACGCCGGCGTGAACAAGGCGACCCGGCCGCTCTTCGCGCGGGTCGACACGCCGCAGAAGATGATCGACCTCGGCGAGGACCGGCTGCGCGAGGCGATCAAGACCATCGGCCTGTTCCGCATGAAGGCGAAGAACGTGATCGCGCTGTCGCAGCGGCTGGTCGCGGAGTTCGGCGGCGAGGTGCCGCGCGAGCGCGCGGTGCTGGAGACGTTGCCGGGCGTCGGCCGCAAGACGGCGAACGTCGTGCTCAACATGGCCTTCGGCGAACCGACCATCGCGGTCGACACGCATCTGTTCCGGGTGTCGAACAGGATCCCGCTGGCGCCGGGCAAGACGCCGCTGGCGGTGGAGCTCGGACTCGAACGGATCATCCCGAGCCGGTTCATGCTTCACGCCCATCACTGGCTGATTCTTCACGGGCGCTACGTCTGCAAGGCGCGAAAGCCCGAGTGCTGGCGCTGCCTCGTGTCCGACCTCTGCCGGTTCGAGCCGAAATCGACGCCCGGCAAACCCATGAAGGGCACGGACGGGGCCATCGCCTGAGGATCCGGCCCCCGCCGGACGCGCGCCTGCACGCCGGCCCCGGGCATGGTATGTCACAATGCTGTCGGAGCCGTGTGCTGCTCCTGTGAGCGGCAGGTGCCGGGATCGATCGACGGTCCGGGCAGGCCTCGGAGACCAGATTGCATGTCATCGCGCCAGAGCCCCGATCGGACCCTGACGTTGCCGCTTCTCCAGCCCATGGCCGGTCGCATCGTCGACGGCCTGCAGCGCGGAACCCGCGCCATCCTGCCCCAACCGCAGCACCGCGCCGTTGATCCCGAGCCGACGGGCCTGCCGGACAGCCTCGGGCGAATCGGCTCGCTCGAAGTCCGGCTCGCGCGAACGCGGCATGAGGTGAAACAGGCCCAGCGCCTGCGCTTCCAGGTCTTCTACGAGGAGATGTCGGCGGTGCCCGACTTGATCTCGCGCCTCAAGCGGCGCGACATCGACGCGTATGACGCCGTCTGCGACCACCTGCTGGTGATCGACCACGAGGCACCGCCGCTTCGCCGGGCGCGCCGCAAGGGCGCCGGCCCTTCACCCGCCATCGTCGGCACGTATCGCCTGCTGCGCCAGGACCGGGCCGAGGCGGCCGGCGGATTCTATTCGGCCGGCGAGTTCGACATCGAGCCGATGCTGCGCGCGCATGCCGGACGAAGCTTTCTCGAACTCGGACGCTCCTGCGTCCTGCCGCCCTACCGCGACAAGCGGACCATCGAGCTGCTGTGGCACGGCATCTGGACCTACGTGCTGCATCATGGCGTCGACGTGATGTTCGGCTGCGCCAGCCTGGAGGGCACGGACGTCAGCCGCCATGCCCCGGCGCTCGGGTTCCTGCACCACCATGCACGCGCGCCCGATCCGTGGCGGGTGGCCGCCCTGCCGGGCCGGGCCGTCGCGATGGACGCGCTGCCGGTCGCCGACGTCGACCCGAAACGCGCCCTTCACGTGCTGCCGCCGCTCATCAAGGGCTATCTTCGCCTGGGCGCGCGCATCGGCGACGGCGCGGTCGTGGACTACCGTTTCGGCACGACGGACGTGCTCGTCGTGCTGCCGGTGGAGTTCATCAACAAGCGCTACATCGGTCACTTCGGGGCCGACGCGAGCCGGCATGCGGCCTGAGGCGCTCAGGAGCGGCCTTCGCCGGCGACCCAGAGCGCGTCCAGGGCCTCCCGGTAGGTCGGGTAGCGCAGGCCGTAACCCAGATCCGCCTTCAACCGCCGGTTCGAGACGCGCTTGTTCTCGCCGTAGAAGCTGCGGGCCATGGGGGACAGCGTCGCGGTGTCGAAGGGAAGGTCGGGCGGCACCGGCACGCCCATGAGCCCGGCGGCATAGGCGACGACATCCTGCGGCGGGGCGGGCTCGTCGTCGGTCACGTTGTAGACCGTCCCGCCGGCCGGCCGGAGCAGCGAGGCCGCCAGCGCCCCGGCGATGTCCCCGACGTGAATGCGGTTGAAGACCTGTCCCGGCTTCACGATGCGCCGGGCGGTGCCGTCGCGCAGGTTGACGAGGGCGTTCTGCCCCGGTCCGTAGATGCCGGCGAGGCGGAACACGTGCACGGCCTTGCCGCTCGCGCGGCCGAGCGCCAGCCAGGCATCCTCGGCTTCGAGCCGCCGCACCGAGCGCTCGCTCACGGGCGCGGGCGGCGTCGTTTCGTCGACCCAGCCGCCGGCGTGGTCGCCGTAAACCCCGACGGTGGAGAGATAGCCGATCCAGGCGAGGCGCGGCGATGCGGCGATGGCCTGCGAAAAGCGACGCAACACCGGGTCGCCGCCGGCATCCGGCGGTACCGACACGAGCAGGGCGTCGGCCGCGGCGAGATCCTCAACGATAGCCTCGTCCGCGATCTCGCCGTCGAAGACACGCCCGACGACGCGGTCGCCGGCGATGGCGTGCGCCTTGGCCTGGCTGCGCACGGTGGCGTGGACATCCGCGAAGCGGCCGCGCTCCGCGTGCACGAAGACGCGGGAGGAGTACCCGTAGCCGAAGACGAAGAGGTTCATGGCTGCCCGCGTCCCTTCACGACTCTGATCATGGCTCGCGTCCTTCCCATTCGGCGGCGACCGCGGGATCCGTCTCCTGCGGGGCGTGCCGCGCCCTGACGGCTGAAAAGGCATCCGCCTCCAGCACCTGCGACAGCGCCCAGACGGCCGCACCCCTGACGAGCGGGGAGGGGTCGGCGAGATTGCGTTCGGCCTCGACCGCCAGTTCGGGGCGACCCGAGTTGCCGATGGCGACGAGCACGTTGCGGATGAACCGGTCGCGGCCGGTGCGCTTCACCGGCGTTCCGGCGAACAGCGCGCGGAAGGCCGCGTCGTCGAGGCGGGCGAGGTCGGCCAGCGGCAGGGCGTCGAGGTCGGCGCGGGCGGCCAGCTTCTGGTCGCGCGAGGCCTGCGCGAATCGGTTCCACGGGCAAACGGCGAGGCAGTCGTCGCAGCCGAAGATGCGGTTGCCGATGCCCGGCCGCAGGGCGCGCGGGATCGGCCCCCTGTGCTCGATGGTGAGGTAGGCGATGCAGCGGCGCGCATCCAGCCGGTACGGAGCCGGGAAGGCGTCCGTCGGGCAGATGTCGAGGCAGCGGCGGCACGTGCCGCAATGATCGCGACCCGGTTCGTCGGCGGGCAGGTCGGCGGTGGTGAAGATCGCCCCCAGGAAGAGCCACGAGCCGTGACTGCGCGAGACGAGCACCGTGTGCTTGCCCTGCCAGCCCAGCCCGGCGGCGGCCGCCAGCGGCTTTTCCATGACCGGCGCGGTGTCGACGAACACCTTCACCTCGCAGCCGCCACGGGCCGCGAGCGTGCCGGCAACCTGCTTCAGCCGCCCCTTGATGACGTCGTGGTAGTCCTTCGACCGGGCATAGACCGAGATGGTGCCGCGGTCCTTCAGGGCGAGGGTCGCCATGGGATCGCCGGCCGGGGCATAGCTCGTGCCGAGCATGACGATGCTGCGCACCTCGGGCCACAGGGCGCGCGGGGAGGCCCGGCGATCGGCGGTTTCCTCCATCCACGCCATGTCGCCGTGGTGGCCGGCGGCGAGGTGTTCGGCGAGGCGGGCCGGTGCGTCTGGAATGGCGTCGGGCGTGGTCACGCGGACGGCGTCGAAGCCGGCCGCCCGCGCCGCCCTCTCCAGTTCGGCGCGGAGCGCGGCCCCGCTCAGAAGTCCAGGTCCGCGTAATGGGCGGAGGGATCGCTGCCCAGCACCCGGTCGGCCAGCAGGGGCCGGAACGAGGGGCGCGACTTCACCCGCGCATACCAGTTCTTCGCCGTCTCGTTTTCCTGCCACGGCACGTCGCCCAGGTAATCGGCCGCCGAGAGCTGAGCCGCCGCGGCGAGGTCGGCGTAGGTCAGCCGGTCGCCGGCAAGCCAGTTCCGCCCGCCGATCAGCCAGCCGACATAGGCCAGATGATAGCGGATGTTGGAGCGCGCCGCGCGGATCGCCCCCATGTCCGGCGCGCCGCCGCCGACATCGGCCGGCATGAAGCGCTTCATCACCTTCTCGAGGACGAGGTGCTGGGTGACTTCGGCGAACATCTTGTTGTTGAACCACTCGACCAGCCGCCGCACCTCGACGCGTCCGCGCGGGTCGAGGGGAAGCAGGCGACGGTCCCCGAGCGCCAGGCCGCGCGTCTCGTCGAGATACTCGGCGATCACGGACGCGCCCGGCACCGGGCCGGACTGCTCCTCCACGAAGACCGGCGTGGTTCCCGCCGGGTTCATCGTCAGGAACTCCACGCGACGCTCGAAGGTGCGCTCCTCGACCAGCATCGCCTCCATGCCGAACTCGGCGAGGACGAGACGCACGAAGCGGGAGTGGGGGCAGAGCGGGTGGTGGAAAAGGGTGGCCATGACCTTCGGCTACTGGACTGAGACAAGGGCGGCAAGATGGCTGGCGACCGGCGCCATGGGCGAATGCCGCGGATTGGTTAACCGGACCCGGAGAATTGTCGCGATGCACGAGCGCCGCGGCACCGACCGCCGCTATCGTTCGAAAATGCAGGGGCCCGGACACTGGCGTACGCCGGGCGGCCCCGTATAGAACCGGGACGCGGGGCTTACAACCGATTCGCGGCCGCGCACGCTGGAGCATTGCGGCACCATGGACAGTCTCACCGTGGCCAAGGCGGCCATCCTCGGTGTTCTCGAAGGCTTCACCGAGTTCCTGCCGGTGTCCTCGACGGGCCACCTCCTGCTCGCCCAGCACTTCCTCGGCCTCGCCTTCGACGACGAGCGATTCTCCAAGACGTTCTCGGTGCTGATCCAGTTCGGGTCGATCCTCGCCCTCCTGCTCGTCTATTTCCGCAAGCTGCTGGGGATCGCGATCGCCATCCCGACCGACAAGCAGGCACGGATCTTCGTGATCGGCGTGCTGATCGCATTCCTGCCGGCCGCCGCCATCGGCGCCGTCGCCCACGGATTCATCAAGGGCGTGCTGTTCAACCCGCTGGTCGTCTGCATCGCTCTCATCGTCGGCGGCTTCGTGCTTCTGCTCGTGGACGACCTGCCGTTGAAAACCCGGTACTCGGACGCCACGACCTATCCGCTGTCGATGTACCTGAAGATCGGGCTGTGCCAGTGCCTGGCGATGATCCCGGGCGTCTCGCGCTCCGGCGCGACCATCGTCGGGGCCATGCTGCTGGGCGCCGACAAGCGCTCGGCGGCGGAGTTCTCGTTCTTCCTCGCCATGCCGACCATGGCGGGCGCCTTCGCCTACGACCTCTACAAGAACTACAAGATCCTCGACACGAACGACGTGATGGCGATCGGCGTCGGCTTCGCGGCGGCGTTCGTTTCGGGACTGATCGTGGTGCGCGGGCTGCTTCACTACGTCTCGCGGCACGGCTTCGGCGTGTTCGCCTGGTGGCGCATCGTCATCGGCTCGGCCGGGCTCGCCGGACTGTGGGTGATGCACTGAAGCGCCGCGCCGGGCGGCTCTGCGCCGGCCCGACGACGCGTCCTAGACCAGCGATGCCAGCAGCGGCACCAGCACGGCGGTGACGACCGCGTTCAGGCCCATCGCGATGCCGGCAAAGGTCCCGGCCACCGGGTCCACGGTGAAGGCGCGGGCGGTGCCGATTCCGTGCGAGGCAAGGCCGACCGCGAAGCCGCGCGCCGCGTAGTCGCGGATGCCGAGCGCGTTCATCAGCGGCGTCACCATGACCGCGCCGATGATCCCGGTGGCGATGACCAGCGCCGCCGTCAGGGACGGCACGCCGCCCAGGGCTTCCGAGACGCCCATCGCGATGCCGGCCGTCACCGATTTCGGCGCGAGCGACACCAGGACGGTGCGCGGCACCCCGAGCGCGGCGGCGATGCCCACGGCCGACACCACCGCGACGACCGAGCCGACCGCCAGCGCCGCGGCCATCGGCAGAAGGTTCCGCCGCACCTGCGCGAGGTTCCGGTACAGCGGCACGCCGAGCGCCACCGTCGCCGGGCCGAGCAGGAAGTGCACGAACTGCGCGCCCTCGAAATAGGTGCGGTAGTCGGTCCCCGTCGCGCGCAGCAGGAGCGCGACGAGGACGACCGCGATGAGGACCGGATTGACCAGCGCGTGCCGGCCGCTGGCGCGGGCGAGGGCGTCGGCGACCAGCCAGGCGGCGAGCGTCACCGTCAGCCACAGCAGCGGCGTCGCGGCGAGATAGACCCACAGTGTCGATGCGCTCACCGGGGGTCTCCGCCGGCCTCGCCGCCCGCGCGGCTGGTCCATCGCTTGACCGCCAGGAAGACCCCGACCGTGACCAGCAAGGTGATGAGCGTGGAGCCGACGAGCGCGAGGCCCAGCGCCGTCCCGTGCTCGCCGACGAGGCCGAGGTGCTGCGTGACGCCGACGCCGGCGGGGACGAACAGCAGGGCGAGGCTGCCCAGCAGGCCCGCCGCGACCCGGCCGAGCCCGCTCTCCTGAAGCGTCGCGTCGTCGAAGGGGCGCAGGCGGTTCCAGACGGCGAGCCCCGCGACGAGCAGGAGCAGGCCGAGCACCGGCCCCGGCACGGGCAGCGCGAGACCGCGCGCGGCGATCTCGCCCACGAGCTGGCAGGCAAACAACAGAAGGAGGCCGTTGATCATGCCTGCACAGGTCGGGCGCGGGCGGCCGCGGTCAAGGCCGGCGGAGGCCGGATGCCGCCTGTTCAGGCCGAGACGGCCGCCAGGCTCTCGGGAAGCAGCGCCGCCACGAGGGTCCGCTCGTCGACGGGCTTCGCGACCGTGGCGTCCATGCCGGCGGCGATGGCGGACCGGCGGTCCTCGTCGAACACGTTGGCCGTCAGCGCGACGATCCGCACCGCGGCGACGCCTTCCTGGCGCTCCAGGGCGCGGATGCGGCGCGTCGCCTCGTGGCCGTCCAGCCGCGGCATGCGGATGTCCATCAGGATCGCGTCGATCGGCGCGGCAAGGCCGGCGCATGCAGCGGCGAACCGGTCGACGGCCGCCACCCCGTCGCGGACGCGGGTCACGCTCGCGCCATGGCGTTCCAGCAGGCGGGTGGCCAGCAGGGCGTTGATGTCGTTGTCCTCGGCGAGCAGGATCTCGAGCCCGGCCAGCGCGCGGGCGACCTGCGGCCCCGCGCCGGTCGGCTTGTCGCCCTCCGGCCCGGCGCCGCGCGGGCTCTCGGGCATGGGACGGTCGACGAGGCGGGCGGCGAGCGCGCCGTGCCGCAGCGGCTTGACGAGATAGCCGTCGAAGCCGGCGGCGGCGGGCGGGCCGAGGATGCGGCGCTCGAAGGGCGAGAGCAGCACCAGCCGGCTCGAGACCCCGGCGGCGAGGCCCGCGGCGGCGATGGTGCGCACCACCTCCTCGCCGAGCGCGCCGTCCACGACGAGCAGATCGAGCCGGCGGGCGCTGGCGACGAGCGACAGTGCGTCGTCCGGGTCGCGGGACAGCGAGGCCTTGACGCCGGCGGCGGACAGCCGCTCGGCCAGGAACGGCGCCTCGAAGGGCGAGGCGGACACGATCAGGGCGCGCCGGCCGCGCAGGGTGGCGAGCGGGTCGGACGGCGGGTCGCCGGTCGCCACCTCCGCGAGGGGAACCGCCACGGTGAAGACGGACCCGCGGCCCGGCGTGCTGTCGACGGTGAGCCGTCCGCCCATGCGCTCGACGATCCGGCGGGAGATGGCGAGGCCGAGGCCGGTTCCGCCATGGCGCGACGAGGCCGAGCCGTCGGCCTGCTCGAATTCCTCGAAGATGCTGTCCAGACGATCCGCGTCGATGCCCGGACCGGTGTCGGAGACGGTGAGGACGAGCCGTCCGCCGCGACCGGCGAGCCGCAGGCCGACGCCGCCGCGCTCGGTGAACTTCACGGCGTTCCCCGCGAGGTTCATCAGGACCTGGCGCAGGCGCGCCGCATCGCCCCGCACCACGGGCGGAACGCCGGGTTCGACGAGGCCGGCGATCTCGATGCCCTTGCCCTGCGCGCGGGGAGCGAGGAGCTCGACGACCCCCTCCACCAGCGGTGCGAGCGGGAAGGGCTCGTCAGCCAGGTCGAGACGGCCGGCCTCGATCTTCGAGAAGTCGAGGATCTCGTCGAGGATGGACAGGAGGGCTTCGCCCGACGTCTTCACGGCGCGGGCATAGGTCGCCTGCTCGGCGTCGAGGCGCGTGCCGGCGAGGAGATCCGCCATGCCCAGGATGCCGTTCAGCGGGGTGCGGATCTCGTGGCTGACGGTGGCGAGGAACCGGGATTTCGCCTCGCTGGCCGCCTCGGCGCGGCGGCGGGCCTCGGCGAGGTCGGCCTCCGCGCGGCGGCGCTCGGTCACGTCGCGGCCGACGGCCTGGATCTCCGCGCCTTCGCGGCCGCGGACCGGCGTCTGCACCCACGAGATCCAGCGCACCCCGTCCGCCGTCTCGAAGGCCTGGTCGAAGCTCTCGGCGCCGTCGGCGCTCTGGCGGGTCAGCACATCCGGCGCGACGCCGAAGGTGGTGCCGATGAGCGTGGCGCCGTCGCGGCCCGCCATGGCGGCGAAGGCGTCGTTGACGTAGGTGAGCCGGCCGCGCGGATCGCGCCGGACGATGAAGTCGCCATGGCCTTCGACGAGACTGCGATAGCGGTCCGCCGTCTCCCGCAGCTCCCAGGCGGTGTCCTGCAGCCGCTCCTGCGCCGCAGCCGCATCGCGCGCCTTCTGTTCGAGGCGGACGTGATCGCGGATCATGAAGACGAGGGCCGCGAGCGCCGCGACCGTGACGGCTGCGAGCACGCAGACGGTCACCGCGGCAACGGCCGGATCGGCCAGCGCCTGCACCAGGCTGGTCCGCCATGTCTGTCCGAGAACCGTGCCGTCGTCCATGGGCCCGTCGCGATCTCCCCGTCGAAGCGCGTGGGATCATGACGGCGAGGGATTGAGATTCCGTTGGCTTTCCCGGCGTGGCGGGCAGAGGCTAGTCGCGGCGGGCCTCGACGCCCTGCCTGTACGACAGCGCTTCGGCGAGATGCACGCGGCCGGGCGGCCCGTCGCCGTCGAGATCGGCAAGGGTCCGCGCGAGACGCAGCACGCGGTGGAACCCGCGCGCCGACAGGCGCATCGTGTCCGCCGCCTGGCGCAGCATGGCCAGCCCCGCCGTGTCGGGTCGGGCCACGGCGTCGAGGAGGGAGGCCGGGCAGGACGCGTTCGTGGTTCCCGGCGGAAGACCGTGGGCGGCGTAGCGGACCGACTGGCGATCCCGCGCCGCGGCGACGCGCGCCGCGACCGCCGCCGACCCCTCCCGCGGCGGCGGCAGCATCAGGTCGGCCGGACTGACGGCCGGCACCTCCAGCGCGAGGTCGATGCGGTCGAGAAAGGGTCCCGAGAGCCGGGCCTGGTATTGGGCGACGCAGCGTTCGTTGGGCTGCCGCCGGCAGGCAAAGCCGGGATCGTTGGCGTGGCCGCAGCGGCACGGATTCATCGCGGCGACGAGCTGGAAGCGGGCCGGATAGACGACGCGGCGGTTGGCGCGGGCGATGGCGACCAGCCCGGTCTCCAGCGGCTGGCGCAGGCTGTCGAGCACCTGCGGGGCGAATTCCGGCAGCTCGTCGAGGAACAGCACGCCGTGGTGGGCGAGGGAGATCTCCCCGGGCCGCGCCTGAATCCCGCCGCCGACGAGCGCGGCCATCGACGCCGAATGATGCGGCGCGCGGAACGGGCGGCGATCCGTCAGCGCACCGTCGGCGAGCAATCCGCCCATGGAGTGCACCATCGACACCTCGAGCAGCTCCGCCGGCGCGAGCGGGGGAAGTATCGACGGCAGGCGCATCGCCAGCATCGACTTGCCGGCTCCCGGAGGGCCGTTGAACAGGAGATTGTGCTGGCCGGCGGCGGCGATCTCGAGGGCGCGCTTGGCCGTCTCCTGGCCGCGGACATCGACAAGGTCGGGCAGGGGGGCCGCCGTCTGCCGCACGACAGGGGCCGGTGGCGCAAGCACCTGGATGCCGCGCACGTGATTGGCGAACTGGATCAGCGAGACGGGCGCGACGATCGTCATGTCGCCGGCCGCCCAGGCGGCCTCGGGACCGCAGGCCTGGGGACAGACGAGCCCGTGACCGCGCGCGTTCGCGGCGATGGCCGCCGGCAGCACGCCGGCGACCGACGCGATGGAGCCGTCGAGCGCCAGTTCACCCAGAACGGTCAGGCCATCGAGGCAATCCTGCGGAATGGCGCCGATGGCGGCCATCACCGCCAGCGCGATGGGGAGGTCGAAATGGCTTCCCTCCTTCGGCAGGTCGGCCGGCGCGAGGTTGACGACGACGCGCCGCGACGGCAGGGCGAGACCGGAGGCGACGAGCGCGGCGCGGACCCGCTCCCGGGATTCGCCGACGGCCTTGTCCGGCAGGCCGACGATGATGAAGTTCGGCAGGCCCGGAATGACCTGGACCTGAACGTCCACCGGGCGGGCCTCGATCCCCTCGAAGGCCACCGTGGAGACGCGCGTTACCACGGTCCGGCCGTTCCCGACGGATCAGAAGGGAGAACGGGAGCGGGCGTCGTCGGAAAACGGTCAGCAGGCAAGGAAGCGCCGGGCAATGGGATCTGGAAGCAATGCGCGAGGATCGTCGCCGCGCGGTTTCGCGTCAACGTGTCTTTTTGCGTGTGTTTTCAACCTCCATTTACTTCCGGTGAGTAAGATCAGGGTTCACGCGAATTGCATTCAACGGTTTGTTTTTTGCTTTTGGAGCCTGCCTTGCCCGATCTGGTGATCGTCACATCCGACGCGGAGACAGCGGCTCTCTGGATGCGGCGAACGGAGGCGGCGGGACCGGCGACTTCCGTGCTCCTCGACGACGCGGCGGAATCAGGGATCGACAGCGCCGCGAACCTTCTCATCGACATCGACCTGTCCGACACCGACACGCTCCAGAAGCTGATCGCTGCCCTGCGCCGCACACCCCTGGCGACGGGGCACCGCGTCTTTGCCGTGAACCCGTCGCTCCGGCGCGAGGTGGTCCAGGCCGAGGTGCTCGGCGCGACGGCGCTGCTCACCCGCGATCCCCGCCCGAGCGAACTGGTCGCTGCGCTGACCGGCGTGCGGCTGCCCGATCTCGTCCAGCATGCCGGCGAACCTGCCGTGCTGCGCGCCGGCCTGGATGCGGGCTATTCGCTGGTTTCCCACGTCCTGTCCGCCGAGCCCGTCGATCCGACCTTCATCCGCGCGGCGGCGCGCGAAATGGCCGAGGTGGTGGAGACGCAAGGCATCCGGGCCTGGATCGATGCCGTGCGCCGCCACCACGAGGGAACGTCCCAGCATTGCCTGCTGGTCAGCGGCCTCGCCATGGCCTTCGCGGCGCATCTCGGATTCCGCCGGGACGACAGGCAGATCATCGGGACCGCCGCCGCCCTGCACGACATCGGCAAGTCGAAGGTGCCGGCCGCCGTCCTCGACAAGGTCGGCCCCCTGACGCCGCAGGAGTGGGTGCTGATGCGCGACCATCCCGGCCACGGGCACCGGATGCTGCTCGAGGCGGGCGGCCACGACGACGTCACGCTGGATGCGGTCCGGCACCACCACGAGCGGCTGGACGGTTCGGGCTACCCGGACGGCCTGTCGGGCGGACGGATCAGCGACCCGACGCGCCTCATCTCCATCGTCGACGTCTACGGGGCCATGCTCGAACGACGCTCCTACAAGGGACCCGTCGCCGCCGGGAAGGCCTTCGAGCGCCTTCTGGCCCAGCCCGGCGAACTCGATCCCGACCTCGTCCGGGCGTTTCGCCCGGTTGCCTTCGCGTGCGGCGATGCCGCCCCGGCGTCGCGCGTCAGCCGGCCGTCCGAGACTGCTGCTTGAGCCGATAGAGCGCTTCGAGCGCCTCGCGAGGGGTCAGGGAGTCGGGGTCCAGCGCATCCAGCGCCTCGCGCAGAGGGTCCGGCCCGACCGGGGCGGCCATGACGGGCGCGGCCGAGGACGGCCTCGCCGCCGCGAAGAGCGGCAGGTCGTCGACGAGCTTCTCGACGGGAGCCTGCCTGTCGGCCGCTTCCAGTTCGTCGAGGATCACGCGCGCCCGCTCCAGGACCGGCGGCGGAAGCCCGGCCAGCTTGGCGACCTGCAGGCCGTAGCTTCGGTCGGCGACGCCGGGCACGACTTCGTGCAGGAACACCACGTCGCCCTGGAA